>CABUKY010000021.1 GCA_902492185.1 uncultured Collinsella sp.
CGCCGGCATCGGTACGCCCCGCACACGTCAGGTCGATCGGGCGGCGCAGGAGCGTCTCGATAGCGCGGCGCAACTCGCCCGCAACCGTCGTCTGACCGGGCTGCTCGGCAAAGCCGCTGTAGGACGAGCCATCGTAGGCCACGCGGAAAACGAGCGTGGCATCGAGCTCAGGAATCGAATTGAAATCAGACGGCGCGGTCATGGACGCTCCCAACAAACAGGCAATGGCATTTCGGCAAAAAAAGAGGGGTACGCGAACGTACCCCTCGAATATAGCCTATGCAGACGGATTGTCTACTCAGCGGTCTCCTCAGCAGGAGCCTCCTCGGCAGCCTCGACCTTCTTGGGAGCAGCGGCCTTCTTGGGGGCCGGAGCAGCCTTCTTAGCCTTAGGCGTGCAAGGCTCGGTGACGAGCTCCATGATAACGATGGGAGCATTGTCGCCCTTGCGGTTACCGAGCTTCATGATGCGGGTGTAACCGCCGTTGCGGTCCTGCCACATGCCCTGAGCAGCCTTGTCGAAGATCTCGGCAACGAGCTGCTTATCGCCGAGCTTGGCGATAGCCAGACGACGAGAGTGCAGGTCGCCCTTCTTGGCCCAGGTGATGATCGGATCGACGACCGAACGCAGCGCCTTAGCGCGGGTCTCGGTGGTCTTGATGCGGTCGTTCTCGAAGAGGGCCTTAGCAAGGCTCTTCTTCATGGCCTTGGTGTGGCTCGCATCGGTGCCGAGCTTCAGGCCCTTCTTAACGTTGTGACGCATGGTCTAGTTTCTCCTCAAATATGCGAAGCATTAAGCCTTCAGGCTCAGGCCCATGGACTCAAGCTTGTCCTTCACTTCCTCGATCGACTTAACACCGAAGTTACGGATGTTGAGCAGATCGTTCTCCGAGAACTCAACGAGCTGACGGACCGAGTGAATGCTGGCGCGCTTAAGGCAGTTGTAGGAACGGACGGAAAGGTCCAGATCCTCGATCTGCTTGTCCAGCTCGGCGTTGTCGTTTGTGACCTCGGGAGCGAAGATCGAAGCCTCCTCCTCGACCTCGGGGGTCTCGGCAAGGTTCATAAAGGCGGCCATATGCTGGTTGATGATATTGGCAGCCTGGACCACGGCGTCGCGCGGGGCGATGGAGCCGTTGGTCTCGATCTCGAGGACAAGGCGGTCGTAGTCGGTGTGCTGACCGACACGGCAAGCCTCAACGAGCTTGGCGCAACGGGAAACCGGCGAGTACAGCGAGTCGACGTGGATCACACCGATGGGATCGTTGTCGCGCTTGTTGGCCTCGCCAGAAACATAGCCGCGGCCATAGCCGATGCGCATGCTCATGGTGAGATGGCCACCCTCGGTGAGCGTAGCGATGTGCTGCTCGGGGTTAACCAGCTCAAACTCGGACGGAATAAAGAAGTCCGCACCGGTGACCTCGCAGGGGCCGTCAACCGAGATGGTGGCGGTCGCCTCGTCGGTCGTGCCGAGAGCCCTGAAGACAAGACCCTTGACATTCAGGACGATGTCGGTGACATCCTCGACCATGTTAGGGATGGTCATGAACTCGTGCTGCGCGCCATCGATCTGAATAGCCTCGACGGCGGCACCCTCGAGCGAGGACAGAAGAACGCGACGAAGGGAGTTACCCAGCGTATCGCCGTAGCCACGCTCGAGCGGCTCGACGGAGACACGAGCAGACGTCTCGTTGATCTCTTCGACCTGAACCTGAGGCCTAATGAATTCTGACATGTATTACCTCCAGCCTCAGCAGCCCGGATGGACTACTTAGAGTAGAGCTCGACGATGAGCTGCTCGTTGATATCACCGCTGATCTGCTCACGCGTCGGCAGAGCGAGCACGTTACCAGACAGCTTCTCGATATCGACCTCGAGCCAGCCAGGGACCTCAAAGCGCTCGGAGGAAATCAGGGCCTCCTTGATGGGGAGGAGGTCACGGAACTTCTCGCCGACAGCGACGACGTCGCCGGCCTTGACGCGGTAAGACGGGATGTCCACGCGCTTGCCGTTCACGGTGAAGTGACCGTGACGGACGGACTGACGAGCCTCTTTGCGGGTGCGGGCGAAGCCAAGACGGAAGACGACGTTGTCGAGGCGAGACTCAAGGATGATCATGAGGTTCTCACCGGTGACGCCGTTCATCTTACGGGCCTTGTTGAAGTAGCCGTGGAACTGCTTCTCCAGAACGCCATAGATGAACTTGACCTTCTGCTTCTCGCGCAGCTGCATGCCGTACTCAGATTCCTTGCGACGGCGCTTGGGCTGACGGATAGATTCCTTCTTGCTGCTGTAACCGAGCTCAGCGGGATCGATCCCGAGCTGACGGCAGCGCTTAAGAACAGGAGTCCTGTCGATTGCCATATTGATACGATCCTTTCAGTTACACGCGGCGACGCTTCTTGGGGCGGCAGCCGTTGTGCGGAATGGGGGTCTTGTCCTGGATGCTCGAGACCTCGAGGCCAGCAGCCTGGAGGGAGCGGATGGCGGTCTCACGACCGGAGCCGGGGCCCTTGACGAAGACGGAAACCTTCTTCATACCGTGCTCCATGGCCTGCTTGGCAGCAGCCTCGGCAGCCATCTGGGCAGCGAACGGCGTGGACTTACGGGAGCCCTTGAAGCCCACCTGGCCAGCCGACTTCCAGGAAATGACGTTGCCCTGGGGATCGGTGATCGAAACGATCGTGTTGTTGAACGTAGAACGAATGTGAGCCTGGCCCACGGAAATGTTCTTACGGTCCGCGCGCTTCAGACGGGCAGCGCGAACGTTCTTCTTAGCAGTAGCCATCTATCTAGCGCTCCTTATTTCTTCTTCTTAGCACCGATCTGACGCTTCGGGCCCTTGCGGGTACGAGCGTTAGTGTGGGTGCGCTGGCCGCGGACCGGGAGGCCCTTGCGGTGACGAAGGCCGCGGTTGCAGCCGATGTCCATAAGGCGCTTGACGTTCTGGTTGCGCTCACGGCGGAGGTCGCCCTCAACCATGATCTGGTTCTTGTCGATATAATCGCGGATGGCGTTAACCTCATCCTCGGTGAGGTCCTTAACGCGCGTATCCACGTTAACGTTGCACTCGACGCAAATCTTCGTCGCAGTGGTGCGGCCGATGCCGTAAATGTAGGTCAGACCGATCTCAACGCGCTTCTCACGCGGGAGGTCGACACCATTAATACGGGCCAACGTAGTCTCCTCTCTTAACCCTGACGCTGCTTATGACGGGGGTTCTCGCAAATGACGAGGACCTTGCCATGGCGCCTAATGATTTTGCACTTATCGCACATCTTCTTGACCGAAGGACGTACCTTCATCGTTCTTCCTTTCGGTAGCGCTCAAACTACTTCCCTACTATCTACTCGCCCAGCCGCAGGCGTTTAAAACTATGGCTGGTCTTCACACACAATCCGACCGTAGGTTGAGCTAAGCCTGCAGTCGGAAATGGAGTGCGTGTATGCGTGCCGCTATTTGTAGCGATAGGTGATGCGGCCGCGGGTCAGGTCGTACGGGGAAAGCTCCACGACAACCCTGTCACCGGGGAGAATACGGATGTAATTCATTCGGATCTTGCCAGAAATGTTGCACAGAACCGAATGACCGTTCTCGAGCTCGACCTTAAACATGGCGTTGGGCAACGGTTCCTTTACCGTACCCTCGAGCTCAATTGCGTCTTCCTTCTTCACAAGCAATCATCTTTCTCTAGAAAACGACAGCGATTGAGTATTCTACAACACGTATGCACGCATCGTAATAACTTCGTAATGGCTCCACAACTAAGTGGAACTTGTTACATTTCTCCGCCTTGGAGCGAACACCAAGCACCTTGCGCATCCGTGGTGAGAATCACCGGGCCGTCATTGGTAATGGCGACGGTGTTCTCGTAGTGCGCGGCGGGCAGGTGGTCGTTGGTCGTGACGATCCAACCGTCGGAACCCGTGCTCACATGGTTGGAACCCATCGTAACCATCGGCTCAATGGCAATGACCATGCCGGCCTGGAGGCGAACGCCCCTCCCCTTCTTTCCATAGTTAGGAACGTTGGGGTCCTCGTGCATCACGCGGCCAATGCCATGGCCCACATAATCACGAAGCACGCCGTAACCGTGAGACTCGGCGAGGGACTGAACGGCATAACCGACGTCCCCGATATGGTTACCGGGAACAGCCTGCTCGATGGCAGCCTTAAGGCAATCGCGCGTGACCTCGCACAAAGCCTTGGCTTCGGGCGTGGGGGTGCCGACGAAAAACGTCCAAGCGTTATCGCCGACCCAACCGTCGACAACGGCTCCCGTATCGATGGAGATGATATCGCCATCGCGCAGGATCATGTCGGGGTTGGGAATACCGTGTACCACGGCATCGTTAATCGATGCGCAAATGGTTCCGGGAAACCCGCCGTAACCCTTAAAGGCTGGGGTGCCACCATGCATGCGGATAATCTGCTCCGCGAGCTGATCGAGCTCAAAAGTCGAAACGCCGGGGCGCACCATGGCTCCAACGTGGCGGAGCGCCATCTTAGATAGCGCTCCTGCCTTCTTCATCTGCTCGATTTGCGTTGCAGACTTAATCTTGATCATAGACCGAGAGCCTCTTTGACATCCCCGTACACGGTCTCGCGAGCCTGGTCACCGTTGACCGACTTGAGCAGACCCTGGCCACGATAGTAGTCAACGAGCGGGCTCGTGGACTTCTCGTAGACGTCGAGACGGTTCTTGATGGTCTCGGGCTTGTCGTCGTCGCGCTGATACATCTCGCCACCGCACTTGGGGCAGGTGGCATCGGCAGCGGTGCCGGTGTAACCGCAGGCGCGGCAGGTGCGACGCGAAGACAGACGATCGATAATGACCTCGGGGGCCACATCGACCAGAAGGGCGCAATCGATCTCGCGACCCATGGCGGAGAGCTCGGAATCGAGCGTCACAGCCTGGGCGGTGTTGCGCGGGAAGCCGTCGAGGATGAAGCCCTGCTGGGCGTCATCGGCGGCAAGGCGCTCCTTGACAAGGTCGATCACGAGCTGGTCGGGAACGAGCTCGCCAGCGTCCATGTACTTCTTAGCCTGAATACCAAGCTCGGTGCCACCCTTGACGGCAGCACGCAGCAGGTCGCCCGTGGAAATATGGGCGACGCCAAACTCGGCGACGAGCTCCTGTGCGACGGTGCCCTTACCGGCACCCGGAGCTCCGAGCAATACGAGGTTCATGAGCAATCCTCCTCTAGCCTATTTAAAGAATCCATCGTAATCATACATCTTGATCTGGCCTTCGAGCTTATCGACCGTGTCGAGCACGACGCCGACCATGATGAGGATGGACGTGCCGCCAAATGCCTGGATCAGATGGTTACCCGTGAAGGAGAAGATGATCGAAGGCACGATGGCGATGAGCGCCAAAAAGACAGCGCTGGGAAGCGTGATCTTGTTGAGCGCGTTCTTGATGTAGGCCGCGGTAGCCCTACCCGGACGGACGCCCGGAATAAAGCCGCCCTGCTTCTTAAGGTTATCGGCCGTGTCATCGGGGTTGAACACCATGGAGGTGTAGAAGTACGCGAAGAACACGATGAGGACAACGTTAAGCACCCAGTTGAGCCAACCGGTCGAAAGCGCGGAGGCAACTGCCTGAATCCAGCCGATGCCGGGGAAGAACACGGCAATCTGAGCCGGGAAGTACAGCAGCGCCGAAGCGAAGATGATCGGCACGACACCCGCGGTGTTGACCTTGATGGGCAGGTAGGTGGTCTGGCCACCCATCATGCGACGGCCCACGACGCGCTTAGCGTAGGAGACCGGGATGCGGCGCTGGCCGCGCTCAAGGAAAACAATCAGCGGGATAACCAGCAGGATGATGGCGCAGATGATCACCATGGTGATGATGCCACCGGCGTTGCCCTCGGTGCTGGAGAAGATAGCCTGCGGCAGACCGGCCATGATGTTCGCGAAGATGATCAGCGACATGCCATTGCCGATACCGCGCTGGGTGATGAGCTCACCAATCCACATGATCAGCATGGCGCCCGCGGTGAGCGTACCGACGATCATGAGGTCGAAGATGATCTCGGGAGCGCCGGCGCCATTGAAGCTGATGCCGAAGCTCTTAAAGAGGAAGAGGTAACCCACGGAGTTGAGGATTGCCAGAGCCAGGGTGAGGTAACGCGAATACTGCGTAATCTTGGTCTGACCGACCTCGCCCTCGCGGGCAAGCTCATGCAGGGAAGGCACGACGGCCTGGAGCATCTGGAGGATGATCGAGCTGGTGATGTAAGGCATGATGCCCAGCGAAAACACCGACACATAGCTCAACGCGCCGCCAGAGAAAAGATTCAGGAGGGCCATAGCACCTGCGGCGACCGAATTGTTATCGGTCGAGAAAAGGCCCAGCATCCCCTGGAAGGGAATGCCGGGCACAGGAACGTGCGCACCAATGCGGTACACGACGAGCATAGCTATGGTAAAAAGAATCTTTTCGCGCAATTCTTTGATGCGGAAAGCATTCTTAAGACCATTTAGCACGGCAGCTCGACCTTTCCGCCGGCGGCCTCGATCTTGGCCTGCGCAGAAGCGCTGACCTTGTCGACCTTGACCGTGAACTTCTTGGTGAGCTCACCATTGCCGAGCACCTTGACGGGCTCGAACTCGCTCTTGGTGATGCGAGCGGCCTTAAGAGCGGCACCGTCGATCACAGCGCCGTCCTCGAACTTACGCTCGAGACGCTCAACGTTAACGGCGGTGTACTCGATACGACGGGGGTTGCGGAAGCCCGGAAGCTTGGGCAGGCGCATGGCCAGCGGAGTCTGGCCACCCTCGAAGCCGGCACCCTTGGTGCCGCCAGAGCGGGAACCCTGGCCCTTCTGGCCGCGGCCAGAAGTGGTGCCGTGACCCGAAGAATTGCCACGGCCGACGCGCTTGCGGTTCTTGGTGGAACCGGGCGCGGGAGGAAGATCGTGAAGCTGCATTTGCTACTCCTCTACAATCTCGACAAGGTGCTTGACCTTGAAGATCATGCCGCGGACGGACTCGTTGTCAGCAATCTCGCGAACCTCGCGGATCCTGTGGAGACCGAGGGCACGGACAGTACGGACCTGGTCCTGCTTGCAACCGTTGGTGCTGCGGACCTGCTTGATCTTGATGGTGTCAGCCATGCTTAGTTCTCCTTACCGACGAACATCTCGGAGACCGTCAGGCCACGGCGAGCCGCGACGTCCTCAGGGCTGGAGAGCTCCTTGAGGCCCTCGACGGCAGCCTTGATGATGTTGAGGCCGTTGTCGGTACCGAGGGACTTGGACAGGACGTTCTTGATGCCAGCAAGCTCGAAGAGGGGACGCACAGCGCCGCCGGCGATAACGCCGGTACCCTCGACAGCGGGCTTGATGATGATGCGGCCGGCACCAAAGTGGCCGAGAACCTCGTGCGGGATGGTGCCCTGCTCGGTCACCGGCACGTGGAACATGTTCTTCTTGGCATCGAGAGATGCCTTGGAGATGGCCATGGGCACCTCAGCGGACTTGCCCATGCCAACGCCGACGTTGCCCTTGCCGTCGCCAACGACGACGAGAGCGACGAGGCTCATGCGACGACCACCCTTGACGGTCTTCGACACGCGGTTGATGTAAACGACGCGCTCCTCGAACTCGGAGGCCTCGCGCTGCTGCTTCTGATTACGAGCCATGTGCTACATACCTCCTAGAACTCGAGACCGGCGGCACGAGCACCGTCGGCGAGGGCCTTGACGCGGCCATGGTAGATACGGCCACCGCGATCGAAGGCGACCTTGGTGATGCCGGCCTCGATGGCGCGCTTGCCAACGAGCTGACCGACCTTCTCCGCAGCCTCCTTGTTCGAGGTGTGGGTGCCCTTGAACTCGGCCTCGAGGGTCGAGGCAGAGACGAGCGTCAGGCTGGAGCCCTTGCTGTCGTCGATGATCTGGGCATAGATGTTGGCGTTAGTACGGGTCACGCGAAGACGCGGACGCTCGGAGGTACCCGAGACCTTGCCGCGAACACGACGCTGACGACGCTTGAGGCCTTCCAGCTTCGCCTTATGCTTGTTCATACGTAAACTCCTAAAAAGGTTGATCTTGCCAGCACCTGACGGGGTG
The DNA here is from genome assembly GCA_902492185.1 of uncultured Collinsella sp. Lineage (GTDB taxonomy): Bacteria > Actinomycetota > Coriobacteriia > Coriobacteriales > Coriobacteriaceae > Collinsella. Next base: position 8,080 of record CABUKY010000021.1, read on the forward strand.
CTGGTCTTATGCGAGTGAGTCGGTTACGACTACTTGGCGGCCTTACCCAGCTTGCGGCGGATGTGCTCGCCAACGTAGTGGATACCCTTGCCCTTGTAAGGCTCGGGAGGACGATGGCCGCGGATCTCAGCGGCAATCTGACCGACCTGCTGCTTGTTGATACCCTTGACGTTCACGTGGGTGTTGTCGGGAACCTCGAAGGTGATGCCCTCGGGAGCCTCGACGATCACGGGGTGCGAGAAGCCCAGGGAGAACTCGAGGTTCTTGCCCTTCTGCTGCACGCGGTAACCGACGCCGGCGAGCTCGAGCTTCTTCTCGAAGCCCTCGGAAACGCCAACAACCATGTTGTGGATGAGGGCGCGGGTGAGGCCGTGGCGGGCACGGGTCTCACGCTCGTCGTCGGGACGGGAAACGGTGAGGACGTTGTCCTCGACGTTGATAGCGAGCTTCTCAAAGACATCGAGCTCGAGCTGGCCCTTGGGGCCCTTGACGACAACGTTGTTGCCGTTGACTGCCACTTCGACTCCGGCGGGAATCTGGACAGGCTTATTACCGATACGAGACACGGTGATCTCCTTTCCTTCTACCTACCGAGCGAATTACCAGACGTAAGCGATGATCTCGCCGCCGACGTTGTGCTTGCGAGCATCGCGGTCGGTCATGACGCCATGGCTGGTGGAAATAATGGCGGTACCAAGGCCACCGCGGACGCGGGGCATGTCGGCAACGCCGGTGTACTTACGCAGGCCCGGCTTGGAAATGCGGCGGATGCCGTTGATGACCTTAGCCTTCTTGGGACCATACTTAAGCGTGATGTGCAGAGTCTTCTGGGGAACGGTGTCCTCGACATCGTAGCCCTCGATGTAGCCCTCCTCGTGCAGAACACGAGCGATCTCGACGAGCTTCTTGCTGCTCGGCATGGAGACCGTGGCCTTGTTCACAGAGTTAGCGTTACGGATGCGCGTAAGCATATCTGCGATCGGGTCTGTAAGGTTCATACAGATTCTCCTTCGTTCTTGATGAACACGTGCTCTTGGTTCTTCGCCGCCCTTAACGGCAAAGCCTTTTTAGCGCGTTTTCCCTGTTCCAAACTGATGCTTGAAACGCTGGTAGTGACTTACCAGCTGGCCTTCTTAACGCCGGGAAGCTCGCCCTTGAGTGCAAGCTCGCGGAAGCAGACACGGCACAGGCCGAACTTGCGGTACACAGAGTGCGGACGGCCGCAGCGCTGGCAGCGCGTGTACTCACGAGTAGAGAACTTCTGCTTGCGATTGCACTTGACGATCATCGATGTCTTAGCCACTTATATCCTCCTCACATAGAGTATTGTTCGCCCCAAGCGCCGCCCCCTTGTGGGAACGGCGCTTATAGGGCAGGTGAACCTATTTCTTGAACGGGAAACCGAAGGCGTCCAGAAGGGCCTTGGCCTCCTCATCGGTGTTGGCGGTGGTCACGAAAGTGATGTCCATACCACGCTGGTGATCGACGGAATCGAAGTCGATCTCGGGGAAGATGAGCTGCTCGGTGACGCCCATGGAGAAGTTACCACGGCCGTCGAAGCTCTTGGCGGAAATGCCGCGGAAGTCGCGGATACGGGGGATCGCGACGGAGGTCAGACGATCGAAGAACTCCCACATACGGTCGCCACGCAGGGTAACCTTGCAGCCGATCGGCATACCAGCGCGCAGGCGGAAGGTAGCGATGGACTTACGGGCACGGGTGATCATCGGCTGCTGTCCGGTGATGGCGCGCAGGTCGCGCACGGCACCGTCGATGGCCTTGGAATCGGTAGCGGCCTCGCCGACACCCATGTTCACGACGATCTTCTCAAACTTGGGGATCATCATGACGTTCTCGTACTGGAACTTGTCCTGAAGCTGCTGCTTGACCTCGTTGTTGTACTTGGTCTTCAGACGCGGCACATACTTCTCTTCTGCCATTGTTCACTCCTTCTTGGGGTTTTAAGCACGGGGCGTGGCCACGATGGGTTGTCCTCGTGCCTCCTGGCTGCATCCGCGCCGCTCATGGCATTTTGCGGTTTGGACTCGACGCAGCAGGAGCCGACAAAACAATCGGTACTATACGCGCATCGTGAGCGTATTTCCAGAAAAACCTCGTCTGCCTGCACAACTCCACAACTCCCCCGCACAAATGGGTCCCAACAAGCAGTTGCGGTGAAATAGGGACTGTTGGGCGGCCTAACAGGCTTAAACAATCCGTATTTCACCGCAACTTATTGGTGGGGATGCGATTAGCGCTTGCGGGGGACGAGCTTGGTGCGGCCGCAGGTGGATCATCTCGGCGGCGATGGAGATGGCGATCTCCTCGGGGTCCTCGGCCTCGATGGCAACGCCGATCGGAAGGTGCAGCTCGCCGATCTGGTCCTGCGTAAAGCCTTCCTGCTCCAGGCGGGCACGCACAAAGGCCGTCTTGCGGCGCGAGCCCAGACAGCCCAGGTAGGCAGGCTTGGCGCGCATGGCCTGAATCACCACGTCGATATCGGACTTGTGACCCGCCGTGGCGACGACCACCAGGTCGCGCGGGCCGATGGGGCACAGCTCGCTCAGGTTCTTGTAATCGACCAAGCGACGATCGTAGACACCGGGCACCCAATCGGGGGTCAGCGTGCCGGGGCGGTCGTCGCACGCCACGACGGCAAAGCCCGCCGCCGTGAGCACCCGCGCCGTCGCGGCGCCCACGTGGCCGCAGCCAAAGATATAGGTCAGGCCCTCGGGGCAGAGCGTCTCGATGTGCGCCGCGGGAATCTCGGAGGCGGCGTTGGTGTAGGTGACCTTACTCCCCTCCTCCACCAGCGAAAGCTCGGGGCAGCCGGCAATGGTATGGCGCGATGCCTCGCCATGGTACTCGACCACATCGCCCTCGAGCGCGCTCGCGATAAACGGCTCAAAGTCGATGACGAAGTCGCCGATGCGCCGATAGGCCAAGACGTCGGCAATTTCCTGGAACAACGGTGCCTGGGTCGCATCCAGATGCAGATAGCACAGGCAAATGGCTCCGCCGCAGATCATGCCGGTATCGGAGTTCTCGCCGCCCATGGTGTAGCGGACCAGACGCGACTGTCCCGCGCTCAGGAGTTCGCGCGCCTCATCCAGCGCAAAGAGCTCAATCTTGCCGCCGCCGATAGTGCCCGCCTGGCTGCCATCGGCAAAGACGGCCATCCATGCGCCCACACCGCGCGGTGACGACCCCGCCGTGCCGGCCACGACCGCCAGCTCGCACGTCTCGCCAGCACGCAGGGCGGCAAGCGCCGCATTCACAACATCGAGCTTTTCCATTGCCGCCTTCTATCCTCTAAAGATATCGGTGAGCATAGCGAGTGCCTCGAGCACGCCGCCGCCGACCGACGTCGCCTTGTCCGAAATGTAGTTGATATAGCTGGCATCGCCGCGCGGATCGACATCGGCGCATTTAAAGCCCTCGGTCACCTGCGCGCCGTTCGCCAAAAGCCCGCGCAGACAGCCATCGATCTGCGTGCGCATGGGCGTATCGCCCGCGTAGCCAATCACGTCTCCGGCGCGCACGATGTCGCCGATTGCGCGGTCGGACCGAAACACGCCGGCGGCGGGGCTGTGGATAACGCGCTCCTTGCCATAGCCGGCGATCACGCCCGGCACGCCCGTGTTGGGCTGGGGCGAGCCCTGGGTAATGACGCGGCCCAAAAAATGCCCGCGCATAGTCTCGACCACGGCATCGCAATCAACCGGCGCGGTAAAGCCCGGCCCCACGGCGATGACGGCAGGCGCCATGTCGCGCGTGGTGCCCAGGTTGCGCTTGGCTAAAATCGCGTCGACCACAGCCGCGGGCTTCAGTTCGTCGAGCATCTGCGCCTGGGGGTCCACCACGACGGCGACGTCTCCAGCCCCGGTAATCTCAAGCGCCTCGGCCGACGTCTGCGCCAGGCGAGCGCGAATGCCCTCAACCTCGACCTCGCCCAGGCGAATGGCCTCGCAAAAACTGATTGTGCGGCGGATGCACGTGGGAACCGCGATATCGGCCATAACGACCGACACGCCGGCGCGTACCAAGCGAGCGGCAACGCCCGTGGCGATATCGCCGGCGCCGCGAACATAAACGAGCATTCCCGGGACACCTCCCTGTGCTACGGTTTGAGCAGAGCAAAAGCGGTTCGACCGCTACTCTGATGATTATTTATTATCACAGTATTATACGGCGGTGAACAGATGGAAACGGTTAGCGGCAATCTTGCCTCGGCGCTCAGGATCGAGCCGGGCATTACCGCGATTATCGGCAGCGGCGGCAAGTCGACGTTGCTCAAGACGCTCGGCCTTGAGCTTATGCGCGCTGGCGACCGCGTGCTCCTCTGCACCACCACGCATATGTTCCCCGTCGCCGGCGTGCCATGGGACGGGTCGGGCCGTCGTCTGGACGCCGCGCCTTGGAAGCCGGGGGCCCTGCATGTTCCCGGCTGCACCTGCGAGGCATGCGCTGGCATGAGCCGCGGAAGTATCTGCCAGGCGGGTATTTTGGACCCGGAGACGGGCAAGCTCTCCTCCCCTGCCGAGCCGCTCGACCAGCTGGCGCAGCGCTTTGACTATGTCCTGGCCGAGGCGGACGGCAGCAAGCGGCTCCCGCTCAAGGCCCACGCCGCCTGGGAGCCGGTGATTCCCTCTGGCACGGCCAACATCGTCTGGATCGTCGGCGCCTCAGGGCTCGGCAAGCCCATCCACGAAGCCGTCCACCGCCCCGAGCTCTTTTGCGAGCGTTGCGGCTGCGAGCTCACCGACACTGCCACCCCAGAGCGCGTCGCCCAGGTGCTCAATGCCGAGCTGCGGATGCTGAACCTCAACAATGCCCGTATCATGCTCAACCAAGTCGACACGCTCAGCGACCCCACGATGGCCGACCGCTTCGAGGCAGCTCTCGACCACCCCGTCGTCGCCAGCAGCCTCAAGTAGCCGGCCCCATCTCCTCAGTTGCGGTGAAATACGGACTGTTTGGCCGCAAACAGTCCGTATTTCACCGCAACTGAGGAGGGGACACGGCATCTTTGCTGCTAGCGGGGGACGTAGCGGCCGGGCTGGGCTCCGGTGGGCTCGCCGTCGCGTGCCGCCAGCACGCCGTTCACAAACACGGCCTTGGCGCGGCCATGTGCCTCAAAGCCCTCGAGCGGCGTGTAGTCCACGGCCTGATGCTGTGTCGCGGCGCTGATCGTCCAACGCGCGCAAGGATCCCACACGCACACGTCGGCATCGGCACCCTCGGCAAGACAGCCCTTGCGCGGGTACATGCCAAACACGCGCGCCGGGTTCTCGCTCATCAAGCGGCAGAGGTCCTCGGGTCCCAGCTGTCCCTCAAAGCTCGTGGCAATCGCGACGGGACGATGCTCCACGCCGGGCCCGCCGTTGGGAATCGCGCGGAAATCGTCGCGCCCGCGGTCCTTTTGCCCGTGCAGGTTAAAGCTGCAATGATCGGTCGCAATCGTATCGATCTCGCCGGCCACAAGCGCCTCGCGCAGTGCCGCACGGTCACCGGCATGGCGCAGCGGCGGGCTCATCACGTACTTGGCGCCCGCAAAGCCGTCCTCGCCCTGCTCCAGATAGCAGGTGTCGTCAAGCATCAGATATTGGGGGCAGGTCTCGACATAGATATTCTTCTGCCCGCGCGCTTTGGCAGCACGAATGGCCCCGAGCCCCAACTTGGTCGAAAGGTGCACCACGTTGACTGGGGCGTCGCCGGCCAGGTGCGCCAGATACAGCAGGCGGCTCACGGCTTCGGCCTCACACACGTCCGGGCGGCTGAGCGCATGCCCCTCGGGCCCATGAATCCCCTGCTCGTACACGCGCTTCTGCAGCTCATTCACCAGCGTACCGTTCTCGCAATGCACGCACAGTATGCCGCCAATACGCTTGAGCTCCTCGAGCACCTCGAGCGTCTCGGCATCGTCCAGGCGCAAATGATCGTAGGCAAAGTAGGTCTTAAACGACGATACGCCCGCCTCGCGCATAGCCGAAAGATCGGCGCGGTTGCGTTCATTCCACTCGGCGAGTGCCATATGAAAGGCGTAGTTGGCCGTGCAGGTTCCGTCGGCACGGCGATGCCACTCGGCCAAGGCATCGGGCATGGTCACGCCGCGATCAGCCGTCGCGTAGTCCACGATGGTCGTCGTACCGCCGCAGGCAGCCGCACGCGTGCCGGTTTCAAAGCTATCGGCTGTCCAATCCATGCCAGTCCAGCACTGCATGTGCGTGTGGCCGTCGATAAAGCCGGGAAACACCCAGCAGCCCGCGGCGTCCTCGACGGTATCGCCCTCGGCCGGCTCAATCGCCGCGGCAATCCGCACAATCTTGTCGCCCTCCATGGCAAGATCGGCGCGGCGAAGCCCCTGGGGCGTCACGAGCGCGCCGTTTTTGATGATGATCATGTTGCTCCTTATCGATTCATACAGTTGGCCACGCGATCAAAATACGAGCAGGCCGCGATATGCTCCGTTATGCGTCGCTGTCCCTCTGCGGTATCGACATCCCACAGCTCGTAGGCACGCGCCTCGACCAGCACCACGTCGGTACGGTCCTTGAGAATCGAGCCCCCGCCGTCCTTGCCCTCAAGACGCATGAGTGCATCGAATAGTTCCGCCGGAAAGAGCACCGGGCTCGAAAGCTCACCGTTGCACGCCAAGCGCACCGGATGTTTGCGGCCACGCTCGTCAAACGCGCGAACCATGGCCTCAAAAGAGTCCGTGCTCACAAGCGGCTGGTCGCCCGGCAAAAAGAGGCAACCTTTCCAGTTGCGTTCGACTCCCCACGAAAGGCCCGCACGGACGCTTTCGCTGCGCAGCTCGCCATCGTGCAGAACGCACGGGCAATGCTTGTCCTCGCAAATCTGAGCGACCTCGGGCCAACGCGTCGAAACCACGACGTCAAAGCCCCGGGGAACCGAATCGATGGCCCGGGCAATCAGCGGCTCGCCATAGATATCGGCAAGCATCTTGTTAGAGCCAAACCGCTTGCCCTCGCCCGAAGCCATAATGACGCATCCAAGTCTCATGGTGATACCTCCCCCGAAACCATCGTACCCATAACTCGCGCCGCGGGCATCCACATCGAAAGCGCTTATCCCGCACGCCCGCGATGCAAAAAAGGGCACCCCGCCGGTTGGCAGAGCGCCCCCTTTACATGGCTTACCTCAACCCGGCTTTAGGCCTGGAGCCAACGGGCGGTGTTGCGCTCGTCGAGGGCCTTGAGGGTAGCGGCGGGATCGGCAACCTTCTGCAGGAACATCATGGCAGCGATGGCGTACGGCTTGTAGCTGGCCTCCTTGTACATGCCCACGCGGTGCATGTCGAAGACGTCGGCGTTAACCTCGCCGTGCTCACAGGAAACACCGGAGATGTCGGCGGGCAGCGGGTGCATAAAGATGGTGTCTTGGCCGTTGGCAGTCTTCTCCATGAGCTCGGTCGTGGAGCACCAGTCCTGATGGGTGGCGTTCTGGGCGAGCAGCTCCTTCTCGAGCGCTGCGATGCCGGCGTCGTCGCCCTCGGCGTACAGGTTGGTGCGCTTCTCCATGGCGGCAAACGGAGCCCAGCTCTTGGGGATCACGATGTCGGCGCCCTCGAAGGCCTCGGCCATGGTGTTGACCTGCTTAAAGGTGGTGCCGGACTCGGCGGCGTAGCCCTTGGCGCGCTCGACGACCTCGGGCATGAGGTCATAGCCCTCGGGGTGAGCCAGGGTGACGTCCATGCCAAAGCGGGGCAGCAGGCTGATCAGCGACTGCGGGCAGGACAGCGGCTTGCCGTAAGAGGGCGAATAGGCCCAGGTGACGGCAACCTTCTTGCCCTTGAGGTTCTCGAGGCCGCCAAACTCGTTGATGAGGTAGAGCATGTCGGCAGAGGACTGCGTGGGGTGGTCGGAATCGGACTGCAGGGAGATGAGCGTGGGACGGTGATCCAGAACGCCGTCCTCGTAGGCCTGCTGCACGGACTCAGAGACCTCGGTCATGTAGGCGTCGCCCTTGCCGATGTACATGTCATCGCGGATGCCGATGACGTCGGCCATGAAGGAGATCATGGTAGCGGTCTCGCGGACGGTCTCGCCGTGGGCGATCTGGGACTTCTTCTCGTCCAGGTCCTGCAGCTCAAGGCCGAGCAGGTTGGCGGCCTTAGAGAAGGAGAAGCGCGTACGGGTGGAGTTGTCGCGGAACAGGGAGACGGCCAGGCCCGAGTCGAAGATCTTGGACGAAACGTTGTTCTCGCGCAGCTCGCGCAGGGCGTCGGCGACGATGTAGAGAGCCTTGAGCTCATCGGTGGTCTTGTCCCAAGTGTGCAGGAAATCGCTGCCGTACATACCCTTAAAATCGAGGCCGTTCAGCTGCTCGACGAGCTCGGTAAACTTAGCGTCCATGGAAATGTCCTTTCTAAAGATGAAACGATCGCAATGAGTAGATGTGCTCCGGCATGCGCGTGTGGCTAGAACATGCAGAGCACCATGACGAGGACCCGCCACCGTTGAGGAAGCATGGGAGATAACGACCGCGGGCCCCAAGTCAACAGGGGGTGCCGGGGACACGAGCGGCCCCCGGCTCAACAAAATCGAGGAATGGGACTAATCGATCTTGTTGTTGGTCAGACCGGCGCGGAACACGGTGGCGTCGCCATCGGCCTTGCTCGGATCGTAGAGGTTCAGGGCAGCCACGTACATGGCGGCAGCGGTGACCAGGTCGTCCTTGTAGGTGACCTCGTTGGGAGCGTGAGCCTGAGACTCGGCACCCGGGCCAAAGCCCACGCAGGGGATGCCGTAGCGGCCCTGGATGGAAACGCAGTTCGTGGAGAAGGTCCACTTGTCGCACAGCGGGCGACCGGTGCGCTTGTCCATGCTGGGCTCGCAGCCGATGCGCTCGTCACCGAACATGGCCTTGTGGGCGTCGACGAGAGCCTTGACGTGCGGAGCGGTCTCCTTGTTGATCCACGTGGGGAAGTAAGCCTCGGTCTCGTAGACCTCGCCGGTCCAGGACGGACGGTCGTACATGTACATGGAGACCTTCACGTCGTCGCCGTACTTCTTGGCGGCCGGCAGGTTGCGGATCTCGTCCAGGCAGGACTCCCAGGTCTCACCGGCGGTCATGCGACGGTCGATGGAGATGGCGCAGGAGTCGGCCACGGCGCAGCGGCTGGGGCTGGTGTAGAAGATCTGGCTGACGGTGCAGGTGCCGCGGCCCAGGAAGCGGGCATCCTCGAAGTGCTCGGGATTGTACTTGGGGTCGAGCATCTTGACGAGACCCTTGATGTCGGTCGACTCGTCGCAGCCGTTGTTGTTGAGAGCGCGGACGTCGGCGATGATGTCGGCCATCTTGTAGATGGCGTTGTCGCCGCGGTCGGGAGCGGAGCCGTGGCAGGAGGTACCGTGAACGTCGACGCGGATCTCCATGCGGCCGCGGTGACCGCGATAGATGCCGCCGTCGGTGGGCTCGGTGGAAATGACGAACTCGGGCTTAATGCCATCCTTGTTGTAGATGTACTGCCAGCACATGCCGTCGCAGTCCTCTTCCTGGACGGTGCCGACGACCATGATCTTGTAGCCCTCGGGGATGAGGCCCATGTCCTTCATCATCTTGGCAGCGTAGGTAGCAGAAGCCATGCCGCCCTCCTGGTCGGAGCCGCCGCGGCCGTAGATGATCTCGTCGGTCTCGTAGCCCTCATAGGGATCGGCATCCCAGTTCTCGATGTTGCCGATGCCGACGGTGTCGATGTGGGAGTCGATGGCGATGATCTTGTCGCCCTCGCCCATAAAGCCCATGACGTTGCCCAGACCGTCGACCTTGACCTCGTCATAGCCAAGGCTCTCCATCTCGGCCTTGATGCAAGCGACAACCTCGCCCTCCTCGCAGGACTCAGAGGGATGGGAGATCATAGCGCGCAGGAAGCGAGTCATATCAGCACGATGAGACTCAGCAGCAGCCTTGATAGCGTCGAAATCGAGTTCTTTAGCCATTGTTCATAACCTTTCAAACGAAGGAATCTACCTTTGAGGTGGCGGAGCGATACCTATTTACTCCGCCCCAACGATTAGCAAGTGGGATATTCGCCTTCCCAAACAATGCGGCGATACTGGTCGGGATCCGTATCGCCCTCGGTGGAGAAGCAGAGCACGGAGCTCGTCTTGTCCAGGCCGATGAGTTCCTTGAGCTCGGCGTACTCGGGATCGAGCATGAGAGTCTCGACCAGACCGGTGGTCACAGCGCCGGACTCGCCGGAGATGACGCGCGGGTCGCCCTTCTCGGGAGCGCCCAGGGTGCGCATGCCG
>CABUKY010000022.1 GCA_902492185.1 uncultured Collinsella sp.
CATGCGAACCTCCAGTCCGGACCGCCCCGCGGTCCAACTTTCTGTCCGCACCCCCGTTGCGGTGAAATAGTTCCTAAATAGAGGCTTCAAGCCCCCAAACAGGAACTATTCCACCGCAACTTATGAGGACATCGAGCTGTTAGGCCGCTCTATCCCCTAGTAGTCCAGCTTCCACATGTAGCGGCGCGTCATGTAGTCCTTGTGGGTGACGGCAGAGAGCGCACGCATGTACACGTTGTTGAGGATCGGGGCAAAGATCAGGTGGTTGAAGTACTCGCTCACGCTGTCCTTGATGTCGTTGAGGCCGAGCTCCTTGGCGTCGAGCTGATAGACGCGCTCGCCACCGTACTGGTTGACGAAGCGGATACCGCGCTCGTCGTTGCAGCGGCTGCGGCCGACGCCGATGAGCTGGAACAGCGAGGTGCGCTTGTCCAGAATCTCGAAGGGGCCGTGGAAGAAGTCGCAGGTGTTGATGGTGCAGGAGTCGATCTGCAGCATCTCCTGCACGTTGCAGATGCTAAAGACGTAGGCAGCACCAAAGAGCGGGCCCTGGGCCATGACGTTAATGCAGGGCTTGTCGGCGTTCTGCTCGGCCCACTTGGCGGCAAGCGGACGGGTGTACTCGACGGCCTTACGATAGATGGGGTCAACCAGGTCGAAGGCGGCCATAGCGGTCTCGTACTCGGCATAGCCCTCGGTCTGCTGCGTAAGCTCCATGGCGATCATGGTCACGACGGCGGAGTTGGTGCGGCCCATGCAGGACTCGTCGACGGCCAGGCTGTCGTACTGAATCTTGTAGTCGCAGACCTCGGTGAGGCCGGACTCGTCAACATAGATGGCGATGGTGCTGGCGCCGTGGTCCTTGGCGACCTGGGCGGCAACGATGGTCTCCTTGGTGCCGCGCATGGACACGACGACGGCCAGGGTGTTCTCGTTGACGTAGGCCGGGGTGGCGTGCACGAACTCGTTGCTGGTGTAGCTGGAGCTCACGACCTGCGTGGCCTCGTGCTCCATAAAGTACTGGGCAGGATAGTTGCCGCCGTTGGATCCGCCAGCGCCAATCCACACAACGCGCTTGATGCCGCCCTTGTCTGCCTTGTCAGCCAAAACCTGGGAGACGACATCCTTAACCTGTTCCTGAGTAGTCATCGTGCATCAGCCTTTCTTCTCGTTTGATGCTCTCGATGGCATACAAGTTACATACATGTTTTGGTTATGTCGACTAGTTGTATGCTATATTTGTCTTAGAAAATTTGCTAATACGGTTTTCGATAACTTGCTACCAGCGGTTTTGTTGTTGTATTGAATACATGCTTGATTAGATACGCATACAGGTTAGATACAGGTTGATCGCATGAACGCTTCATCTAAAAAGAGACTGACCCAATACGAGCGCTTGGCGGGCATGCTGCGCGACCGCATCGCCTCCGGCACCTACGCACGCGGAGACAAGCTGCCGTCCGAGATGGAACTCATGGACGAATCGGGGCTGTCGCGCAGCACCGTACGCCACGCCCTTAAGGTGCTCGTTGATGAGGGCCTGGTGCGCACCGAGCGCGGGCGTGGCGCCTTTGTGGCCGACACGCCGGCGCTCCACGAGAACAACCTGGTGTTTTCGAGCTACACGACACAGGTCCAGGGCCAGGGTATGAAGCCCACCACGCGCACGGTGGACTCGGGCTTTGCCAAGGCCGCGGGCAATGCGGCCAAGTTCTTCGATGTCGCCGTGGGCAGCAAGCTCGTCAAACTTGTCCGACTGCGTTATCTGGACGATGCGCCGCTGTGCCTAGAGACCACCTACCTGCCGCCAAGCTTCGAGACGCTCATCGATCGCGATATCAACGGTTCGCTCTACGCCACGCTGCGCCAGGAATTCCATCGCGCGCCGGCACAGGGACACAAGACCTTTGAGGTGTGCTATGCCTCGCAAAACGAGGCGTTTTTGCTCAACGTTGAGCGCGGGCAGGCGCTGATCCTGATCACCGACTACGTCTACGACACCGACGGCCGACCGCTCCATGTCTCCAAGCGCATCCAGCGCACCGACCGTGCCAAATACACCGAGCCCATCGGCTAACCTGCCAAAATAAACCTGCCCCTAAATGGTAGGTTTGGGGAGGTCGGGGAACCAGATTGGTTTGGGTTGGTTGGGTGTGCGCTCGGCAAGGACCAGCTCCATCCAGCACATGTCGTACCAGCGGCCGAACTTTTGGGCGCAGCGGTCGAAGGCACCCACCAGGCGATACCCCATATGGGCATGGAAGTCCTGGCTATTGTGCGTTAGATACTCGTCGTCCTTGTCGTGCGGCACGGCGATGAGCGCGCACATATTGGTGATGCCCATCGCGATCAGGCACCGCTTGAGCGCATCGTGCAGCTTGCGACCCAGCCCGCCATGGCGCACATCGCGTGCCAGGTAGATCGATGTCTCGACCGACCAGTCGTATGCCTCGCGGCTGTTAAGCGGACTCACGTAGGCATAGCCTACCGGACGCCCGTCCAACTCCATCACCAAATACGGATAGCGCTTGAGCGTACGCTCAATACGCCCGGCGAACTCCTCAACGCTCGGCACCTCGTATTCGCAGGTAATCGCCGTCTGGCGCACATACGGCTCATAGATGGCAAGCAACGCCGGCGCATCATCGGGCGTCGCCAGGCGAATCGTCGGCTCGGACATCTCGGTCATACAACCCTTCCCCCTCAAAAACAGAGGCCGCCTTGCGCCAAACCCAGCGCAAGGCGGCCCCCCGTCATTACATCAGGCTACAGGACAGCCGCCAACGCGTCGATATCCTCCTGCGTCGTGGCCCAGCTGGTGCAAAAGCGCACCACCGTGTGGGTCTCGTCGTACTTTTCCCAGTACTCGATCGCCGCATGCTCGCGAATGCGCGCCATGTCCTCGTTGGGCAGAATCACGAACTGCTGGTTAGTCGGCGTCTCCAAGAAGAACCGGTAGCCGTGCTCGTGCAGCACGCGACGAAGCGCCTGCGCGGTTTCGATCGCCTGACGGCCAATCTCAAAATACAGGCCGTCGGTAAAGAGCGCCTCAAACTGCACGCCCGTCAGGCGGCCCTTGGCCAACAGCGCGCCGTGCTGCTTAATACGCGGAATGGGATGCGCCGGGGCGCGCATGCCGCAGAACACCACAGCCTCGCCGCAGAGCGCGCCGCACTTGGTGCCGCCGATGTAGAACACGTCGCACAGCTGCGCCAGCTCGGGCAGGGTAATGTCGCACTCATCGGCCGCCAGCGCATAGGCCAGGCGGGCGCCATCCACAAACAGCGGAATCTCGCGCTTCTGGCACACTGCGTGAATCGCCGCGAGCTCGGCCTTGGAGTACAGCGTGCCGTACTCGGTCGATAGGCTCACGTACACGGCACCCGGGAACACCGTGTGCTCGTAGCTCTCGTTTTCGTAGAACACCTGGATATAGTTCTCGAGGTCCTCGGCGTGCATCTTGCCCTCGTAGCCGGGGATGGTGAGCACCTTGTGGCCGCCAAACTCGATGGCGCCCGCCTCGTGGCAGGCAACGTGGCCAGTCTCGGCAGCAACGACGCCCTCGTACGGCGCAAGCAGCATGTCGATCACCGTCGCGTTAGCCTGCGTGCCGCCCACCAGGAAAAACACGTCGGCGTCAGGCGCCTGGCAGGCCTCGCGAATAAGTTGCTTGGCACGCTCGGTATGTGCATCGGTACCGTAGCCGGGCTGCGGCTCCATATTGGTGTCGACGAGCGCCTGCAGCACCGCTGGGTGTGCGCCGTGGGAATAGTCGTTGTTGAACGCGAGCATGGCAATCCTCTCTTACCGGGTATCGGCCAGATGATTCAAACGGAGCTATTGTACGCCGCTGGGATAGGCAATGCGCGCGGCAAGGCACTCAAGTGCCAGTACCAGAGCAAAACCGCAGCTCACGTCACTCAAAAAGTGCGCTCCGATCACGATGCGGCCAAACGCGACGAGCGCCGCGACCACAGCCGCCGTCCAAAAGACCACACGACGGCGCGACGGCTTTTCCTTAAAGGCCGTCGCGGGAAGCCCAGCGAGCATGAGGCCGATTGCCGCGTGCGCCGTGTGTCCGCTCGCAAACGACTTAAAGCCGTCCTTGACTACACCGGCGGCAATATAGGCCCACTTGTCGGGGTTGCCGATCACCCACCACGGCTGAAACTCGAGTCCCTGCGTCACCTCGATCACGCGCATGCGTGGGCGCGACCACAGCGGCTTGACAATCACGTTGAGGATGATGGCCTGAGCGACCCACACGACAAGCACCATCAACGCCCAGCGCGTGAGTTCGTCGGGCTCGGTCGTGCGCGTGAGGCGATAGACGACAAGGTTGGCGGCGATGACCAGCACAAACGTCAGCACCAACTGAACCGCGATGAGTTTGCCGCCAACCCGCAGGGACGAAACGATCTCGTAGCCGGCCAGGCCAATGTTGACGAGGATGCCGAGCACGGCGAGCCATTTGCTCCCCCTGGAGTCGGGACGCACCGCGCGCACGAGCATAACGCCCGCGATGCTCGCCGTCAGCTCAAACGGCAGCTCGCCGGCGGCCTCGATAAAGCGACCGTACATGCTGCCGATATTGAACAGCGCGCTCGAGATCTGATAATCGAAGAAACTGCCCGCGCCCAGACAAAGACACAGGGCAACCGCGATAATGGCGACATCTTTCTTATAGATGTATCCGAACATGCTTTCCTTTCGATCGGGCGAAGGGTCGACCCGCAACGTGGTGGGGCAAAGATAGCTTTGTCCCATAAATACCCTTACAGGTTGAGCATAAGTGAGCGAAAACGTTCCATTTGTGGCAAGGTGGCCCGAAGGAGGAGGGAAGCGTACTTGCGCACGCGACCGACGAGTGAGGGTCAGATTGCCCAAATGGAGCGTTTGCAGCGTCGACCCGCTAGTCGTCGTCGCTAGCACCCAACTGTTGCAGCAGCATGAGCGCCGCGGCCACAGGGCCGGTGCCGTCGTTGGCGTCAAGGCCGCGGCCCAAGCCGCTGCCCGCACCGGCGCCCGCCTTGTAGGGCACCGACAGCTTGCGGCTCTTGGGGAAGTTCACCGCGCCATAGCGGGTCTTAAGCTCAAAGGCCACCTTCTTGGGCACGTCGACGCCCAAAAACGTGATGCGACCGCCGCTGAGCGTGACGCTCTCGAGCCCCAGGCGCTCGCCGCGAATGCGGATGCGCGCGCGATTGAACAGGTTGAGTCCCGCCAACGGCAGCTCACCATGCGCGGCCTCGGTCTCTTCCTGCACCTCGTCAATGCTCTCCAGGTCCTCGGCCGCTGCGAGCTTACGGTACACGAGCACGCGCTGGTCCACCGCCGGCAGGTACTCCTCGGACAAGAAGTAGTCGGCCGGCAGGTTAATACCCACGCTCGCCGCCTCCACGCCGGCGTCGTCATCGCCGCGCGCCTCGGCCACGGCCTGGCCCAGCATCTGCGTAAACAGATCAAAGCCCACGCTCGACAGGTTGCCGTGCTGCTCGGCTCCCATAAGCGAACCGGCGCCACGGATCTCTAGGTCGCGCATGGCGATGCGCATGCCGCTGCCCAGGTCCTGGAACTCGGAAAGTGCGGTCAGGCGCGCCGTTGCCTCCTCGGTGAGCGGCAGCTCGCCGGGGAACATAAAGTACGCGTAGGCCTGCGTGGCAGAGCGGCCCACACGGCCCTTGAGCTGGTAGAGCTGCGCCAGGCCAAGGCGCTGCGAGTCCTCGATGATCAGCGTGTTGGCCGTTGCGTTGTCGATGCCGCTCTCCACGATGGTCGTGGCGATGAGCACATCGATCTTTTTGGTCGCGAACTCAATCATCACGTCCTCGACCTCGCGCGGGCTCATCTTGCCGTGTGCCACGCCCACGCGCGCCTCGGGCGCGGCCTCATGCACGCGCGCCACGGCGTCATCGATGGTCTTAACGCGGTTGGACACGTAGTACACCTGGCCGCCGCGGCCCACCTCCAGGCGAATCGCCGCGCTCACCACATCGGGGTCGTACTCCCCCACGTGCACGATCACGGGACGACGCCCGGTCGGCGGCGTGGTGATCAGGCTCATATCGCGCACGCCGCTCGTAGCCATCTGCATGGTACGCGGGATAGGCGTGGCCGAAAGCGTGAGCACGTCAATCTGCTCGCGCAGGTTCTTGAGCTGCTCCTTGTGCTGCACGCCAAAGCGTTGTTCCTCGTCAATGATCACCAGGCCCAGGTTTTTGGGGTTCACATCGGCCGAAAGCAGGCGGTGCGTGCCGATAAGCACGTCAATCGTGCCCTCGGCGAACGCCTTGAGTGCGCGCTTTTGCTGCGCCGGTGTGCGGAAGCGGCTGAGCACCTCGACCTCAAGGCCAAACGGAGCAAAGCGCTCAAAGAACGTCTCGTAGTGCTGCTGGGCCAGAATGGTCGTGGGGCAGAGCACCATGACCTGGCGGCCGGAGTCAACGCACTTAAACGCCGCGCGCAGAGCGACCTCGGTCTTGCCAAAGCCCACGTCGCCGCACAGCAGGCGGTCCATGGGCTTGGGCGCCTCCATGTCGGCCTTAATGTCGGCGATGGCCTCCAGCTGGTCGCGCGTCTCGTCGTAAGGGAAGCTCTGCTCCATCTCGATCTGCTCGGGCGTGTCGGGCGGGCAGGCGATACCGGTAATCGACGAGCGGCGCGTATACAGATCGACCAGGTCAAACGCCAGCTTTTTGGCGTTCTTGCGTGCCTTGTTGGCGGCACGCGTCCAGTCGGCGGTATTGAGCCTGGTCAGGCGCGGCTTGTCACCGTCGGGACCGACGTATCGCGTGATGCGGTCGACCTGCTCGAGCGGCACGTAGAGCTTGTCGCCGTCGGCATATTCCAGCAAAAAGTAGTCGCGCTCCTTGCCGCCCACTTCTTGGCGCGCGATCTCGCTAAAGAGTGCGATGCCGTGAGTGGCGTGCACCACGTAGTCGCCCGGCTTAAACGGGAATGTGATCTGCGTAATGTCCACCTTGCGGCGGCTGCGCGCGCGGTTGGCGTCCATGCGGGCGTTGAGGTCGGCAATCGAGAACACGGCCAGGTTGGCATCGGGCACCACCACGCCCTGCGGCAGAGCGGCATCGACAAAGGTCACGCGTCCGCGCGAGATAGTAGGCACGGCGGCGCCGGCGGCTGCCTGGGCGGCACCTGCCTCGAGCGAGCGGGCGTTGAGCGCATCGGCCTTGCGCTCGCGAATTGCAGCATGGGCATCCTGACGGGCAGCACGGTCGGCAGAATCTGCCGCCGCCACGCGCACGCGCTCGCCAATGACGCCGGCGTTTTCGGGCGCCGCGGTCAGCGATTCCTCAAAGGTAATGCCCTCGTCGCCAAAGGTGAGCTCCATCGACTCGCGGGCACCGCGGTCGGGAATGGCAAACACGCAGGCGTAACGCTTGCCCACGACTTCCTGAATGCGCGTCATAAAGCGATTGTCCGAACCCGCGATGGCCGGCTGCTCAATCTTGAGCTCGGCCGTAACCGCACCGCCGGCACGGATGAGGCTTACGTAGTTCAGGCGCTGCTGAGCACCAAAATCGAGCTGCTGGGCACGTACATACAGGCCATCCAGTCGGTCGACCCCCGCCTCGCCGGCACGGGCCTCGATATCCTCGTAGGCACGCAGGCAATCGTCGAACAGCGAGCGCGGCTCGGACAGCACCACGAGCGCCTTGCCGCTCACGTGCGCCAGCGGGCTCACGGTCTGGCCGTACATCACCGGCAAAAAGCGGTCGAGCTCGGGCGTGACGATACGCGCATCCACCATCTCGAGCAGCGCTGCCAGTTTGCTGTCGTCCTGGCTGGCGCGATAGAGCGCCACATGCATGTTGTGGACGGCCTCGTCGGTAAGCGCCAGCTCACGGCAGGGGAAGATCTCGATGCTGTCTTCGTTACCGATGGTCTGCCCCGTTGAGCTCACCATGCGACGGATGCGGTCGATCTCGTCGCCAAAGAACTCAATGCGCACGGGCGCTTTTTCCTGCGCGGGAAACACCTCGACGGTGTCGCCGTGCACGCGGAACAGACCGGGCGCGTCGGCGGCGCCGGCATTGGTGTAGCCCATGCCCACCAGGCGCTGCGGCACCTCATCAAAAGGAATCTCCTCGCCCACCGCAAAGGTCGTGGACTCCCAATAGCGGCTCTCGACCGGCGGCACGCAGCGCAGCAGCGCGCGGGCCGAGGCAACCATGATGCAGTTGTCCCCGCGCACGATGCGCCCCAGAGCCTCGCAGCGCTGCGCCACCACGGCATCGTCGGGCGCCTGCTCGCGCCACGGATAGTCCTTGCGCTCGGGAAAACGGCACACGTGCGCCAGGCCCACGTAGGCGGCAAGGCTGCGCGCGGCGCGATCGGCCGCATCCTCGCCACTCACAATGTAGACCGTCGGGCGCGGACGGCGCGCAAACTGAGCGGCCGCCATAAGCGTGCGGCCCGACTGCGACACAGCCAGCGTCACGTCCTCGCCGGCATCGAGTCCCGCCTCGACGGTCTGCAAGGCCTCGGCAGTGTAGAGCTGCGCGGCTATACGGTGAATGAGCATGCTGTTCCTCCGGCATCGCAACGCCAAAAGCCCGCCGGGGCAAGCTCGGCGGGTCGTACGTCAAATACATTGTCTGTCATGGTAGCGCATGGAGAGGACTCCGACTCAAGGGCAAACCCAGCCCCGCAAAAAACGCCAGACGAAGATGTGTTCCGCCCTACCCCGCTACGCGCACGCTGGGGCACAAATCTGCCAGCGGACACTCGTCACACTTGGGTTTGCGGGCGTCGCAGATCTCACGACCGAAGGTGATCCACTGATGGTTGACCGACTCCCAATACTCGTGCGGCAAAATCTTGAGCAGATCCTGCTCGGTCTTGAGCGGCTCCTTGGCATGCGTCTTGGGACTCAGCATCAGGCGGTGCGCAATGCGGTTGACATGCGTGTCCACCGCAATGCCCTCCACGATGCCATACCCCACGTTGAGCACGATGTTCGCCGTCTTGCGTCCCACGCCCGGCAGCTTCACGAGTTCCTTCATGTCGGCCGGCACCTCGCCGCCATAGTCGGCGACGATCATCTGCGCGGCCTCGACGGCATGCTTGGCTTTGCTCTTGTAGAAGCCGAGTGACTTGATGGTGCCCGCCACGTCAGCCACGCTCGCCCCGGCCATGGCCTCGGGCGTGGGCCACTGGGCAAACAGCTTCGGCGTCACCTTGTTGACCTGCGCGTCGGTCGTTTGCGCCGAGAGCAGCACCGCGATCAGCAGGCGGAAGGGATTCTCGTGGTCCAAAAAGCACTCGACCGGGCCATAGCGACGGTTGAGGCGCTCACACACCTCAACGGCGCGCTCGCGTTTGGCGGCATTGGTCTCGCGTGGCATAACGACTCCTCGGCTCAACGGCACAATAAACTTATGGGCACAATTGTCCCACGTCCGAGACGCTTACGCCTCCAAGAATGCGCCGGTCTGACGGCTCCACAGGCTCGCGTACTCGCCACCCGCCTCGACAAGCTGCGCATGCGTGCCGTCCTCGACAATCTCGCCATCGGCCAGCACCACAATGCGGTCGAGCGCCGCCACGGTGGACAGGCGATGTGCCACCACAATGGAGGTGCGGCCGCGCATCAGGTTCTCGAGCGCCTCCTGCACCAGCGCCTCGGACTCGCTGTCCAAGGCAGACGTCGCCTCATCGAGCACTAGAATCGGCGCGTCGGTCAGGATGGCGCGGGCGATAGCCACGCGCTGACGCTGGCCGCCCGAGAGCTTGACGCCGCGCTCACCCACCATGGTGTCAAAGCCACGGGGCAAGCGGTCGATAAACTCGGTCGCATTAGCCAAGCGAGCCGCCTCGCGGATCTGCTCGTCGGTGGCGTCGGGGCGTCCGTAGGCGATATTCTCGCGAATGGAGCGATGGAACAGCAGCGCCTCCTGCGGCACGTAGGCAACCTGGCGGCGCAGGCTCTGCTGCGCGCAGCGCGAGACGTCCTGGCCGTCCACGAGCACGCGACCGCCCTGAACATCGTCTAGGCGCAGCAGCAGTTTGGTGAGCGTCGTCTTACCCGAGCCCGATTTGCCCACCAGGCCCACGCGCTGGCCCGCCGCCACATGAAGTGTCAGGTCATCGAACACGGTCTCGCCCGCCGCAGCGTCACGGTACGCAAAGCTCAGGTGCTCAAAATCAATCGCGCCCTCGGTCACTTTGAGCTCAGGGGCGTCCGGGTCGTCTGCCACCAAACGTGGCTCGTCCAGCACGCGCGTCATCTCGGCCGCATCGCCCAAAGCGCGGTTGATGCGCTGCATCATGGAACTCACGTAGTTCAGGCGCATGGTGAGGTTATAGGTGTAGGTAAAGATCATGACGAGCGAGCCGGCCGAGATGCCAAACCACGCGTTGCCGCCCGCCACGAACACACTCACCACGGCCATGGTGATGACGATAAGGCCCGAGGTCGTAAAGTTGCGCTGCATCATGGCGTGCATCGAGACCGTCTCGGCGTCGCGCGCGGCACGATCGGCGGCGTCGAACAGATCGCGTTCAAAGTCCTCGCGCCCGCAGGTCTTGACGGCCAAGATGTTCGTGACCGCGTCGGAGAGCACGCCTGAGAGCTTGTTCTGCGCGGCGGACGTCGCGGCCGAAAGCGGCATGATGCGCTTGTACATAAGCCAGACAAACGCGATGTAGACGACCATGATGCCCACCAGGATCACGGTAAACGTCGGCACCACCGGGGCGAGTGCGGCCACGGTGCAGATGACCGAGGTGATGGTGGGGATGAGCGAATACACCGTCACGTCCACCAGCCCCGTATAGCCGCTCATAAAACGACTCGTCTGGCTCACGAGCGATCCGCCAAAGCGGCTGGTATGGAATGTCATGGATTGGTTGGAGAGCGTGTCGAAGCATAGACGCGCCAGGTGATAGTTGCCTGCAATCTCGAGCTTGTAGACGGTGTAGTCCTGTAACTTGGAGAGGATCTGACCCACCAGGTTAACGAGTACGAGCGCCAGGATATAGGGGCCGAAGACCTCAAACACCTGGTCACCCGCCACGGGACCGGCTTGAACGCGGTCGACAATGAGGGCCATCACATAGGTATTGGCAAACGTCAGCAAAAAGATGTAGCCCGCCGACGAGAATACCGAGAGAAAGACAATCAGCGGCTGCGTGCGCGTGACACCCCAAAACCGCTGCAGCGTGCGGCGCACGGTGGAGCGGCTGAGTGGGCTGGTGCTTCTCTGGGACATGGGCTTCCTTTCGCGTCTGATAGGGCGAGACGCCATTGTTGCACATTGGAGCACGCTTCAGACAAGTGCGATACGAAAAGCGGTGGGGCGCCCGCGTTTGCGCCGGTGCCCCACCGTCTTGTTACAATTAGTCCTCGTCTTCTTGGTCTGCGGGAAGGTCCGCGGGCGTGAGTCCCAAGATCTCATCGGCTTGGTCGGCATCTTCCAGCGCGTCGATGTCCTTGAGCTTGCGCTCCATGACGTTGGTGCGCGTGGTGATGATGCCCTCGACCGTTTTGCCCGCGGTCTCGATCTGCTGCTGGGCGCGGCGCAGCGCCTTTTGATAGCGCGGCAGCTCGGCCTTGACGGCGGAGAGCACGCGCAGTACATCGTCGGTGCGTTTTTGCAACTTAAACGTCTGATAGCTCATCTGCAGACTGTTGAGGATGGCCGCCATGGTGCTGGGACCGGCAACGTTGACGTGATAGTCGCGGCCCAGGGTCTCGATAAGCCCGGGGCGGCTGACGACCTCGGCGTACAGTCCCTCAAACGGAACGAACATAATGCCAAAGTTAGTCGTTGCCGGCACACTCAGGTACTTTTCGCAGATGTCCTTGGCCTCGCGCTTCACCATCATATCGAGCGTCTTGCGTGCCGCGGCAACGGTCTCCGCATCGCCCGACTCCTGGGCGTCGAGCAGATGCTCGTACGCGTCGCCCGGAAACTTAGAGTCGATCGGCAGCAGCACGGGATCGCCCTCGTCTACCGGCAGCTTGACGGCAAACTCAACGCGCTCCGAGGCGCCGGGCTTGGTGGCGACGTTTTCCAGATACTGGTCGGGCGTAAGGATGTCCGCCAGAATTGCACCCAGCTGCACCTCGCCCAAAATGCCGCGCGCCTTCACGTTGCCCAGCACGCGCTTAAGGTCGCCCACGCCAGTGGCGATGGACTGCATGTCGCCCAGGCCCTTGTACACGGCCTCGAGCTGGTCGCTCACCTGCTTAAACGATGCCGACAGGCGATCGTTGAGCGTGCGGGAGAGCTTCTCGTCCACCGTTGCGCGCATCTGATCGAGTTGCACGTTGTTGTCTTTGCGGATAGCACCCAGCTGGGCATCGACCGTCTCGCGCACCTTGTCCAGGCGGTGCTCGATGCCCTCGCGGTTGGCACCGAGCTGTTGGGCCGTCTCGCGGCGCAGGTCATCCATCCGGTCACCAGCTTGCGAAAACTCACGTGCGATGGTCAGGTAACGTTGCTGCTCCACGGCCGCATCTGTCGTCTGCTGCTGCGCGATGGCATTGGCCGTGCGGCGAGTTTCGGCCAGCGCGACGTTCAGGGCATCGAGCGCGTTGTTGGCCTGCTCGAGTGCTGCCAGCGTTTCCGCGCTACTGTCGCCACGCTCCCGCAACTCGGCACGCAGGCTCTTGAGCTGGAGGGCGCAAGCCACAGCAATCCCCACCGCCACCAAGGCGATCACAACAAGCACAATATCAATAGCAGACATAAACTCCGCCCAACAAACCCAATCGAGCACCAATCAAAACCGCGATCAATCTTACCCCGCCACACACACCGGGCGCCCGGCCCCTTCTTGGGCGCCCCTCTCCTCCGCATATTCCATAATGCGGCGCGCCGTTTTCCTGCTCACCTTTGAGTCATCGCCGGCCAAGTATGCGTATACGTTTCCTTTATTCAGGCGCAGAGCACGGCAGAGGCCATAGCGCGTTACACCCGATTCCTCCAATGCTTCCAGCGTTTTCTTTCTCATCAGGGCGTTCACCCTTCTATCGGCCGCCGGCTTTTCCTTCACCGCTCTATACGCACGCCAAACGTTGGCATAACGATTAGGGAGCTCACTTTTGGCGCATAGAGACGCCATGCTACCCGCTTGGCCGTACAAGGATAAAACGTCTCGGTAATCCTGCTCCATCCACGAGCCCTCGGATAAGTCAAGAACGTATTCGGCTTTTCCTTGCGCCAAAGCGAGCAAAAACAGAGGCTCCGCCACGCGCGGCGCATCCGCCGTCGCCTGCTCAACCAATTTTCTAAAACTCAGCGACTGCTGTCCGGATAGCTCTCGGCAATAGCCTTTTAAGAATCCCTCAAAGGTCAGATTCAACCGAGCACCTCCTTTTTGTATTGCCTGTATGCACAGACCATCTCTTGATAACTTCGCTCCGAAGGCGACGACGCCAGTGCTTCTCCCTCGTCGAATATAAGCCGTTCGAGCAGCCCCCAATCAAGTCGGTCGACGAATGCCTGGCTATGAAGATCGATAATGTCGTTCGGACGGTAGGCATAGAGCTTCATTACCGCCAGGTCCTCCAAGGATGGCGTAAAGTACCTGATAAAACGCGCCCCAATATCCAAGGGAATCAAACGATCTTCGTAATTGAATGGCATCTGATTACAATATGTCACCGCCATACCATTCACCTCGGGGTATCGAGCTATGATCTCGCGGAGGCACCTGTCTGCCTCAAACACATCAATGTCATGTGTAACCGACCGATTCGTCACATCGTTTAGCATGAAGGCGCTTCCTCCCACCAATACAACGCTCGGCTTATCGTCTCTTGGACCTATTTCCAGCTCCGCCTCTTCGTCAATGCCCAAAAGAGTCTGCTCTAAATCCTGCTTATACATAGCAAATCCTATTATTATTCATCATCAATAATACTATTCAGTCGCATGACAGGACCCACAGGATGCGAGGATTCTACTCATGGCGATAATCCCTACACCCTAGAAGTCCTAATGTGACAAACGCTAACTCTCCCAGCCGGAGCGGATGGTTGTTATGACATCGCCTAGGCGCTGGCCGAGGGCTGACAGATGTTGGAGCACTTCGCCGGGCGAAGCACCGTTGAGGATGCAGGTGAGGGCATACGAGACCAAGAAAATCGCCGCAAGTCCTAGCGGAATGAGCACGATCATCGCCAATGTGCGCAGGCGCTGGCCCACGCGGCGACGACGCGTGCGGCGTTTGTCGAACGCAAGCTCCTGCGCATATGAATCTTGTTGTACGGAATAGGCCTCTGGTGCCGATTCGCCCGCAGGCGTAACCGCAGGCGTGGCATTTTGCGCAGGGGACTGGGCGGCCACCCCTTGCATTTGCATCTCCATGAGTCGTTGCTGCTGACGCAGCATGCGCTCAGCTTGTTGCTGCGGAGTCTCAAGAAACAGATCCATGCTGGCCTCCAAAATCGGAGCATTCGATGCTTACGACCAGCATCCCGCACCGCCATGACCGCGACAACGCAATTGCCGGGAATAGCCACAAAGTTTCTTTTGCTCGAAAGCTGTCGAAAAGCTCAACAACTCCCCTACCAGCACTTTCTCTGAGCTTTTTTCGCCAGCAATCTTTTGGCCTTCCACCCTTACGCCAACTGACCAAAATCTAACCAAAAGCTTGACGAAAATTGTGAAGACAGGGACCCCACACAAAATGCGCCGCCCCAAAGGGGCGGCGCACATACTTATTATCAGCTTTTCTGTAACGAGCATGCGACGACTCAACGCCGGAGCGCAGGGCGGGGAAACCTTTGCCTCGCGCGACCCTGCGAAGCCGTGAGCGAGAGGGAAAGGTTTCCCCGCCCTGCGCTCCGTGGTCGGTGAGGACAGACTACATGCCCGCGAGACCACGGGCGGCGGTGGCGCATATAAACGCCAAGGCTAGAATCACGAGCGAGCCCGCGATGTCTGCCAGCACGCCCATTGCACGGCGCTCAAACAACCAGCTCTCAAAGTGCGGGGCAACGTTGCGCCAAACACGCCACAGCAAGATGCCCATACCGATGACACCCGGGATATTGAGCAGTAGGATCTCGGAGCACAAAAGACCGATCAGGTTGCCGGCGACAAAACCAGCGTCGCCCTCGCAGTATTTGCGGTAGACCATATACAGCATGTACGCCACAAACGGCTGCAGGCACGCAGAGATAAACGTAACTACTATCGAGGGCTCCTGCGAAAAGACCTCGGTGAGTTTATCGACACTCGTAGCGTCCTTCGAAGCCAAGAATAAACCGATAACCACAAGGGGCACCACGCCCAAAATTACCTCGACCAGAGTAAACAACTTGGCAGTCAAATCCTCACTAGCCGAATTCAAATGAGGCGCCCACTCAGGACGAGCATGCGCGCCGACCTTCTTGTCCTTCTCGGCACGATCGGCCTTTTTGCCCTCAGCAACCCGACGACCAGGATCCTTGCGAGTTCCCGCCGCAGCAACCCGAGCCCGAGACTTCTTACCCATAACCAACACCTCACAAGAGGAAACGAATAGCCAACGCTACCCAGTGTACCCTCTAAGCAACGTCACCGCCCCAACCGGCCCCCACAAAAACGTGCCGCCCCATAAGGGGCGGCACACAAACTTCTTATCAGCTTTTCTGTAACGAGCACGCGACGACCCAACGCCGGAGCGCAGGGCGGGAGGCCGGATCGCCTTCCCTCAACGCGACCCTGCGAAGCCGTGAGCGAGGAGGGAAGGTAGTCCGGCCCTCCCGGCCCAGCTCACGCTAGCACCACGCGCTAGTAGTTCACCACCTGCTCCTCAAAGTACGCCTTCGGGTGGTTGCACACCGGGCACACCTCGGGCGCCTCGGCACCAACATGCAGGTGCCCGCAGTTCAGACACTTCCACACCTTTACGCCCTCGCGCTCAAACACCTCGCCCGATTCAATGCGCTCGACGAGCTTGTTGTAGCGCTCCTCGTGGGCCTTCTCGACAGCGGCGACACCACGGAACTTCTCGGCGATCTCGGCAAAGCCCTCCTCCTCGGCGGTCTTGGCAAACTCGTCATACATCGTGGTCCACTCGTAGTTCTCGCCCGCGGCGGCGTCGCGCAGGTTGTCCAGAGTGCCCGGAACGGCGCCATCGTGCAGATACTTAAACCACAGCTTGGCATGCTCGGACTCGTTGCCCGCCGTCTCGGCAAAGATATTCGAGATCTGAACGTAGCCGTCCTTTTTGGCCTTGGATGCATAGTAGCGATACTTGGTGTGTGCCTGGGACTCACCGGCAAAAGCAGTCTCGAGGTTCTTCTTGGTCTGAGAGTTCTCAAAATCCATAGGTGTACTTCCCTTCAACACATGCCGCCCATAGGCTTTGAGCGGCCTTGTCTTTAGGATGCCCTCATGCCGAGAATCTAAACCTTACAATCCTGTTTTTCAGATTCGGGTGGGCTACACGCTTAGCCAGCGGTCACCCTCCACGCGGCAAAAGCCCTCACGCTCCAAGTCGGTCAAAATGCCTGCGACAAGATCGCGCTCGACCGGCTCGCGGCCTGCTGCCGCCTCCATTTCGTTGACACCCGCCACGGCCTCGGCGAGTGTGATGCCCGCCGGCCGCCCATCGCGCGCAGCCAGCAGCATGCGCACAATATGGGCGCGCTTTTGACGGCGCGAGCCCTCAAACTTGGATTGACGGCTATAGCTCGCTGAGCGCCTGGACGGATTGGGCAGCGTCTTTTTAAGATACGCGCCGTAATCCAGCAACGCGTAATACCACGCGCGCGGCGTGTCGGCATCGTCTTGAGGCACGGCAAAGGGCGCAATCTCATCCGCCACCGCACCGGGGGCCGCCGGACAGGCAGCTTGAATCAGCGGCACCAGCACGCGATCGGGAACGGCCGGCACATCGGGAAAGAAATGATGCAAAAAGACCGTGCGCACGTTGGTCTCCAGATACACGCCCGGAAGATCGAATGCAAACGAACGGATGCCCTGCGCCGTTGCCGGGCCAATGCCGGGCAACGCGACCAGATCGTGCATCTCACGCGGAAACTCCCCATCCCAGTCCTCCACAACGCACTGTGCAGCCCTGTGAAGCGCCAGGGCGCGGCGATTGTAGCCCATCCCCTGCCACGCATCCAAGACATCGGAAGGGGCGGCCTGAGCAAGCGCCCGGACAGTCGGAAAGCGATCGAGCCACGCCGGCATGCGCGCCTCCACGCGCGGCACCTGCGTCTGCTGCAGCATGACCTCGGAAAGCCAGATGATATACGGGTCGCGCGTGCGGCGCCACGGAAGGTCGCGATAACGCAGGACCCCTTCCGAACGAATCATCGAACGAAAGGGGTCCTGAATCATGACAATGCTCCTTATGCGGCGCTATTCCTCCCGGCAAGCATACGCGCAAGCGGCGTACTCGGGAAACGCATCGCGGTCGGCGAACTTGGGATCGACAGCCGGAAACTGGCGATGGGCGACGATATCGCCGAGCGAAACGGAATCGAGATAGTCGCGCATCAGCGCCTGGGCTCCGGCCCACAGGGGATGATAGCAGCACGTGCCCATGCGCGCACAGTCGCCATCGGGCGCGGTGCAATCATTCATAACCATGGGGCCCTGAACGGCCTCTACGACCTGACGGATCGTGACATCGTCGGGGCTCACCTTAAGGCGCATGCCGCCATGAACACCACACAGGCTCTCCACAATGCCGGCCTGAACCAAGCCGTGCTGAATCGAACGGGCAAACGAATACGGAACATTGACCTCTTCGGCAGCAGTGCGAACAGAAAGCAACCGCTCCGGCTCCTCGGCAAGCATCGCAAGCATGCGAAGGGCATAATCAGTCTTCCTCGATATGTCCATGTTTCCCCTTTCAAGGAATACGAACAGCTCGAACGAGCTCCGGGGCCGAGCTTGTGTCGAGACGCCAAATGACCGCCTGAACAACCAAATTATAAAATGGGTGTTCACTGAATGCCGCACTTGAAGACTAGCTGAATCAGGTACG
>CABUKY010000023.1 GCA_902492185.1 uncultured Collinsella sp.
CCGACAAGTACGTCCAGGCCTACTTCCAGTACGACTCCAAGAAGACCGGCGGCGTCACCGTTTCGCACCTGCGCTTTGGTGATTCTCCGATCCGTTCGCCGTACTACGTGACCAAGGCCGACTTTGTCGCTTGCCACAACCCCAGCTACATCGTTAAGGGCTTCAAGATGGTCCGCGACGTCAAGCCGGGCGGCACCTTCCTGGTCAACTGCCAGTGGAGCGACGAGGAGTTCGCCGAGCACATGCCCGCCGTGGCCAAGCGCTACATCGCGAACAACAACGTCAACGTCTACCTGATCGACGCTATCGACCTGGCCGCTAAGGTCGGCATGGGCAAGCGCACCAACACGGTGCTCCAGTCCGCCTTCTTCGCGCTGGCCAAGGTCCTGCCCGCCGAGGACGCCCTGCAGTACATGAAGGACGCGGCTACCAAGTCCTACATGAAGAAGGGCCAGGCCATCGTCGACGCCAACCACAAGGCCATCGATGCCGGCGCTACCGCCTTCCGTAAGTTCGAGGTTCCGGCCGACTGGGCTACCGCCGAGGACGCCGCTCCCGTCGAGCTCTCCGAGGAGACCAAGTCCGCTATCGCCCAGCAGGTCAAGAACCTGCTCGAGCCCATCGATCGCATGGACGGCGACAGCCTGCCCGTTTCCGCCTTTGTCGATTGCGCCGACGGCCAGTTTGAGCTGGGTGCCTCCGCATACGAGAAGCGCGGCGTCGCCGTGGTCGTTCCCCACTGGGACGAGACCAAGTGCATCCAGTGCAACCAGTGCGCCTACGTGTGCCCGCATGCCACCATCCGTCCGTTCGCGATGACCGAGGACGAGGCCGCCGCCGCGCCCGAGGCTACCCGCACGCTCGACGCCATGGGCCCCAAGGCCAAGGGCATGAAGTTCACCATGGCTGTGTCCCCGCTCGACTGCATGGGCTGCACCAACTGCGTCAAGGTTTGCCCCAAGGGCGCCCTCGAGATGGTTCCCACCGAGCAGGAGATGGACCAGCAGCCCGTTTGGGACTACATGGTCGAGAACGTCTCCGAGAAGAAGGAGCTCATCGCGGCCAACGTCAAGGGCAGCCAGTTTAAGCAGCCCTACCTGGAGTTCTCTGGCTCCTGCGCCGGCTGTGCCGAGACCGCCTATGCACGTCTGGTGACCCAGGTCGCCGGCGACCGCATGTTCATTTCCAACGCCACCGGCTGCTCCTCCATTTGGGGTAACCCCGCTGCCACCGCTCCTTACTGCAAGGACAAGGACGGTCACGGCCCGGCGTGGAACAACTCCCTGTTCGAGGACAATGCCGAGCACGGTCTGGGCATGGCCGTCGGTTACGAGGCCGTCCAGCACAAGCTGATCGCCGCTACCCAGGACATCATCGCTGCCGATGGTCCGTCCGATGAGCTCAAGGCTGCCGGCCAGGCTTGGATCGACTCCGTCAACGACGCCGAGGCCTCCAAGACCGCTGCCGCTGCCTACGTTGCCGAGCTCGAGAAGTGCGGCTGCGATGCTTCCAAGGCGATCCTCGCCGACAAGGCTTACCTCACCAAGAAGTCCTTCTGGATCTTTGGCGGCGACGGCTGGGCCTATGACATCGGCTTCGGTGGCCTGGACCACGTCCTGGCTTCCGGCCACAACGTCAACGTCTTCGTCTTCGACACCGAGGTCTACTCCAACACTGGTGGTCAGGCCTCCAAGGCCTCGAACCTGGGCCAGGTCGCTCAGTTCGCCGCTGCCGGTAAGGTGACCAAGAAGAAGTCCCTGGCCGAGATCGCCATGAGCTACGGCTACGTTTACGTGGCGCAGGTCGCCATGGGCGCCAACCCGGCTCAGACCCTCAAGGCCATTCACGAGGCCGAGGCCTACGACGGCCCGTCCCTCATCATCGGCTACAGCCCCTGCGAGATGCACTCCATCAAGAAGGGCGGCATGCAGAACTGCCAGGCCGAGATGAAGAAGGCTGTCGAGTGCGGTTACTGGAACCTCTTCCGCTTCAACCCCGAGGCTGCTGCCGGCAAGAAGTTCTCGCTCGATTCCAAGGAGCCCGCAGGCGGTTATCAGGAGTTCCTGATGAACGAGGCCCGTTACGCTTCGCTGACGCGTTCCTTCCCCGAGCGCGCCGAGGAGCTCTTCAAGGAGAACGAGCAGGCCGCCATGGACCGCTACGCTCACCTGCTGAAGCTCAAGACGGTGTACAACGAGGCCTAGTTCTCCCACCGCAGGACCTGAGGGCTGACCTTCGCGGACGTCCTCGGACATGAAAGAACCCCCGCTGCGCACTACGTGCGGCGGGGGTTCTTTCGTCCTGCGGAGTGTCCGCGAAGGTCAGCCCTCAGGTCCTGCTACGACTACGCCCTCGGATTGTGTGGGCGGATGAAGGACGTAGTTGGCCGGGTATTCCGTCCCCTTCGCTGTTTCGCGGCTTTGCCGCGAAACCTCGCGCCACTTTGGGGATGGATGGGGGACTTGGCTGTTGCGCCTTTCCGGAGCGCTTCTTTATTCCTTTTGCTGGATGAAAAGCCCCTTGTTTTTGCAGGGGTGCATACTCGACTTATAAGTGCATAGAATCTCGTATAGCGCGAGTAAGATATTGCGCTGTCCGTTTTGTGTTTAGCAGAGATGTAGTCTGCATAATCCCACATAATCCTCGCTTCATTTAAATAAAGTCGCACGTAAATTACGTAGATATGTCTGAGCTGGAGTTCTGTACGCTGAGCGGACAAAAACGACCGTTCACCGTTCCGCTATTTTCAAAATGAATAAAATGAGCGATAAAGAGAATATAAACCTTAATAAACTCGCGTATCGCACGGACGCGGGTTATTAATGGGTTGTAGGCCTTTTACAGAAAGGATTCCAGCAATGTCTAAGCCTCTTGGCAAGCCCGATCGTATTGTCGTCGCCCTTGGCGGCAACGCCCTCGGCAACAACCCCGTCGAGCAGATCGAGGCCGTGAGCAACACCGCCCATGCCCTCCTCGGCCTGATCGAGCAGGGCAACGAGATCATCATCACCCACGGCAACGGCCCGCAGGTCGGCATGATCCAGAACGCCTTCGCCGCCGCCCACGACGCCATCGGCACCCCCGAGATGCCGCTGCCCGAGTGCGGCGCCATGTCCCAGGGCTACATCGGCTACCACCTGCAGCAGGGCATCGGCCGCGAGATGCACAAGCGCTACAAGCGCTGGCACGCCGCAACCGTCGTCACCCAGATCGAGTGCGACCCGGACGATCCCGCGTTCAAGAACCCGACCAAGCCGATCGGCCCCTTCTACACCGAGGAGCAGGCCAAGGAGTTCATGGCCGAGGACCCCTCCAAGGTCTTCGTCGAGGATTCCGGCCGCGGCTGGCGTCGCGTCGTCGCCTCCCCCGATCCCAAGAAGATCGTCGAGGCCGACTCCATCCTCAACCTGCTCGACAACGAGTTCATCGTCATCGCCTGCGGTGGCGGCGGCATCCCCGTCGTCCGCGACTACGAGAACAAGGGCTGCTACAAGGGCGTTCCCGCCGTCATCGACAAGGACCTGGGCGGCGAGCTGCTGGCCGAGGACTGCGACGCCGACGTCCTGTTCCTGCTGACCGCCGTTGAGCATGTCGCCATCAACTTCGGCAAGCCCAACCAGGAGGAGCTCGAGGACATCACCGCCGACGAGGCCGAGCGCCTGGCCGACGAGGGCCAGTTCGGCAAGGGCTCCATGGAGCCCAAGGTCCGCGCCGCCATCAAGTTCGCCCGTTCCCGCAAGGGCCGCACCTGCATCATCGGCGCCCTGGACAAGGCCGCCGAGACCATGGCCGGCCTCTCCGGTACCCGCATCCACGAGTAGTCTCTACTCCGTTGCCTCTCTCGTGGGCGCCGGGCAAGGCGCCCACAAACTAGCCTCTCTTCATGAGCCCCGCAGTCCGCTCCGACTGCGGGGCTTTTGCTATTCACCTAGTCATTGGGGACGTTCTTAAATGACTAGTCAAACAAGAGCGTCCCCAATGACCACTCATTTAAGTCTGTCCCCAATGACTAGTAGTAGGCCCACATGGCTTCGACTTCGTTGAGGACCTCTACGACGCCCCAGCGGCGGGCGCTGCGGCTGGCCGAGTTGGGGTCGTAGACGCCAATCTGGTTGGCGTCGTCGATGCCGTAGAGCACGATGTAGTGGCCTACGTTGGTAAACGTACCGGGGCGCACTGCGGCGATGACGGGCGCACCCGAGCGAAGTGCTTGGGTAATCGATTCGCGATCGTTATAGAGCTGTGTTCCGTTGAGCCCCAGCTGCCACGCACCGCCTGTCATAAACGACCACTCGGTGGCACCGGTGGGGGCGTAGTTGCCGGCTTCGGCCAGTGCGCATATATCGACCGGCGTCTTATCGGTGTGGCCGGTCTTAAAGATATAGACCATGGTGAGGCAAGTGGGACCGCAAGCGTTTTCGCGAATAGTGCCGCCGGCATAGGGCAGCTCCGACCATGCGGGGTCAATTTGGTAGATGTGGGGCATGGCGCCGGCCTGCCATTGCGAGCGTGGGGTCGAGAACGCAAAGGAGTAACCGGGCGCGACGGGAGCTTTAAGCAGCTTGTCCTCGGCAGTGGGCTCAAGACCGGCTGATCCGTGGGAGATACAGGATCCCAAAAACACAAAGACGAGGCAGGCGGCGATGGAGCAAAGCGCAAGGCGTAGGCGGCGGGCCGGAAGCGCGTGGCTTGTGGTGTGCGACGCGGGGTGAGGGGCGGAATTGCCGCGATCGCGTTGAGGTCGCGAAAAGGAGCGCTTGACGTAGTAGTCGGTCTTACGGCGATCGTAGCGGCGTGGCTGCAATGTGTCGGTCTGACGTTGGCGTGTGCTCGTACTCACGCGGTCTGACTGCTGCACGGTACGGCTTTGCTGCCGCGAAGAAGCCCCGGGCTGCTCTTGGGGGCGCTGCGGGTTGTCGTTGTCGGAGGTGCTTCTGGGCGTTGGCGTGGTGCGGCCGGCAAGGCGCACGCTTTGTGGCCGTTGGTCGCCGTCATTGTATCCGTATGCCATTCGAATCACCTTGCCTCATGTGTAACTTGTCTATCCTACATAAAAAGATGCACGACACATGGGTATGTGCGCCAAAAGCCTGACAAATGGTATGAACGTTGCCGCGCCGCGCGCCAAGCGTCACGGCAACAGGTCTTCAAAAGCAGACAAGATGAAAACGTCCAAGACGAATGACGTCTCCCGCCGTTCGTCCCAAAAACGGCGCCGCTCGTTTTGCAGTTCTGCCTTCGGTCGAGCTACAAGCGGCGCTGCTGTGCCAAGGCCGTATCTTAAAGCCACGAAATAAAAGCGCGCGGCAAAACAGACCGCGCAAGGGGTGACGTCAAGGGGCGTCAAAAAGGAAAGGAGGGGAACAATGGCGGACAAGAACGCAGAGGTTGCAGTCGAGGATAACGGCGGCATGAAGAAAACGCTCTCGCTCTGGAACTTCTTCACCATCGGTTTCGGTGCCATCATCGGTACCGGTTGGGTTCTGCAGGTCGGCGACTGGATGGTCGTGGGCGGCGGTCCCGTTCCCGCTATGATCGCATTCCTCTTGGGTGCAATCTTCCTCGTGCCCGTCGGAGCTGTTTTCGGTGAGCTCACGGCTGCTATCCCCATCTCGGGCGGCATCGTCGAGTATGTCGATCGTAGCTTTGGCCGTACGCTGAGCTACATCACCGGATGGCTTTTGGCCCTGGGCAACGGCATCCTGTGCCCGTGGGAGGCCATTGCCATTTCGACCCTCGTGTCCGAGATGTTCGGTAGCCTGCCCGGTCTTGAGTGGCTGCGCGCCGTCAAGCTCTACACCATCCTGGGGGCCGACGTTTACCTGTTCCCGACGCTGATCGCGCTTGGCTTCGCAGCCTACGTCATCTTCCTCAACTTCCGCGGCGCCAGCTCGGCCGCCAAGCTCCAGGCCTTCCTGACCAAGGCTCTGCTCTGCGGCATGCTGCTCGCCATGGGCGTCTCGCTGTTCACCGGCTCGCCGGACAATGCCATGCCCGTGTTCTCCCAGGTCACCGGCGCTGGCGGCGGCAAGGCCGCTACCGAGGGCGCCAGCCTGTTCGCCGGCATCGTGTCGGTCCTGGTTCTGACCCCGTTCTTCTACGCCGGTTTCGACACCATTCCTCAGCAGGCTGAGGAGGCAGCCGAGGGCCTCAACTGGAACAAGTTCGGCAAGATCATCTCCCTGGCCCTGCTGGCCGCCGGCGGCTTCTACATGGTCTGCATCTACTCGTTCGGCACCATCCTTGACTGGCATGAGTTTGTTAAGAGCCCGGTTCCCGCGCTTGCCTGCCTCAAGGGCATCAACATGCTTCTGTACCTGGCCATGCTCGTCATCGCCACGCTTGGACCCATGGGCCCGATGAACTCCTTCTACGGCGCCACGAGCCGCATCATGCTCGCCATGGGCCGCAAGGGCCAACTGCCCGAGAAGTTCGCTGAGGTCGACCCCAAGTCCGGCGCTCCCAAGCTCGCCTGTGTCGTTCTGGGCGTCATCACCGTCATCGGTCCGTTCCTGGGCAAGAACATGCTCATCCCCCTGACCAACGTGTCGGCTCTCGCCTTCATCTTCTCCTGCGGTATGGTCGCCCTCGCCTGCCTGCGCATGCGCTTCACCGAGCCCGACCTGCCTCGTCCCTACGAGGTGCCCGGCGGCAAGTTTGGCATCGGCCTCGCTATCGCTGCCTGCGCCATCATCATCGGCCTGCTCGTGATTCCGTTCTCTCCCGCCTCCCTCAACATGGTGGAGTGGAGCATCGTGATCGGCTGGTTGGCTATTGGCCTGGCCCTCATGGCTTTCACCAATTCCCGCAAAAAGTAACGCCTAGCCGGGGCGGATCGGGTGCGCGGAATCCTCTCTCTCGCGCACCGAACCCGGCACCACTTGGGTAGCTTTGTGAGGCCTTAACCCAACACGGCCTCGCCCACTATATGGATCCATAAGGAGGAACCATGTCCACTAAGTATGCAATCGTTGGCGGCAAGCTCATCGACGGTACCGGTGCCGAGCCGGTCGAGAACTCCCTCGTTCTCGTCGACGACAACGGCAAGATCGAGTACGCCGGCGCTATACAGGACCTTCCCGAGGGCGTTGAGGTTATCGATGCCGCCGGCAAGACCGTCCTTCCCGGCCTGATCGACACCCACCTGCACTTCTCGGGCAACCTGACCGACGATGACACCGATTGGGTCATGCAGCCGCTCCTCGAGAAGCAAGCCGTCGCCGTCAAGCAGGCCTACGACTGCCTCACCCACGGCCTCACCACCGTCTGCGAGATCGGCCGCTTTGGTATCCAGATCCGTGACTGCATCGACAAGGGCGTCTTTAAGGGCCCGCGCGTTCTGGCCACCGGCCTCGGCTTCTGCCGCGTTGCCGGTCACGGTGACTCCCACCACTGCACCCAGGAGCTCAACAAGGAATCCCATCCCTGGGGCGACCAGGTCGACGGTCCTTGGGATCTGCGCAAGGCCGTCCGTCGTCGCCTGCGCGAGAACCCCGATGCCATCAAGATCTGGGCTACCGGTGGCGGCATCTGGCGCTGGGACTCCGGTCGCGACCAGCACTATTGCTCCGAGGAAATCCAGGCCGTGGTCGAAGAGGCAAAGATGGTCGGCATCCCCGTGTGGAGCCACTGCTACAACAACCACGCCGCTGCCTACGATTCCGTTCGCTTTGGCTGCGAGCAGCTGATTCACGGCTTCGATATCGATGAGCGCACCATGGACCTCATGGCCGAGCAGGGCACCTTCTTCACCCCGACGATCGCCTTCCTGCCCACCTGGTACGCCACCTATCCGCCCGTCTACGTGCCTGAGCTGCACGACAAGTACGAGGGCACCCTGGTCGAGAAGGAGCTGCAGCGCAACTACGACTGCCTGCGCGAGGCCAAGAAGCGCGGCGTCGTCATGACGATCGGCTCCGACTCCTTCTCCTTCGTCACCCCGTACGGCACCTGTTCCATCGAGGAGATGTACGAGTTCGTCGACAAGATCGGCTTCACCCCGGTCGAGACCATCACCTGCGCCACCCTCAACGGTGCCAAGATGTGCCACATCGAGGACGAGACCGGTTCTATCGAGGCCGGCAAGTGCGCCGACCTGCTGGTCGTCAACGGTGACGTCGCCGCCGACATCCACGTGCTCAACACCGACAACATGGACGTTATCATGAAGGACGGCTGGATCGTCGAGGCGGGCACCTTTGGCGAGGCCAACAAATACAGTGCCTAAACTACCGTTCATCGACGACTGGATGTAAAACACAGTATTTGATTGCATAATGCAATGGAGAGGGTCGCTTGCGGCCCTCTTTATTGCTATGGGTGCGATAGATAAAAGGGGATGACGGTGGATTTAAACGGGCTGATTCTGGGCAAGAGCTACAACTCTACCAAGGTCTTTCGTACGGCCCAGCATGTGGTCCAGGCCATCCTGCTCGGTGTTGTCGTTCCGGCGCTTATCCTGCTGCTTATCTGGGATTTAACCGATAATCCCAATCCCGTTCCGGGCGTTGTCGTTATTGCCGGCATGGTCATGCTGTGCTTCTTTTTCTCGTATGTCTTTGTGGTCCCCGACGACCTCACATCGAGCGCAACCGACCGTACGCTCGCCATCGCATCAAAAATATTCGCCTACACGTCGCGCGGCCTTACGCCCGAAGCGGCCCTGGGCGCCTCTAAAATTATCCTGTCCGAGACCATCGCCTCTGCCATCTGCTTTACCGACGGCAAGCAGGTGTTGGCAAGCTGGGGCGAGGACTCGGCAAAGTGCCCCGCCGGCACCCCGGTCGTGCTCAAGACCACGCT
Organism: uncultured Collinsella sp.; assembly: GCA_902492185.1. Taxonomy (GTDB): domain Bacteria; phylum Actinomycetota; class Coriobacteriia; order Coriobacteriales; family Coriobacteriaceae; genus Collinsella. The sequence continues at coordinate 8,803 of CABUKY010000023.1, forward strand.
CAGTGTGATTGAGACGGGCGAGCAGAGCGTGTTTTCGCGTGACACCTCCAATGAGACGGGCGGCTATTTTCCCCGCCTGCGCGCCGGCATTGTCGCGCCGCTTACCGTGCGCGGACATTGCGTGGGTACGCTCGAGCTGTACTATCCCCGCCTGAGCAGCATTGATATGCGCCAGACGGCCCTTGCCTCGGGTTTTGCCGATCTAATTTCCACGCAGCTCGCCAGCTTTGAGCTCGAGCGCCAGGACGAGCTCACAGCCCGCGTTGAGCTTCGCGCCCTGCAGTCGCAGGTCGACCCGCATTTTCTATTCAATACCATTAGCACGATTGTGTCGCTCGTTCGAACCGAGCCCGACAAGGCGCGATCGCTGCTGATCGACTTTTCCAACTACTATCGTCAGACGCTTTCTGACTCCGATACGCTCACCACGCTCGAGCACGAGGTGGAACAGGGCACTCGTTATATCAATCTTATGCAGGCCCGGTATGGCGACGGCCGTCTGCGCGTCTCGGTCGACATCGACTTTGAGGTGCGCGACAGCCTGGTGCCGCCGTTTATCTTGCAGCCGCTGCTCGAAAACTGCATCAAGCATGCGCAGCGCGAGATCGAGCCGCTTTCTATTCATGTTAGGGCTTTCGAGACCGATGACGGCTTGGAGATCATCGTCGAAGACGACGGCATCGGAATGAGCGAAGAAGTCTGCGCGCATCTGTTTGAGCAGCATCGCCGAGAGGAGCCCGAGAGCATTACCGCCGACGGCTCCGTCAAGCGAGGTCGCGGCCTGGCGCTCTTCAACGTGCTTCAGCGCATCCATTTCTTTTACGGAGAAGATTCTGGCATGCGCGTGAAGTCCCAGGAGGGCGTGGGAACACAGGTCATCGTTGAGTTGAACGGCGAGCCACATGAGCCGGCGCCGTTGACGGTGTAGCACGCGGTTGGATTGAGAGAAAAAGAGGGGAAGCGCATATGTCCGAAGGCTGGAACATCCTGGTGGTTGATGACGAGCCCCCAATTAGGGCTGAGCTACGCTATCTGTTGGAAAAGGATACGCGTGTGGGTCAGATTGCCGAGGCGGGCAATGTCACCGAGGCCGTGGAGTTGATTCTGTCGAACAAGCCCGACGTGCTGTTTTTAGACATTACCATGCCCGGTCGCTCGGGAATTGAGCTTGCCGAGACCCTGCAAAACCTAAAGAGGCCGCCGGTCGTGGTGTTTGTGACGGCATTTGCCGAGTATGCGGCCGATGCCTATAACCTCGATGCTGTCGATTACGTCGTCAAACCGGTTGAGGATGCCCGCTTGTCAAAGGCGCTCGACAAGATCGAGACTGCCCTGGGCGCTCGCCGTGTCGTCCATGCTCCGCGCCAGCCTTTGCGCCTGACGGTGGATCGCGGGGGCAAAAAGGTGTTCATTCCCGTGGCGGATGTCTGCTACTTTGAGGCGCGCGCCGATTTTTGCAACGCCGTCTGCGCCGAGGGAACATACCTGATCAATGAGTCGATTTCCTCGCTCGAGCGGCGCCTGGCCTCCGAGGGCTTTATCCGTGTCCACCGCAGTTATCTGGTCAATTTGGAAGACGTGCATAATGTCGAGATCGGTTCCACGGGTCTTATGGAGCTCAGGCTCGATCGCGTAACCTCGACGGTGCCTGTGTCCCGTCGTCGCGCAGCCGAGGTCAAGGCGCACTTGGGGCTTGCGTAGGCAGTCTGCATATCATCGTTTACCGCCGCAGGTTTGGCATGACCGTGCGGTGGGCATAATGGGTGACATCGAATGAAATCGAAAGGATCATTATGCCCGCGCTCATTACGCATCATCTGTTTGGCGAGGAAAGCATCGACCGTCTTCCGCAGGGCGTTATTACGTCCGACGAGGAGCGCATCGCCTTTATCCTGGGAAACCAAGGTCCCGACCCGTTTTTCTTCCACATGCTCACGCCGCGCATTTCCGACTGTATGTCGCTTGCTCAGGTCATGCACCGCTCGCGCATGTCGCGCCAGTTCTCGTGCCTGCGCGACGGCGTGTCGCACCTACAGCCGCGCGATGCCAATCTGGGTCGCGCCTTTGCGCTGGGCTTGCTGTCTCACTATGTTCTCGACCGTAATGCCCACCCCTTTGTCTACGAGCAGCAGTTTGGCATTGTAGATTCCGATCCCGAGCTCGAGGCTTCGGGCAGCCAAGTTCACGCCGTGCTCGAAAGCGATCTGGACGTGCTGATGCTACAGCTCAAGCGCGACGGTGCCACGGTCGAGGATTATCCGCCGGCGGGCGAGATCGTCACCACCGACCGCATCAACCGTGTGGCCGGCGTGCTGATGAGCTACATCGCCGGGCGCGTGTACGGTATCGACATCCCGGCGGGGGAGTACGCCGGCGCCGTCTCGGACATGCAGATGCTCTATCGCACCATTGAGCCGGCCGGCTCGGTAAAGACGCGCGCGATTGCCCTGCTCGAGGGCTTGGTGCATGACTACTCGCTGCTCGACGGCCTTGCTCATCGCGTGACGACGGAGCTGCCCGAGCGCACCGGTAACCTGGGCCACCTGACATGGAAGAACCCCTTTACCGATGAGGTCTCGACCGAGAGCTTCCCCGAGGTCTTTGAGCGCGCGCTGACCGATTACGAGCTCACCGTTGCCCGCTTTATCGAGACCGGTGACATGGATGCCGTGACCGGCCATATCAACTATAGCGGCCGCGTACTCGACGCCGACGAGGAGTTCGACCGCGAGGAGTAGGACCCGTGCGTGCCCCTTTGCCGAATCCTTACCAGCGCCTCTGGACAATTGGGGTACGATGAACTAACTGCATATCGGGCGAATACGAAGGGGCCCTGTCCATGAAATACACCAAGCTCGAGCGTAACTGGGTTATGTACGATGTGGGCAATTCGGCCCTCGTGTTGCTCAATACCTCGGTGGTGCCCATCTACTTTAACGCCATCAATACTGGTGCTTCCTCGGCAGACCTGGTGGTCGCTTGGGGCAACGCTCAGACGATCGCCTCGCTGGTCATTGCCATGCTCATGCCCATTCTGGGCGCGCTTGCCGATTACGCCGGCAACAAGATTAAGTTCTTCTTGGGCTTCTTCCTCACGGGCCTGGTTCTTTGCCTGGCGCAGGCTATCCCAATGTCCGCCATGGCATTTTTGACCGTGTACGTGCTGTGCACCATCGGCCTTAACTCTTCTATGACGTTCTACGACGCCATGCTGCCCGACATTACCACCGACGAGCGCATGGACGCCGTGTCCAGCTCGGGCTATGCCTGGGGCTACATCGGTTCCACCGTGCCGTTCATCATCTGCCTGGCGCTCATCATGGGTGGCCCCGCTCTTGGCGTCCCCACCATGCTGGCAACGCGTCTGTCGTTTATCATCACTGGTGCCTGGTGGCTCATCTTTACCCTGCCGCTCATTCGCACCTATAAGCAAAAGTACGGTCGCGAGCGCGGTCCCGAGGACACCATCGGCCACATCGTGGGCGGTGTGTTCTCCGAGGTCGGACACACCATGCGCGAGATCGCCCACAACAAGACCGTGCTGGTCTACATGATCGCGTTCTTCTTCTATATCGATGGCGTCCACACGGTCATTTCCATGGCTACCAGCTACGGCTCGGCTTTAGGCATCGACTCGACCCAGCTGGTGCTGGCGCTGCTCGTTACGCAGTTTGTGGCCTTTCCGTCTGCCATCATCTACGGCAAGCTCGCCGGACGCGTGGGCACGCTTAACATGATCCTGGTGGCCGTCGCCGCCTACATGGGCATTGTGCTGTTCGCCGCATTCTTCCTAAAGACCGCCTTCGAATTCTGGGTGCTTGCCATTATGGTCGGCCTGTTCCAGGGCGGCGTGCAAGCGCTCAGCCGTAGCTACTTTGGCCGCATTATCCCCAAGGAAAAGTCCAACGAGTACTACGGCTTCTTTGACATCTTTGGTCGTTATGCAAGCGTCATGGGCACTTTCCTGGTGTCGGTCGTCACCTCGCTGACCGGCAACCCGTCGCTGGGCGTCCTTTCCATTGGCGTGCTGCTGATCGTTGGCTTTATGCTGCTGGTTCGCCTGTCCCGCATGACTCAGGCGGCAGAGCAGACCGCATAGGAGCGAGCGGCTATTGGGCCTGTCCGCGGTACTCTTTTGGGGTTATCCGCAATAAACATTGCGACTTGCGAGCAATGATTTGCCCAAGTGGGTATGATGGAATCAGCTAGGTCGCGGGGCGTCGCCTGTGTTTGGCGGCGCCCCGTTTTTGTGTTGCAGGGAGGGAAGGCATGAACGCCACGGTTGTGATTCCAACATATTGGGCAGACGACGAGGCCCATGCAAACGCTCCCGGCGTCTATGACCACTCGACGAAGCTCAACGCCACCAATCCCGAGCTCGACCGCTGCCTGGCCTCGCTCGAGCAGGTGCGCGACATTCCGAGGATTATCCTTTTGGTGGTCTGCCCCATCTCGGTCACGGCTGATGTGTCGAAGCGCGTCCACGAAATCGTCGACGCGCACCCTACGCTCAAGGTCACCGTGGTTACCAACAACCAGGCATCGCGTATCGCCGACCGTGTGGCGCAGATTGCTCCCAAGGGCTCGGGCGAGTGCGTGAGTCTGCGCGGATACGGCGCCATTCGCAATATGGGGCTTGCCTGCGCTGCGGTGCTCGGCCACGATGCCGTTGTCTTTTTGGATGACGACGAGACCGTTATCGATGCCGACTTTATGAAGCGCGCGACCTATGCACTGGGCCAGCAGACGCGTCAAGGCCTGCCGATTTTGGTTAAGAGCGGTTACTTTTACGATCGAGACGGATCGCCGTTGGCGCCCACAGACAAGGTGGGCATTTGCCATCGTTGGTGGACCAAACGCATCGAGTTTAATCGCTGGATGAAAAAGGCGCTCTCGGGCACCCGTATTTCGCGTTCAAACTACGTGTGCGGCGGCCTTGTGGCGCTTCATGCCCGCGCCTTTACCCGTGTGGCGTTTGACCCGTTTATCACCCGAGGCGAGGACCTAGATTACCTCTTTAATATGCGCATGTTTGGCTACGACGTGTGGTTTGACAACGAGTGGGTCGTTCGTCACCTGCCGCCCGAGTCCGAGAAGCGCTCGCCGCGCTTTATGCAGGATGTGTACCGTTGGTACTACGAGCGTGCCAAGCTGACGTTTGCCGCGCACCAGCAGGAGCTCGTTCCCGTCACGGCCGCGTCGCTCATGCCCTATCCGGGCCCGTGGATTTCGCGCGAGCTCGACGACCGCGTGCGCAAAACCGCCATGGTCCGCAGCATGTTTACCCGCGAGCACGAGGGATACCTGCGCATTTGGCGTCACGGTATTGACGAGGCCAAGACCTACGCGCGCCAAAACGCCGCAAGCTACCTGCGTTTCCAGAGCTTCTGGCCCAAGATCATGGACGGGCTCTGGCACGACGCACAACTGACCAGCATCCTGGAGGGGACTGAATGATCGACCGCCGCGCCCAGCGCGATAATTCAATATCAATCTTTCGCGTGATCGCCGTTGTCTGCGCCATTTGCGTGCTGGTGTACTTTATTTTTGCCCTGGCGACTGGAATCGAGCCGATCGCGACCGTGGTCGCCTGCGCACTGCTGTGCATCTTTCTGTGCATTTTTATCTATTTGACGCTCAATCCCGATTCGGTGCGTTCGCAGTACACCGAAGAGACGCTCTCGGTGGCCTCTGCCATGCTCGAGGACATCAAAGGCGGTCTGACGCAGGAGTCGGCGCGTCTGGTGTGCCAGCGCATTTTGCCCGAGACGCGTGCCATGACGGTTGCCATCACCGACGAGAGCAACGTGCTGGCCTGCGCGGGCGAGTTTGAGGAAAAGCTGCTGCCCGATTCGCCCATCCACACACTTGCCACGCGCTACGTCATCGAGCACGGTATCGTCCAGTCGTTCAACCGTGTGGTGGACGTGGTGGGTTCGGATGGCTCGCACAACCATGTTCCCGCCGGTATCATCGCTCCTATCAAGGTGGGTGACCGCACCGTCGGCACGCTCAAGTTCTACTACAAGACCCCGCGTGCCGTCGACCGCACTCAGTACGCGCTTGCCTCGGGTTTTGCCGAGATCCTGTCCACGCAGCTCGCCATCCACGAGCTCGAGGTGCAAAAGGAGCTCACGGCCCGTGCCGAGGTGCGTGCCCTGCAGGCGCAGATCAACCCGCACTTCCTGTTCAACACGCTCAACACCATCGCGTCGTTTACGCGTACCGATCCGCTGCGCGCCCGCGAGCTGCTGCGCGAGTTCTCCTCGTTCTATCGCGCCACGCTCGACAATTCGGGCTCGCTCATTCCCGTGTCGCGCGAGGTCGCGCAGACCAAGCGCTACCTGACGTTTGAGAAGGCGCGCTTTGGCGAGGATCGCGTGCTGGCGACCTTCGACGTGTCCGAGGACGTCGAGGACACGCTGGTGCCGGCATTTGTAATCCAGCCAATCGTCGAGAATGCCGTGCGCCATGGTATGGGCGACGACGATGCACTGAGGATCGACGTGTCGGTCCACAGGGATGGCGAAGATGCGATTTTGATTGTGGTCGCCGATAACGGCGTGGGCATGGACGAAGGCACCGCTGCCAGACTGTTTGACGAACGCTCCGCCCGTCCCGACGCCAGCTCCCCGCAGGGCGGCGGCGCCGGTGTGGCCATGCACAATATTTCGGAGCGCATCCATCGCTTTTATGGACCGCACTCTTATACACGCGTCGAATCGGCCCCGGGCAAGGGCGCTAAAGTGCTCCTGCATCTCGATTTGTCGGAGAGCATCTTCGACATTCAAGAGTAGAATGATAGGTTACGGGTTTAACGCTAGTTGGCGGATGCCCGACGTAGTTAGTTGACGAAAGGTTTTATCCCTATGCTGCGTGCGATGATTGTGGATGATGAGGCCCCGGCCCGTTCGGAACTTCGCTTCTTGCTCGAGCAGACGGGCAAGATCGGCACGATCACAGAAGCGTCGAGCGTTCGCTCCGCTATCGAGATGCTTATGGAGAGCCGCGTCGATGTTGTGTTCCTCGATATCTCGATGCCTGGCGCTTCGGGTCTGCAACTTGCCGAGGCACTGCATAAGCTCAAGAATCCGCCGGCGATCGTATTCGTAACCGCGTACAGCGATCATGCGGTCGAGGCGTTTGATGTGGATGCCGTCGACTATCTGATGAAGCCGGTCGAGGAGGCTCGCCTGGATCGAGCGATCGATAAGGTTATGCAACGCGCCAAGCCTGTCACGGACAGCAAGGTGACCATCGAGCGCATCCCGGTGGAAAAGGGCGGCCGCAAGGTCCTCATCCCCGTGGACGACATTCGCTTTATTATGGCCAAGGACGATTACTCCTGTATTTATACGGTCGATGACCGCTTTTTGTCCACGACCTCGCTGGCACAGTTCGAGGCCAAGCTCTGCGACTTTGGCTTCTTCCGCGTTCACCGCCGCTATATCGTCAACTTGGCGTGTGTCACCGACGTCGAGACGGTTCCCTCGGGCGCTATCCAGCTGGGCATTACGGGCGTCGACGAACGCGTACCGGTTTCGCGCCGTCGCGTCGTGCCACTCAAAAAGGCCCTGAGCCTCTAGTACACTGGCCCCGCAGCCCTGTAGACCAAAATCGTCTGCGGAGCCGTGGGGCTTTTTGCATGAATGCACCAAATCGTTTTGCGGAAGGGATCCCATGAACAGTGCAAGCGCCAAGCGTATCGACATTATCTCGGACACCCACGGCTATCTTTCGCCTGCGCTCTTGGACGAGCTTAAGGGTGCGGATCTGATTATCCACGCCGGTGACCTTACGTCGGAGATGGACTACGAGCACCTGCGCACCATCGCCCCCGTGCGAGCGGTGCTGGGTAATAACGACTACTACCGCGACTACGGCCCCGATGTGGACCGCTTGGCGCTCTTTACCTACGAAGGCCTCAAGTTCGCCGTAGCCCACTACCGTGAAGACCTCCCGGTGGGATCCGTGGACGTAGCTATCAACGGTCACACCCACGTAACCAAAGAAGCCCAAGTGGGTCGCTGCCTGGTCCTCAACCCAGGCAGTGCCAGCTATCCAAGAGGCACCCGAGGCCCCACCATGGCCAGAATGCTTGTCAAGGACGGCAAGATTCTGAGCATCAAATTTATTGACCTAGAGTAGGTGCAACAAAAACGGGGGATGCAGATCGCATCTCCCGTTTTTCTTTGAGCCAAAGGCCGAAGTTCAACAACAATCTTAGACAACCCCGCCGAGGAGAACGGGGACCTCGAGCCGCGGAAGCGGCGAGGAACAAAGTCTTTGAAGCAAGTGACGGCAGGGAGGGTCTCCGGGGCCGGCTGGCGCGGGTTGAGTTTGTCGCGAGTTCCGCACGCAAAGGAAAGCACTTAATGTGCTTTCCGTCTTGCGCAGGACTGTAGAGCAG
>CABUKY010000024.1 GCA_902492185.1 uncultured Collinsella sp.
CGGTCTTTCATGCAGCAGGGGCTCTCAATGTTTTTATGTCCTGCTCATATCGTCTCTGCCGGCAGTTGGGGACATTCCTTGTGCTAGCGTTGCATCGAGTGCTTGGGAAACCGCGACCCGGTTTTTGGCCGAATAGTGGGTCGCATTTTCCGGATGGGGTGGGTTACGGAAAGTGCGACCCGGAATATTACTCTGAAACGGGATGCGGTTTCCCTGATGCGCCTCAAACGGAAAGCGCATCCCATTCCGGAGCTCCAAAACGGGATGCGCTTTCCGCGCGGAAGAATTGTCGCAGCTGCGTTAAGCAGTGTCGCTCGTTACTCGCCCAGGATTAGCGCTGCGAGCTCGCCCTGGGTGTCCACCACGTAGTCGGCGCCGGCGGCTTCCAGCTCTGCGCGGCCGCGGAAACCCCAGCTGACGCCCGCACTCTTAAGGCCGGCGTTGTGGCCGGTCAGGATATCGACATTGGAATCGCCTACGTAGAGCGTGGTCGCCGGGTCGGCGCCTAGCTCTTCCATCACATGCAGCGTGACGGGTGCTTCGGGCTTGGGCGGAAACGCATCGACACGGCCCTGCACCAGCGCAAAGCGCTCGGAACCAAAATACTTTTCGATAAGCGGAGCCGCCGAGACGTGGTCCTTGTTAGTGAGCACGGCAAGTTGCACGCCCGCGGCGCGCAAGCGGTCGAGCATCTCGATCGTGCCGGCATAGGGAGCGGTGTGGTCTTCCTTGTGCTCGCCGTAGTAAGCCCTAAACTCGGCAAGCGTCTGCTCAAACATGCGGCCGTCGCCTGCGTACTCGGCGGGCATAAAGCGCTCAACCAGCTTGAGCATGCCGTTTCCCACCTTGTAGCGGTACTCGTCAACGGCAAACGTGGGCCAGCCGTGCGCCTCGCAGGTATGGTTGCCGGCGGCCGCCAGGTCCTCGAGCGTGTTGAGAATGGTGCCGTCCAGGTCAAAGATCACATGGGAAAAAGCTGCTGCCATGGGTGCTCCTGCCGCTTGAGTTGTAAAACGCACCCCATGATACTGGGCATGCGTGCCGGGCATGTTTGGAATCTGAATATCTTTAATAGCCCTGAGCCTTTGTCGTTAGCAAATTCTCGGCAGCTGCTCTCCTACGAGCATGTCGAGGATGCGGGTCGAGCCCCAGCCGGTGCGCACGCGCACGGCGGGATGGGCGCCCTCGGCAAGTGGCAGCACGCGGCCGATGATGGCGGCATTCTCGCCGTAGCGGGCGGCGCGCATGGCGCTCAGCGCGGCATCGGCTTGCTCGGCCGGCACGACGGCAACCATCTTGCCCTCGTTTGCCACCTGCAGCACATCGTAGCCGAGCATCTCGCAGGCGGCCTGCACGTCGGGACGCACGGGCACGGCATCCTCGTCGATCTCCATGGCAACGCCGCTGGCCTGCGCAAACTCGTTGAGCGTCGAGGCCAGGCCACCGCGCGTGGGGTCGCGGAAGCAGCGTGTGTCGGGTGCTGCGGAAAGCACATCGGCAATCAGGTGGTTGAGCGGCGCGGCGTCGCTTTCGATGGTGCTCGAAAACGCCAGACCCTCGCGTTGGCTCATGATAGCGATGCCGTGGTCGCCCAGTGTACCCGAGACCAGGATGACATCGCCGGGCTGGCAGTTTGCGCCGCTGAGCGCCACACCCGCAGGCACCTCGCCCACGCCGGCGGTATTGATATAGACGCCGTCGGCCCCGCCGCGCTCGACCACCTTAGTGTCGCCCGTGATTATGGACACGCCCGCCTCGCGCGCCGTCTCGGCCATCGTCTGCACAATCTGGCGGAGCTTATCCATGGGATAGCCCTCTTCGAGGATAAAGCCGCACGACAGGTAGCGCACGTTGGCGCCCGAGGTCGCGACGTCGTTGACGGTTCCGCACACGGCGAGGCGGCCGATGTTGCCACCGGGGAAGAACTGCGGCGAGACTACAAAGCTGTCGGTCGACATGGCGATGCGCCCGCTCGCGGGCAGCGCGGCGACGCCGGCATCGTTGCCTTCGAGCAGCTCGGGCGAACCAAAGGCATCTAAAAAGACCTCATCGATGATGCGCTTCATCATCTGTCCGCCGGAGCCGTGGCCCAACAGGACGGTGCTATCGGTGATGCTATGGGACATATCCAAAACTCCAATCGTGGGAGGTGTCAGTGCGCGGGGGCGTTCGGGCTAGACTCGGTAACGGTAGTACGCCGCGCAGCTGCCTTCGGAACTCACCATGCACGGGCCGACGGGGTGCTCGGGCGTGCAGGTGCGGCCAAAGAGCGGGCAGCTGCTCGGCGTAATGGCTCCGCGCAGCACGTCGCCGCAGCGGCATCCGCGCGGCTCAACCGTCGGCTCAACGGGCACGTCAAAGCGAACGCGGGCATCAAAGCGCGAGAACTCGGGGCGGATGGAAAGGCCCGAGTTGGCAATCGGCCCCAGCCCGCGCCACGTGGTGTCGCATGGCTCAAACACCTGCTCGACCAGCTGGCGCGCCACGGGGTTGCCGTCTGCGTTGACGCCACGGCGGTAGGCGTTGTCAATCGCCGGCCTGTCCTCGACAACCATCTGGACCAGCATGCAGATGCCCTGCAGGATATCGACCGGTTCAAATCCCGTGACCACGCCCGGGGTATTGAATTCGTCGACCAAAAAGCTAAAGGGCGCCAAGCCCGTGATGGTGGCGACGTGGCCCGGCAGGATAAAGCCGTCGATGGCGGTCTCGGGGTCGTTGGCGATGGCGCGCAACGCCGGCGGCGTGGTCTTGTGGGCGCAATAGACCGAGAAGTTCAAAAGCCCGCGCGCCTCGGCCTCCAAAATGGCGGCGGCGATGGTGGGCGTTGTAGTCTCAAAGCCCACGCCCATAAAAATGACCGGGCGATCGGGGTTTTGCTCGGCAATGTCGAGCGCGTCGAGCGGGGAGTACACAATGCGAATATCGCGCCCCGCCGCCTTTTGCGCAGAAAGTGAGGTGGACGATCCGGGCACGCGCATCATGTCGCCAAAGGTGGTGATGATGGCGCCGTCTATGTTGGCGAGTGCGATTGCGTGGTCGATGTCGCGGTTGGCGGTGACGCAGACGGGGCAGCCCGGGCCGCTCAGCAGCTTGAGCCCGGCCGGCATAATGGAGCGAAAGCCATAGCGCCCGATGCTCACGGTATGCGTGCCGCAGACTTCCATAAGGTTGATGGCGCGGTCGCCGACAAGCTCATGAATGCGCTCGATGAGCTCGCGAGCCAGCTTGGGATCGCGGAATGCCGAGAAGTCGATACCGGAGCGCGCCGGCTGCTCGGGCGCCACTAGTAAGCCTCCGCCGGGTTGGTGGTCAGCTGGTCTTCTTCGACCAGCTCGGACATGGCATTAACAAGCTCGAGCGTTTCCTGTGCTTCCTGCTCGTCGACAATCTGGATGCCAAAGCCGGCGTGTACGAGAATATAGTCGCCTACCTGCGCCGTCGGCACGAGTCTCAGCGACACGGGGCGCTCGATGCCCATCATGTCGACGGTGGCCTTGAGGTCGTCGTCGCGTTTGACTACTTTGCCGGGAACGGCAAGGCACATATTGTTCCCCTTTTATACGCTTTGCGCTGGATGGGCGCTTAATAATCCACCAGTTGATGGTAACGCTCGCGGGGTTCGCGGGCAAACGCGTTACGCCTGTGAGACGGCTGGGCGCGGCGGCGTGCGAGGGCGAGCTACTGTGATGCAATCTGCGCAAGACGAGCGCGTGCGACTGCCGCCTGACCGTAGGCGATGCAGCCGTCGTTAACGGGCACGGTTTGGGGAATCAAGACCGTAAGGCCTGCGTTTTTAAGCTTGCGGGTGAGGAGCTGAAGCAAAAGTCGGTTCATGAACACGCCGCCCGAGAGCGCGACGGTGTCGATGCCCTCGTGCACGCAGATATCGCTGGCGATGCGCGCCGAGGAGCGCGCGACGGAGACATGGAAATCGAGTGCGAGCCTGTCGGCGGGCGCTCCGGCTTCAATTCCTCCCAAAAGTGCCTCAAAGAGTGCTTTCTGGTCCAGAACATAGGGGCCGTCCAGCCACGATGGGCCAGATGCGAAATAGCCGGCGTTGTCGTCGGGAAAATGGGCGATTTCGTTGTCGAGCGCGCGCCAGGCAGCGGCTTCGAGTTCTATGGCGGGTTCGCCCTCGTAGGTTGCCTTGTCGCAGATGTCCAGAATTGCTGCCGCGGCATCAAAGAGACGCCCCATGCTGCTGGTACGCGGGCTGTTGATGCCGCGCTCGATCATGGTGGCTGTCACGCTGCGCGTTTGCTCGTCGAGGCTGTCCAAAAGCCGAGCGGCACCTGGGTGCTCGAGCAGGCCGAGCTCACTGAGCAGGGCAAAGGCGTTGCGGCGGGCGTCGCGCACGGAGGCCGCCCCACCGGGGAGCGCCCAGGTGCGCAAATGCGCGGCGCGCTCAAAGCCGCCAAGGCTGGCAACAAGAAACTCGCCGCCCCAAATGGTCCCATCGGTGCCGGCGCCGGTGCCGTCAAAGGCGATGCCAAGGACGCGCGCGTCGGTTGTAAGCTGGCCCGCGGCGATGGCCTCGGCCATTACGCTCGCGATATGCGCATGATGGTGCTGCACCTCGACGAGCGGCAGATTGCATTTTCGCGCCTGCTCGCGCGCCCACTGGCCCGATAGATAGCTGGGGTGTACATCGCAGGCCAAGGCGGCGGGCGCCAAATCAAAGAGATCTTCCAAGCGCGTGCGCGCGGCGTTCCAGGCATCGAAGGTCCCGCCGTTTTCAACATCGCCGATATGTTGCGACACAAAACAGGTTGCCTTGCCGTTCGTCCCTTCACGCGTGAGCGCAATCGTGGCCTTTTGTTGTGGCCCGCAGGCAAGCACGCAGGACGGAGCGCGGTCGAGCGCCGGCAACGGCAGCGGCTGGGGTGCATATCCGCGAGCGCGGCGCACGGGCATAACGGTGCCGTCAACCACGCGCACCACGGAATCGTCATAGCGCGAGAGGATCGCGCGGTCGTTACCGAGCAACGCGTCGGCGATGCCGGCAGCAACGAGGTGTTCCCAGGCAAGGTCGTCGTCGGTCTCGATGGGTTCTTCGCTCAGGTTTCCGCTGGTCATGACGAGCGCGTGCATACCGCGGGCTTCTGCCGCGGCGAGCAACAGATGCTGAAGCGGCGTATAGGGGAGCATGACGCCGAGCTCGGGCAAGTCGTGTGCGACAGATGGCGCGAGGGCGAGGATGTCGGGGGAGCCGCCGTTGCCCTCGCCAACAGTGCGCCGGCGCAGCAGCACGATGGGGCGGATACTGCCAGCGAGCAGATCGCGTTCAGCATCGTCGATATGACACAGGCGCTCGGTATCAGCAAGACTGCGCACCATGACGGCAAGTGGTTTGTTGCTGCGGCGTTTGCGACGGCGCAACTCGGCCACCGCTTGCTCGTTGGCAGCGTCACAGGCTAGATGGAATCCGCCCAGGCCCTTGATGGCGACGATGCCACCGCTGGCCAGCAGCTCAACGCAGCGCTCGATGATAGCGTCGCTGGCCTCGCGTGTGGTGCCGACGGCCGGTGTCGCGGACGAATTCCCGCACGCATCGCCGTTTACAGCCTCGCGCCACGTAATATGCGGCCCGCAATCAAAGCAGGCATCGGGTTGCGCGTGAAAACGCCGGTCGAGTGGGTCGGCATACTCCGCGGCACACTTGGGACACATGGGGAAACGGTCCATCGATGTGGCCGCTCGGTCATAAGGCAGCGATCGGATGATGGTAAAGCGTGGCCCGCAGTTAGTGCAGTTGATAAAGGGGTAGTGATAGCGTCGGTCGGCGGGATCGAACAATTCGCGCAGGCAATCGTCGCAGGTAGCGATGTCGGGCGAGACGAGCGTCGTGTGCGCGGTCTGGTCCTGCGACGCCACAATGTGAAAGCCCTGCTCATCGGCAGTGCTCCAGCCGCCAGGCTCCAAATCCGCAATATCGACTCGCTCAACGCGGGCCGCCGCGGGCGCATGCTCAGAAAGCGCGGCAACAAAAGCATCGAGCGCATCGGCCGGAGCGTGCGCCTCGATATGCACGCCGTCGCCCGCGTTGAGCACCCAGCCGCAAATGCCGTGCGCCATGGCCTCGCGATACACAAACGGTCGCATGCCAACGCCCTGCACAATGCCCGTTACATGGATATGCGCATGTCGCATGCGACCCTCCTTCGTTGAAATGTGTGCTGTTACAGCCCCAGGCTCTGCTTGGTGGCGGCGCACGTGAGCTCGCCGTGCTTAACGCCGCGCAGGCCCAGCAGGCGGTCGGCTAGTTCGTAGACGCGCTCGCCGCGACCCTTGAGCGCCAGAATCTCCAAGCAGTTGTGGTGATCCAGATGCACGTGCATGGTCGATACGATCTCGTCGGTGTAGTCGTGCTGCACTTCGTCCAGACGGCGCGTCAGGTCGCCGGTATGGTGGTCGTAGATCATGGTGAGCGACCCGATAACGTGCTCATCGGGCGTGCGCATCTGCTCCTTGGCGATCGAGGCGCGAATCAGGTCGCGCACGGCCTCGGAGCGGTTGGCCACGTCGCCGCGGCGCGCGATCTGTTCGTCAAAACGGCGCAGCAGGTCGTCCGGTGCGGTAACCGAAAAGCGGACCAGCTCGGAGCCGGAGCCACTACAGTGGCAGCCCGCGTCACCGTCCGCCCCGTGCGGATGCTCGTGCTCGTACCCGCAGTCGTGCTCGTGTTCGGCCACGTTACACCAGCTTCACGGATCCGACGGAGTTGTGGTCGGCCTCGATGGCTTCCTCGTAGCCCTCGAGCGCGTCATGCGCCTCGTGCAGCGCGGCCATGGCGGCCTCGAGCTTGGCGCCGATGCGCTCCATGTCAAAATTCTCGGTCGCATGCAGCAGCTGATGGCTCCACTCATGAGCGAGCTCGATGGTGTCGTCGACCTGCTTGACGCTCATGGCAAGCTGGCTCATGTTCATTCCAACATCATGCATGGGAAATCTCCTTTTGTATGGGGCAGTTCAGTGGCTCAGATTTTACTACGCCCGCTCTGCGCGCAGTTGCATAAGAAAACGGGTACGAGTCTGTGCGACCCGCACCCGTTCACTGGGGGCTGTTTGTGACTACCATACTATCCGTGGTTGCACTCGGTGCATCCAGAAGTCCGGCGAG
This sequence comes from uncultured Collinsella sp., assembly GCA_902492185.1. Taxonomy (GTDB): domain Bacteria; phylum Actinomycetota; class Coriobacteriia; order Coriobacteriales; family Coriobacteriaceae; genus Collinsella. Next base: position 7,124 of record CABUKY010000024.1, read on the forward strand.
CGGTGCAAAAGCGCTCATAGACGGCGAGTAAGTAACAAGCGTATTACAGATGCTTCTCCAGCAGCGCCTGCAGCCTCGCCTTGGGCAGAGCGCCAACCGAGCGGTCAATCTCCTCGCCGTTCTTAAACACAATCAGCGTGGGGATGCTCATGACGCCATACTTCATGGCCAGGTCCTGGTTGTCGTCGACGTTGCATTTGGCAACGGCAAGCTTGCCCGCCAGCTCATCGGCAACCTCGTCAACGATGGGCGAGAGGGATCGACAGGGCCCGCACCACGGTGCCCAAAAATCGACCAGCACGGGCAGGCTGTCGTTAACGATGGAATCGAAGTTCTCGGGGGTAATCTGATTAATGTCAGCCATGGTGACCTCCATAATGCGACGCGGCTTGGCCGCGTAAAACTCAGTACGACCGTGCTTATACCCAGCCGCCCGCAAAGCAACCACTCGCGGGCAGCTCTTTTATATAATGGTGGGCACGCAAACGATTGGAGAGCGCATGTCCACGTCACAAAACCAGAAAAAAGAAGCCATCGCCCAGGCGACCGAGCAAGAGCTCACATCGCTTGCGGTCCGTGGCGTGCGTATCGCGGGCAACGCGTGCTCGCCGATTGTGCTGGTCAAAGGCGATTTGGACGAGGCCGAGCGCGCGGGCGGCGAGCTGGCTGCCGGTCCAGACGGTGCCGCGCTGCGCAAGGCTCTCGGCGCCATCGGCTACGCGCCCGAGGATTTTTGCGTGCTGGCAAGCGTCGCCGGCGTGGGTGACGGAGCGGTCGCGGTGGGCGAGACTCTGCCGTGCGAGCTGTTCCGTGAGGCGCTTGAGGCTTTGGACCCCGAGGCGGTGCTACTGCTCGACAACAACGCGGCTGACGCCATGCGCGAGACCTACGCCGATATGCTCGTGGCGATCGATGACTTCGACACCGCCATGCTCAAGCCCGGCCTGGTCGCCCATGTGCAGGGTCGCCGCGTGCTCGCGCTCGACGGCTTTGAGGCGGCACTCACCGACAAGGCCGCTAAGCAGCGCATGTGGGCCTACATCAAGCAGCTGACTCCGGCGGCCGCTCCGCTGTAGCGGATTGGCGCCGGCGAGCGATTGCCTGGCGGGCAAGGCGCGCCTCGAGATCGGCGCCGCACTTCTACATCACAGCGCGCAGCTCAAACCGATCGCCGTTAATGCGGAACTGACAGTTGCCGTTCATGCGCTCCACGGCAAGTTTGATGCTCTTGGTGCCAAAGCCGTGGCCCGCATGCCGGGTCACGGGCATGCCGTCGACCATGCGCGGAGCGCGGTCAAACGTGTTGGAAACCAACAGCAGCAGCTGGCCGTCCTCTAATCGCAGGTCAAAGTCGACGAATCGCTTTCCTTGGGGTGCGGCGCTTGCGGCGGTGATAGCGTTTTCCAAGGCATTTGAGAGCACGCTAAACAGGTCGGCGTCACCTACGTGGATGGTTTCGGGTACGGCGGCGCGCAGGTTGGCGGTAATGCCGTTTCTATTGATATCCGAGTTAAATGACGAAAGCGCGATGTTTACGGTCTCGTTGGCGCAGAAGCGGCGTACGGCGGTGCGATCGCCGGCTTCGCAGAGTTCATCGATGCGTTTGAGCGCCTCGTCGGTGTGGCCCTCCTCAATTAAAGCGGCCAGGCCGCGTAGGAAGTGGCGCATGTCGTGGCGCAGAATCGACAGCTCGCGCCCAGATTGACGCCAAGCCTCGAGCTCTTTGATGGCGGCGCTGTCGCGGGTTTCGAGCATCCAGCGCTCTCGCTCGGCGGTTTCCTTTTCTTCGTATTCGCGCAGGTAAACGGCAAGAAACATAAGATAGAAGGCACAGAGCGCAAATGCCAAAAACTCAACCGTTACCACCGAGCCCGAGTGGAACAGCGTGGTGTAGACGTTGGTGGCATAGTCAAAGACGTAATAGACGAGCGGCAGGATTAAAAGGATGCCCAGCTCGGTGGTGCTTTTAATCGCCAAGCGCGGACCGATGTCGCCGGCCCAATGCAACAGGACGGCAAAGACGGCGAGTGTGGTCGCGATGCGCGCCAGATAGTACGCGATCTGAGAATCGGTTGCGGCAAATGCGGCAATGCCCATCCAATTGCTGAACTGGCAGCTCAGATAGGCACTCGTAATGCCGAGTACGGCAAGCAGCGGGCTCAGGCGGTAGCGCGCGCACAAATAGATGACGAGCGGCAGATGCACGACGAGCGGATATACCTGGCGGGCGAAAAGCTCGCCGCCGACGGCATTGGCGAGGCCAAATGCGCATCCAGTTACGGCACCGACCAGCACCAGTTCAAGCGCATGACGCCGGTTGATCTCGATACCGCACAGCGCCGCCGAGGCAAAGACGCCAAAGAGCAGCGTCGTGGCGTGGTGGATTGCCCAAAGGATCATTTCGACCGAGGAGACCATCAGCGCCTCCCGCCCTCGAAGCGCACCGCAAAGTAGGCGTCTTGGAATCCCTGCTTGCAGCTGCGCGAAAGCGGGATGCACGCGCCCGAGCGCATGACGATGTCCGTGCGGCCAAAGTGATCGATATTGCGCAGGTTGACCTGGTAGCTGCGGTGGCATTTAAAGAAGGTGGCATTTTGCGCCAAACGGTCCTCGACGCTGCGGAACGATTCGAGTGCCTCGATATCGCGTCCGTCGCGCAGGTGGAAGACCACGTGCTTGTTGCGCGCCTCGGCATATTCGATGTCGGACAGGCGCAGGGCGTGGTAGCCAAAGGACGTTTTGATTACGAGTTCGTCGGTTGCCGCCGGGCGCATGCTCGAAAGCTCGTCGAGTAACTGCGCCAGGCGTTCATAAGTTACGGGCTTGAGCAGATAGTCGAAGGCGCGGACCTCGTAGGACTCCAGTGCAAACTCGGGCGATGAGGTGAGAAATACCAGGCGCACGGCGGTATCGGCCTGGCGCAATTCGCGCGCGGTGTCCATGCCGTTGACGAGCGGCATGATCATGTCGAGCAGAATGATGTCGGCGCGCGATGCGGCATGGCGGGCCAGCAGGTCCTCGCCGCGCGTGACGAGCGCAACATCGACCGCCGTGCCCGTCTCGCTCGACCAACGGTCGATCATCCGGTGCAGTCTATCTAGAAAAGCGACGTCGTCGTCGCAGGCAATAATCTTGAGCATTCGGCCCCCTTAAGTAGTTCGATTTTGCCACATCGGGCACGCGCCGCTTGCGGGGGTGCGGACCGTTTGCGCCCCACGGCGTGCAGCTCGCGCCAAGCGGTGTTGCGGTGGTGAAAGATGCCTCCTGCGCTATCGAGAGCTCGGCTATCCTCAGCTTGCCAGTTTGAAAATGGACCTGCCACATGATTGAATCTTTATTTCAACTTTACACCTAGGTTTACAGCTGTCTTGTCAGCTGTAAACCTAGGTGTCATACTAAAGCCCCAAGATTCGCCAAAAGAGAGGGGCCTTGATGGCACAGAGCGCGAACATGGATGCGTCGGAGCTTGCACGCGATATCGCGGCCGGCCTGGCATCGGCAACGACGGCAACGGAGCGTGCGGCACTGGTGCCCGCAGAGCTCGTCGAGGCCATTCAGCAACTAAAAACCCAACGTGACGTGGTGATCCTGGCGCACTATTACGTGGCGCCCGAGGTCCAAGCCTTTGCCGATTACGTCGGCGATAGCTTCTACCTGGCAAAGCTCGCCAAAAGCCTGCCGCAGCAGACCATCGTGTTGTGCGGCGTGGAGTTTATGGGCGAGAGCGCCAAGCTGCTCAATCCCACTAAGACCGTGCTGCTGCCCGAGCCGGGCGCGGACTGTCCCATGGCGCACATGGTCAAGCGCGAGACGGTCGACGCGGCGCGCGCCGAGTACGGCGACGACCTGGCCGTGGTGTGCTACGTCAACTCCACGGTCGAGATCAAGAGCTGGAGCGACGTGTGCGTCACCAGTTCCAACGCCGTTAAGATCGTGTCCGAGCTGCCGCAGCAGCATGTCCTGTTCATTCCCGACCAAAACCTGGGACGCTTCGTAGCCGAGCAGGTGCCGCAAAAGCACGTCATCCTCAACAACGGCTACTGCCCGCGCCATCACATCATCACCGTCGAGCAGATCGTTGACGCGACGGAGGCCCACCCCGACGCGCTCGTGCTGGCGCACCCCGAGTGCAAGGCCGACGTCCTGGCCGAGGCCGACTACATCGGCTCCACCGCCGGCATCATCAAGTATGCCGAGGAGTCGGACGCGAGCGAGTTCATCATCGTGACGGTCCGCGGCGTGCTCTACGAGCTCGAGCGCCGCTGCCAGGGCACCGGCAAGAAGTTCTATTTCCCCGCGGTGCAGCCCACCTGCGTCAACATGGATCTCATCACGCTCGAAAAGCTCGTGCACTGCCTGGAGACAGGCGAGGGCGAGGTGCAGATCGGCGTGTCGGACGAGGCTGCAGACCAGGCCAAGCTCACGCTCGACCGCATGCTCGAGTACGCAGCGCGCTAGAACAATGTGGCAGGAGGGACGGTCCCTTATGTCACATTCAAGGGAGAGGATTCCTGTGGAAACCAAGCAATACCCCGATATGGAGTGCGACGTCGTCATTGCCGGCTGCGGCGTGGCGGGCCTGTACGCGGCTCTTAACCTGCCGACGAGCACGCGCGTGATCATGCTTTCCAAGGGCGCTGTCGACGAGTGCGATTCGATGCTCGCGCAGGGCGGTATCTGCGTGCTGCCCGAAGGCTCAGACTACGATGCCTTCTTTGAGGACACCATGCACGCCGGTCATTACGAGAACCGCCGCGAGAGCGTCGACATCATGATCCGCTCGAGCCGCTCGGTCATCAACGACCTGCTGGCGATGGGCGTGGATTTTGAGCGCAAGGCCGACGGCAGCCTCGACTTTACCCGCGAGGGCGCGCACAGCCGTCCGCGCATTGCCTTCCATGCCGACATTACGGGCAAGGAGATCACGACCAAGCTGCTCCAGGCCGTTCGCAAGCTGGATAACGTGCAGATTTTGGAGCACGTGGCCATGACCGACATCCTGACGGGCGAGCGTGACGGCGCCACGGTGTGTGCCGGCGTCGTCGCCGTTCCCGTGGACGAGGACGATTCAGCTCGCCCCGCCGACGAGCTGGCAAATGCCGCCGAGGGCGTGCATGCCGGTAAGCCGTTTAAGATCCATGCCCGCCATACGCTGTGGGCGACGGGTGGCATCGGCGGCGTGTACGATCACTCCACCAACTACCCGCAGCTCACCGGTGACGCCTGCTACATCGCTCAGGGGCATGGCATTAAGATGGAGCACCTGGACTACGTGCAGATCCACCCCACGGGGCTGTTCTCGCCGCAGCCGGGCCGTACGTTCCTGATCAGCGAGAGCTGCCGCGGCGAGGGCGCGATTTTGCTCAACGCCGCCGGCGAGCGCTTTACCGACGAGCTTCAGCCGCGTGATGTGGTCGCCGCCGCTATTCGCGAGCAGATGAAGCAGGACGGTACCGAGCACGAGTGGCTGAGCTTCGCCCCCGTCGAACGCGATGTGGTGACCGGGCATTTTGCCAACATTCGCGCGCGCTGCCTTGAGGACGGCCGCGACATCTTGGACGAGCCCATCCCCGTTACGCCCACGCAGCACTACTTTATGGGTGGCGTATGGGTCGATAAGGACGGCCGCACCTCGATGCCCGAGCTCTACGCCGCGGGCGAGACGGCCTGCAACGGCGTTCACGGCAAGAATCGCCTTGCATCAAACAGCCTGCTCGAGGCGCTGGTCTGGGGTCGTCGTGCCGCGTGGTATATGCGTACCGGCGAATCGCTGACCGTGGAGCAGGCGGGCGATCCCGCGCTTGACGGGCGTCACCGCGCCCTGAGCGCCGATGCCCTTGCAATCGATGATTTGGCCCGTGCCGCCGGCACGCAGGCCGTGGAGGAGTAGACCATGAATCCCATTACCATGAAGCTCGTCGTCGATGATCTGATTTTGCAGGCTCTGCGCGAGGACATCACGTTTGAGGACGTGAGTACGGCGAGCGTGTGCCCCACGGCGCGCCCCGCTACCGTTGAGCTCATCGCCAAGGCCGACGGCATTATCGCCGGCCTGGATGTGTTTGCCCGCACCTTTGAGTTGCTGGATTCGCAGAGCTCGGTGCTGTTCGACGTTGCCGACGGTGACGAGGTGCACGCCGGCGACCACGTGGGCCAGGTGCGCGGCGATGCGCGCGTGCTGCTTTCGGGCGAGCGCGTGGCGCTCAACTATCTGCAGCGCATGAGCGGCATCGCTACCTATACATACCAGATGGCCGCGGTGCTCGAGGGCACCAAGACCGTGCTCGTCGACACGCGCAAGACCACGCCGGGCATGCGTGTGTTTGAAAAGGCGGCGGTCGAGATCGGCGGCGGCAGCAACCACCGCTACAACCTGTCGACGGCCGTCATGCTCAAGGACAACCACATCGATGCCGCCGGTGGCGTGACGCGCGCGATCGAGATGGCACGCGCCCATGCGTCGTTTACCACGACGGTCGAGATCGAGTGCGAGAACCTGGACATGGTGCGCGAGGCTGTGGAGGCCGGCGCCGACATCATCATGTTTGACAACATGACCCACGACGACATGGCTGCTGCAATTGAGCTTATCGCCGGCCGCGCCAAGACCGAGTGCTCGGGCAACGTGGACGCCAGCAATATCCGCGCGCTCGCCGACCTGGGCGTTGACTTTATTAGCTCGGGGGCGCTGACGCACTCCGCGCCGATTCTCGACCTCTCGCTTAAGCACCTGCGTCTGCTGGACGGTAAATAATGGACGCCCGCGAGCGTCGCCGTGCCATCATGGGCGTGCTCGAGGAAGCCAAGGAGCCCGTTTCGGGCAGCGCACTTGCCCGCGAGGTGGGTGTGAGCCGCCAGATTGTCGTGCAAGACATCGCTCTGCTGCGCGCCGACGGGCACGATATCGTGGCGACCAATCGCGGCTACGTGCTGCAGGAGGCCCCCAGCAGCCCCGCCGTGCCCACGCGTCTTGTTAAGGTGCGCCACGGTGTGGAGCAGGCGGGCGACGAGCTTACGAGTATCGTCGACGCGGGTGGCGCCGTGCTCAACGTGATCGTCAACCATCGTGTGTACGGTAAGATCACAGCCGACCTGGACATCCGCAATCGTCGCGATGTTGAGCGCTACCTGCACGATATCGAGAGCGGCAAGAGCTTTCCATTACTAACGGTGACGAGCGGCTATCACTTCCATCGCATTGCGGCAGAGGATGAGCAAACCCTCGACGAGATCGAGGCGATGCTCAAGGAGAAAGGCTACTTGGCGGACCTAATGCCCTACGAAGACGGCCTGTCCTAGTAACGACGAATGCAAAAGGAGGCCTCCGCGGCGATGCGGAGGCCTCCTTTTTGTGCACGGTGTACTTTTGAGTGTGCAGTGGGGGAGTTGTTACTCCTCGACGATCTCGGTGATCGCGCCAGCGGGGCAAGCGTCCTGGCAAGCGCCACAGGCGACGCAGGAGTCCTCGTCAGCGACGGTAGCGACGTCCTGGAGCTCCAGAACGCCAGCGGGGCAGGAGTCGACGCAAACGCCACAAGCGATGCACTCGTCGGCATCAATTACGGGATGAGCCATGGTAGTTTCCTCTCTGTTGACCGACGCTACAGGCGATGCGCGCCGGTTTGATTCGGGCAAAAACATACCACGGGAGCGACCGTTTGCAATACCCTCTGGCCGGCATCTTCATACCGTTCGCCGAGTATGCCAAGGTTTACTAAAAAACGCGCAGGTGGGGCCGTTGAGCTGCGCAAATGTTAGCTAAAGGTGACTTGAAATATTGAGCTATTGAGCGCGCCTGCGGAAAGGGCATCCCGTTATTTGGTCGAAAAACGGGTCGCAGTTTCCGGTTGGGCCCGCTAGCGGAAACTGCGACCCGGTATCAGCTCTCAAAACGGGATACGGTTTCCGGTTGAGCCTTCAGACGGAAACCGCGGCCCGGAATCCACGCTCAAAACGGGACGAGCTTTCCGCAAGGCAGCCCCAGGCACCCTCGGACCCAAGCCTCAGCCATCTCTACATAGATCTCGATAGATTTGCCTAGAACCCAAACAGTGCATCTACCTGCGCATTTAAGAACCTAAACTCTTGGCAATAAGAAATCTTATATGAATTGACTTAGATTTTGTATATTCCGGCCCATAAGGGGATACACTACATCCTGAAAGACAAGCCGAAACACCGCTCGGCAGACCGCCGAGTTGGTGCAAACGCACAAGAGAGAGGGAATTTCTAATGGGCAAGATTCTTGGTATCGACCTTGGTACTACTAACTCCGCAATGGCCGTTCTCGAGGGCGGTTCTCCGACCATTATCGTGAACGCCGAGGGCGACCGCACCACCCCGTCTGTCGTGGGCTTCCGTGCCGACGGCGACCGCGTCGTGGGTAAGGCCGCTAAGAACCAGGCTGTCACCAACCCCAAGAACACCGTGTTCTCCATCAAGCGCTTCATGGGCCGCAAGTACTCCGAGTGCACCTCCGAGATCAAGACCGTGCCGTACGAGGTCAAGGAGGGCCAGGGTGGCCGTGCCGTCGTCGACATCGAGGGCAAGGACTACACCGCCGAGCAGGTGAGCGCCATGACGCTCGCAAAGATGAAGGCCGACGCCGAGAAGTATCTGGGCGAGACCGTCACCGACGCCGTCATCACCGTCCCGGCCTACTTCAACGACGCCCAGCGTCAGGCCACCAAGGACGCCGGTAAGATCGCCGGCCTCAACGTCAAGCGTATCGTCAACGAGCCGACCGCTGCTGCTCTTGCCTATGGCCTGGACAAGCAGGGCACCGACCAGCGCATCCTGGTCTTCGACCTGGGTGGCGGTACCTTCGACGTCTCCATCCTCGACCTCGCCGACGGCGTGTTTGAGGTTCTGTCCACCTCGGGCGACAACCACCTGGGCGGCGACGACTGGGATCAGCGCGTCATCGACTGGATGGCCGATAAGTTCCAGCAGGAGAACGGTGTCGACCTGCGTCAGGACCCCATGGCCCTGCAGCGTCTGAAGGAGGCCGCCGAGAACGCCAAGAAGGAGCTCTCCGCTGCCCAGCAGACCACCATCAACCTGCCGTTCATCACCATGAACCAGTCCGGCCCGCTGCACCTCAACTACACGCTGACCCGCGCCGAGTTCGAGAAGATCACCCGCGACCTGCTCGAGCGCTGCAAGCAGCCTGTCACCAACGCCCTGCGCGACGCCAAGCTTAAGCTCTCCGATCTGACCGAGGTCATCCTCGTCGGCGGCTCCACCCGTATGCCCGCCGTCCAGGAGCTCGTCAAGACCATGACCGGCAAGCAGCCCAACATGTCCGTGAACCCCGACGAGGTCGTTGCCGACGGCGCTGCCGTCCAGGGCGGCGTGCTCACCGGCGACGTCGAGGGCATCCTGCTGCTCGACGTTACCCCGCTGTCGCTGGGTGTCGAGACCATGGGCGGCATCATGACTAAGATGATCGACCGCAACACCACGATCCCGACCTCCAAG
>CABUKY010000025.1 GCA_902492185.1 uncultured Collinsella sp.
TATCGATGCTGGCGTGGACGGCCTGGTCGTCAACACCTGCGGAGGCAATGACGAGGCGATCGCCGCGGCAGCGGGACGTCTGCCCGTCGTGCTGCTCGACCGCGACGTTGCCGACGGCGGTGTCGATCTGGTGACATCTAACAACCGTGAGCTGGTCGCCGGGTTGGTGGACGCCTTGGCCGCTGCGGGCAGCGAGCGCCTGTGCCTGCTCACCGAGGCAAGCGACGATAGCCCCGTGCGTCGCGAGCGCGCCGAGGCCTTTACCGACGAGCTTTCGCGACGCGGCCTTGCGGGCGAGGTCGTCACCCTGGCCGATGGCGGTGCCACGGGCGTTGGCCGTTTGGACGAGACCATCCGCGGCTATGCAGGTAAAAAGCTCGGCCTCATTGCCGTCAACGGCCTGGTCTTTCTGCGCCTGACCGAGGCACTGGCACAGTTGGGACCGTCGTTGCCGGCGGGTCTCAAGATCGCAACGTTTGACGACTACCCCTGGAACCATGTGCTCTTTGGTGGCGTGACCACGGCCGCGCAGGACACCCTCACCATTGCCGAGCGCGTGGTCGAGCGTCTGTCCGAGCGCATCGACGTCGTCACCACCACCGTGGGCGAGGCCGCAAAGCTCGCCCCCAAGCGCATCGAGATTCCCGGCCACATCGAACACCGCGCTTCGACCTCGCGCTAGTCTGTGTGATAATATATAGACAATGTCATACAGGAGGTATCCATGGCTGCGTCTGTGCTGAGTGTGCGAGTGGACTCGTCAATTAAAGACTCATTTGCCGAGCTGTGCGAAGAGCTTGGCATGACTTCGTCTGTTGCGGTCAATATGTTTATGAGGCAGATGCTGCGCGAGCGCTCTCTGCCGTTTGTTCCTTCACTTGGTAAAAGCTCTGCGAGCGAAAGCGCCGCGACGGGCATTTTGGATACTGCCCAGATTGAGTCCGCCGTCCGCGAGGCAGCCAGCTCGATTTCCGCCATCAAAACCGTGATTCTTTTTGGTTCGTATGCCCGGGGCGAGGCACATGTCGATAGCGATATTGACTTGCGTCTCGAAGTCGATCGCGAACAGGGCTTTGGTCTTTTCGCACTGTCGGCATTTGGTGAGGCGGTGCGCAAAGAAACCGGGAGGCAGGTTGATCTCGTCTCGAGTGACTATCTTGATGACGATTTTGCCGCGGTAATCGAGCGCGAAGGAGTGATCCTTTATGATCGCGCGTAAGTCAGACTGCCTGTTCGCGCACGTTTTTTGAGCGCTTGATACGCTTTAACCCTGCGGAAACATTTTTCTGCGATAGTATCTGCGATATAGACCAGTCGAAACCCGCCCGAAAGAAAGGGGAGCGACATGAACCAGCAGAACATCGATTACGTACTCCGCTCCGTAGAGCAGCGCGATATCCGCTTTGTGCGTCTGTGGTTTGTCGACATTCTCGGCCGCCTCAAGAACTTTGCCATTAGCCCCGAGGACCTCGAGGTCGCTTTTGAGGAGGGTATTGGCTTTGACGGCTCCGCTATCGAGGGCTTTGCCACGCCCGAGGAAGCCGACATGCTGGCGTTTCCCGATGCTTCGACCTTCCAGATTTTGCCGTGGCGTCCGAGCCACAACGGCGTCGCCCGCGTGTTCTGCGACGTGTGCACCCCTGACCGCAAGCCGTTTGCCGGCGACCCGCGCGATGCCCTGCGCCGTATGTTCTACAAGGCCGAGAAGGCGGGCTATCTGCTCAACGTTGGTGCCGAGCTGGAGTATTACTACTTCCCCGACGAGCACACCCCCGAGCCGCTCGACAACGTGGGCTACTTCGATCTTTCGGTGAGCGATGCCGCCCGCGACTTGCGTCGCAACACGGTCCTCACGCTGGAGAAGATGTCCGTGCCCGTGGAGTACACCTTCCATGCCGCCGGCCGCTCGCAGCACGGCATGAGCCTGCGCCACGCCGAGGCCTTGAGCATGTCCGACGCCATCACCACGGCCAAACTCATCATTAAGCAGCAGGCCTACGAGAGCGGTTGCCACGCATCCTTTATGCCCAAGCCGTTGGCGGGCGAGGACGGCAGCGCTATGTTCCTGTGCCAGTCGCTATTCGACCACGACGGCAACAACGTCTTTTGGGGCGAGGACGACGAGAAGTACCATCTTTCCGACATCGCCAAGCACTACATGGCCGGCATCCTGGCGCATGCCCGCGAGATTAGCGCCATCACCAACCCCACGGTCAACTCGTACAAGCGCATCACCACGGGCGGCGACTCCGTGCCGCAGTACGCCACGTGGGGCCTGCGCAACCGCGCGAGTATGGTCCGCATCCCGGTCTACAAGCCCGGCAAGCAGCTGTCCACGCGCATCGAGCTTCGTAGCCCCGACCCCATGGCCAACCCGTACTTGGTCAACGCCGTCACGCTGGCGGCTGGTCTCGACGGCATCGAGCGCAAGCTGGAGCTCCCGCCCGAGGCCACGGCCGAGACGCTCAAGCTTACCGACCGTCAGATGGTCGAGGCCGGCTACACGCCGCTGCCGCGCTCGCTCAAAGAGGCGCTCGACGTGTTTGAGGACTCGCAGTTTATGAAGGATGCCCTCGGCGAGCATATCCACAGCTTCTTCCTCAAAAAGAAGCGCGACGAGTGGCATAAGTTTGAGTCTACGATCACCGAGTGGGAGATCAAGCACTACCTGGCGAACTCCTAATCGCGCTGGCTTGTTCCAGTACGATTGAGCTCATTTCTTTGGAGGCCGATATGTCCGAAAAGAGTGCCCTGTTCATGGCGCGCACGACGCGCTTCCACGAGTTTGCCCGCAGCTTGACGACTACCCTGGGTGTCGAGGTGAGCCTGGCTACTCCCGATTCGCCGACTGCGGCGCACGACTTTGACCTGCTGATCCTCGATTCCGATGGCATCCGCAGCGACCGCATCGATCAGATTGCCAAGTGGCTTGACGATCGCGGCGGCGTCCCCATGTTGGTGATCGTCGACGATGAGGCGCTCGGCACCCTGCGCCTGCCCAATCACGCGCATGCCGACTTTGTGTGCCCCACGGCGACGCCCAACGAGCTCAAGGCTCGCGCGCAGCGCTTGATGGGCGAGGAGGAGACCGTTACCGCCGACGATGTGCTCAACATCGATAACCTCGAGATCAACCTGGCTACCTACCAGGTGACGCTCGATGGCGAGCCCATCGACCTGACGCTGATGGAGTACTCGCTGCTGAGCTTTTTGGCGACGCACCCCAACCGCGCCTACAGCCGCGAGGTGCTGCTGCACCGCGTGTGGGGCTTTGAGTACTGCGGCGGTACGCGTACCGTCGACGTGCACATCCGACGCATCCGCTCCAAGGTGGGCCCGCAGATCGCGGCACATATCACCACCGTCCGCGGCGTGGGCTATCTGTTTAAGGACTAGCTTTTCACCACAAAGGGGACAGGCACCTTTGTGGTGGTTTTGCCGTAGGCCGGGTCCTTTCGGGCCTGCAACAGAACTTAAGCCTTCCTAAAAGATTGCGTTCTCATACACGTTCGCCCGCATATTGGGGTACAACTCAACGTGAACAATGATGGCCCGCCACATGTTTGGCGGGCCTTTGGTTATTTGACGAAAGGATCGCAGCCATGAGCGAGAACGATTCCCAGCGTCCCCAGGATGTGGGCCACGTCGGCGAGACTCAGCAGCAACCGCGCGTACAGGTTGAGTCGACGCCTGCCGGCAGTAACATTCCCTACGTGCAGGCCTACGACACGCAGACCGGCAAGCCGCTGGGTGGCCAGCAGGTTGTAAACAAGCACACGGTGGTCAAGACCAAGACCAAAAAGCTGCCGATCTTTATTACGGCACTCGCCGGCTGTGCATGCGGTGCCCTGCTGGTCATTGCGCTCATTATGAGCGGCACGCTCGATATCGGTGGCGGCAAGAATGCCGTGACGGCGGGTGCTTCGGGCTCATCGACGCAAAAGATTACGATTGATTCCGAGGACACCACGTTGGCCGAGGCCGTTTCTGCCAAGGCCCTGCCCTCCGTCGTTTCCATCACCGCCACTTCGAGCGGCAGCCAGAATGGCTCGCTTTCGCAGTCTGCTGATGAGTCGGATAGCTCGGGCAGCGTCGGTTCGGGCGTAGTGCTCGATACCGAGGGCCACATCCTCACCAACAACCACGTGGTCGACGGCTACGACCAGTACGTGGTTACCATGGACGACGGAACCACGTACGAGGCCGAGTTCGTGGGCAACGATGCCTCGAGCGACCTGGCCGTCATCAAGCTCAAGGACGCCGACGCTTCCAAGCTCACGCCGATCGAGATCGGCGACTCCTCCAAGCTCAACGTGGGCGAGTGGGTCATGGCAATCGGCTCGCCGTTCGGCAACGAGCAGTCTGTCTCCACGGGTATCGTGTCGGCGCTGTATCGTTCCACGGCCATGAGCTCTACCAGCGGTAACACCATCTATGCCAACATGATCCAGACCGATGCTGCCATCAACCCGGGCAACTCCGGTGGCGCGCTCGTTAACGACAACGGCGAGCTGGTGGGCATCAACTCGCTCATCGAGAGCTACTCGGGCTCTAGCTCGGGCGTGGGCTTTGCTATTCCCGTTAACTACGCCAAGAACATTGCCGACCAGATCATCGGCGGCAAGACGCCGGTGCACCCGTACCTGGGAGCCACGCTTTCGAGCGTCAACGCGCTCAACGCTCGCACTAACAAGCTGAGCACCGATAGCGGCGCGTACGTGGCGAGCGTCGTTGAGGACGGTCCTGCCGCAAAGGCCGGCATCCAAGAGGGCGATGTCATTACCAAGCTGGGCGACGACGAGATCACGAGCGCCGATGGCCTGATCATCGCGCTGCGCAGCCACGAGGTGGGCGAGAAGGTCGAGATCACGCTTATGCGCGGCAAGGACGAGAAGAAGGTCACCGTCGAGCTGGGCTCCGACGAGGAGCTGCAGAACCAGCAGCAGGACGACAGCTCGACCGACACCGGCAACGGCGGTATTACCGACGAGCAGCTGCGCCAGTATCTGGAGGAGCTGCTGGGCCAGCAGGGCCAGGGTCAAGGCTACGGCCAGGGTTTCTAACGAGCTGTATCGCACATACCGATGCCAGAGGGGCTGTCCCATCAACGTGGGACAGCTCCTCTTTTCTTATTGATCCGTTGGGGACGGAGGAAAACGGGTCATTTAGAACTGACAAGGGCATGGGTTGATCGCGCGATCCACCCCGGTCCGTCGGCTGCCGATTCGGTGCGGTTCGAAAGGGCTATTCGGCGCCATGGTGACCGGTGGTACTCTAGTATCCGTTTGAAATCGAGCGAAGGAGTGCCGCTATGGAGCAATCGAGCCTGTTTGGTGACGGCGTGGACATCGATACCGAAACACCCGCGAGCACGGATACCGCTGCACCGGCTGATGCCCGTGCCCAGGCGGCAGCGCGTGCGGCCGAGCTGCGCCACGAGCTCGATTACCACGCCTATCGCTACTACATGCTCGACGCGCCCGAGATCACGGACGCCGCCTTTGACAAAATGCTCGTTGAGCTGCGGGAAATCGAGGCGACCTACCCCGACCTGGTGACGCCCGACAGCTATACCCAGCGCGTGGGCGGCTACGTGAGCGAGCAGTTTACGCCGGTCACGCATATGGCACGCATGTATTCCATGGACGATGCCATGGATCTGGACGAGCTCGACGCGTGGCTCCAGCGCGCCGAGGATGTGCTCGGTGCCGGCAGCGTCACCTATACCTGCGAGCTTAAGATCGACGGCCTGGGTGTGGCGCTTACCTACCAAAACGGCACCTTCGTACGTGCGGCCACACGTGGCGATGGCGCCACGGGCGAGGACGTATCGCTCAACGTCCGTACCATCAAGGATGTGCCCATGCACCTGTCCGAGCCGGCACTCGCCCACATGGGCGCCGACCGCGAGCGCACCATTGAGGTACGCGGCGAGGTCTACATGCCTAAGGGCAGCTTTGTGCGCCTGAACGACGAGGCCGATGCCGAGGGGCGCGACCCCTTCGCCAACCCGCGCAACGCCGCCGCCGGCAGCCTGCGCCAAAAGGACCCCAAGATCACGGCGCGCCGCGATCTGGCCACCTTTATCTATGCCATCGCCGATACCGATCCGCTGCACGTTCACAGCCAGCGCGAATTTCTCGACTGGCTGCGCAACGCCGGCTTTAGCGTCAACCCCAACGTGGCTCGTTGCGCCACGCCGGCCGAGGTCCACGAGTTCTGTGCCCAGGCGCTCGAGCACCGCGGCGACCTCGATTACGACATCGACGGCGTGGTCGTAAAGGTCGACAGCTTCCAGCAGCAGCTCGACCTGGGCTTTACCGCCCGCGCGCCGCGCTGGGCCATCGCCTTTAAGTTCCCGCCCGAGGAAAAGCAGACCGTCCTGCGCGAAATTCGCATCCAGGTGGGCCGCACCGGCGTGCTCACGCCGGTCGCCGAGTTCGATCCGGTGACGGTTGCCGGCTCCACCATCGCGCGCGCCACGCTGCACAACATCGACGAGATCCGCCGAAAAAACGTGCGCGAGGGCGATACCATCATCGTGCACAAGGCGGGTGACGTGATCCCCGAGGTCGTGGGCCCGGTGCTCGACAAGCGCCCGGCCGATTCGGTCGACTGGCACATGCCCGAGGTCTGCCCCGTGTGCGGCAGCCCCGTGGTCCACGAGGACGGCGAGGTTGCCTACCGCTGCGTCTCCATCGACTGCCCCGCGCAGCTCAAGGAGCGCCTGCTTCACTGGGTGAGCCGCGGCTGCATGGACGTCGATGGCCTAGGCGACGAGATCGTCGACAAGATGATCGCCGCCGGCCTGATCCACGATGTCGCGGACTTCTACCAGCTCACGGTCGACGACATCGCCGGCCTGGACACGGGGCGCACCTATGCCGGCTCCAACAGCAAAAAGGGCGTCAAGAAGGGCGACCCCATTCCGGTAGGCCTTAAGACGGCCGAGAAAATCATCGCCGAGCTCAACAAGTCCAAGAGCCAGCCGCTCGGTCGCGTGCTGTTTGCTCTGGGTATCCGCCATGTGGGCAAGAGCGTGGGCGAGGTCATCGCCGAGCGATTCCTGTCGATTGACAAGCTTATCTTGGCGAGCGAAGAGGACATCGCCGAGTGCGAGGGCATCGGTCCCAAGATTGCGGCAAGCGTCAAGCAGTTCCTGGCCGTGCCCGAGAACCTTGCCGTGCTGGAGCGCCTGCGTCAGGCGGGTCTGTCGCTCGAGGTCGACCTGGGCGCCGCGCACGCGCAAGCCGCAGCCGACGCTGGCGTGGCGGGCGAGCTCGCCGACGCACAGCCGCTTGCGGGTTTAACCTTCGTGCTCACTGGTACACTCGTCAACCGCACGCGCGACGAGGCGGGCGCGGCGCTCAAGGTGCTCGGCGCCAAGGTTTCGGGCAGCGTGTCGAAGAAGACGAGCTATCTGGTCGCCGGTCCCAAAGCGGGCTCCAAGCTCACCAAGGCCGAGCAGCTGGGCGTACCCGTGCTGGACGAGGACGCACTCGAGCAGATTCTTGCGACCGGTGAGGTGCCGGAGGCTTAGCGCATCGATAACCAAATTGAAGAACCGCCCGGAAGCACGATGCCTTCCGGGCGGTTCTTATTTGGACGGGGCAACCGGCACCGTGATCTGCGTCACGTAGGTCGCGGGGTCGTCGCTGACGATATTGTCGATGAGGGCGATCCTGCGAACCGGTGCCGTCCCAGAGCGATAAGAGATTCATGCAGGGCAGAGGGACCTCACAATGACGGTTCTCCATTGCGGCGGTCTTTATATATAAACATTAACATTAACGTGTATACTTAGCAGTGAAGATATATGTTGAGAGGAGCAGTTATGGTTACCGTCGCGTTTTCGGAACTGCGCCAAAACCTTACGCAGGTGGCCGAAAAGGTTGCCAATGAGGGCGAGGAGGTTGTGGTCTTCAAGCGGAGCAAGCCGTTGTTCAAGATCGTGCCGCTCGACTATCAAGGCCCGGTTGCAGTGGAATATGACGCTGCCCAGGAGCGTGGGGGCGCAAAACCGACGTGCGACACGGGCAAGCCCAAGCGCGACGTGGGTACGATGTGGCATCCCAAGATCACCTGGAAGGAGATCCGTGAGATGCTCGCGGAGAATGAGGACTACCAGGAGTATCTCGATATCGTGGCTAACATGCCAAAGGGAACGCCGCTCGATACGATGACGGTTGAAGATGAAAAGCGCGTCGCGAGGGAGCGCTACCTATGAGGGCATTTCTCGATACCAATTTTCTGCTCGATTGCGTGCTTCCGGGCCGGCCGGAGTACGCAGCGGCGCAAACGATCAAGGGGCTCGTTGACGTGGGGCTTATCGAGGGCGTTGTTTCGGCCTGCTCTCTCAAGGACGTGTACTACATTCTCACTAAACAGGCAGGCGAGGCGCGCGCCCGCGAGGTAGTGCGCGACTGTCTTAAGAGCTACTCGGTAGAGCCTCTCGACCAAGAAGCTTGTTTTACCTCCGCCTATTCCGATGAGCCGGACTTTGAGGACGGCTGTATCCGTGCGATGGCCGAGCGTGCCGGCGTGGACTTTATCATCACGCGTGACCGCGCCGCTTTTGTGCGCTCGACCATCAAGACCTTCTCGCCTGCAGAGTTCATCCGTGCGTTTCCGATTCCGGAGGAGTAAAACCGCCATATCGGGGACTGTCCCCGGCGTTTGGCGAGCTTGTTGGGAGGCTCCTGGTCCAGTGACTGTTACAAAAAACGGCTATAGCAAATTTGTTGTACTTCGATCTGAAGACTATGACTTCATGGTTCAGGAACAGGCTAAGGCTCGTCTGATGGCTCGTATAGCTGTGGCCGAGCAGGAGCGTGCTGCTGGCATGGCGCGTGATGCCTTTGAGGCTCTCGATGACCTTGAGGCAAAATATGGCCTATAACGTCAAGATTCTGCCTTCAGCCGAACGTTTTCTGGGCGGTTCTTACTTTGCTGGGGCAACCGGCACCGTGATCTGCGTCACGTAGGTTGTGGGGTCGTCGCTGATGATGTCGTCGATCAGGGCGATCTCGCGTTGCCCCGCTACGCCACCAGCTTGTCAAAAGCCCCGCGGCGGTTGAGCACGGTAAACGCGACAACACAGATGACTGCCGACAAAATTGACCCGCACGGCGAAGCGATGCCCATGGGAAACAACGTATCGGAATAGGCATTCGACAGCAGCCACGCGCCGGGCACGCGAATGAGCGCCACGGCCAGCACGTTGTGCGCAAAGCCGATGTAGCTCTTGCCATACGCAGCGAAAAAGCCGCTAAAGCAAATGTGGATGCCGGCAAAAATCGCGTCGAAAATGTAGCTGCGCATATAGCCGGTGCCGGCCGCGACCACCGCGGCGTCCTTGGCAAAAAAGCCGATAAACGCCGGCGCCACCAGCCACATCAGCGCCGTGATCAGGCAGCCGTACACTACCGAGATCGTCATGGCGTCCTTGAGCACCTGACGTGCGCGGTCGCCCTTGCCCGCGCCGGCGTTTTGCGCCGTGAGCGCACTGACGGTGGCGCCCATGGAACTCGGCACAATGAACAAAAAGCTGATCATCTTCTCGACCAGGCCCACGGCGGCGGCGTCGACGAGCCCTCGGTGGTTGGCGATGACGGTGATAAACATAAACGCCACCTGGATGCAGCCGTCCTGCACGGCCACAGGCACGCCGATCTTAAGAATGCTGCCGAGCACCTCGGGCTGGGGGCGCAGGTCGCTGCGCTTAACGTGGATGTTCGTGCGACGGCTTTTGAGCCACACGAGCGCGAGGGCAACGCTGGCCGTCTGGGCGGTCACCGTGCCGAGCGCCGCGCCCACGGGGCCGAGCCCCATGTGGCCGATAAACAGAAAATCGAGCGCGATGTTGATGATGCACGCCACGCCGATCACGTACATAGGCGAGCGCGAATCTCCCAGCCCGCGAAAGATGGCCGAAAGAATGTTGTACGCGGCGATGCACGGAATGCCGATAAAGCAAATGCGCAGGTAGGCGGCGGTGCCTTCGACCGCCTCGGCCGGCGTGCCAATGAGCGCCACAATTTGCGGGCACAGCGCAAGCAGGATGGCGGCCAGCACTACCGAGACGCCCATAAAGAGCGTGATGGTGTTGCCAATGGCGGTCTCGGCACGGTCAAACCGGCGCGAACCCACGGCGTGGCCGACGATGACCGTCGTTCCCATGGCCAAGCCCACGAGTGCCACGGTAATCATATAGAGCGTCTGAGCGCCATTTGCCACGGCGGTGATGCCGGCGGCGCCGCTAAACTGCCCCATCATGTACAGGTCGGCCATGCCATAGAGCATCTGCAAAAAGTACGAGAGCATATAAGGCAGGGCAAAGACCGCGATGGTCTTAAGGACATTGCCGCGTGTGAGGTCGTGTTCCATGGGCGGGGCTTTCTGGCTGGGTTTGTTTACGTACCAGTGTAGTGAAAACCCTATAACGATTGTAGAGTCAAGGTTTGTGATGACGCCGGAGCGAAAAAGTCTCGCGCACCATTATTCCGAGTGAATATGGACACACATCACGAGAACTCGCCGCCGGCGCTAACCTTGCAGAAAACGATTTCGGAATACTTGACACCATTATTCGGCGCGCAATAATACGTGCGTTTGCGAACAACGTTTGATGGGGGTTGAACCTGCGTGCGCAATCTCAAAATACTGTTTTCCTATCTAGGGGCATACCGTCGCGATGCCATCCTCGGCGTGTTCTTTGTGTCGGTCGAGACGGTGCTCGAGCTGTTTATCCCGGTCATCATGGCCAACATCATCGATGTGGGCGTGCCTGCGGGTGATATCAACTACATGCTGCTGCAGGGCGCGTACATGTTGGTGTGCGCTGCGCTTTCGCTGGTACTGGGCTTGGGTTATGCCCGCACGTCCGCCCGCGTTGCCTCGGGCCTAGGCGCTAACCTGCGCGAGGCCGAGTACAAAAAGATTCAGACGCTCGCTTTTGGTAACCTGGACAACTACGACGCCAGCTCGCTCGTCACCCGCATGACCACGGACATCACCGTTATCCAAAATGCTGTGGGCAACGGCTTTCGCCCTATGGTGCGCGGCCCGGTGACGCTTATCGTCGGCCTTATCTACGCGCTGATGCTGTCGCGCCCGCTCGCCACCGTCTTTGCGATCATCTTGCCCGTGCTGGCAATCGTACTGGGCGCCATCACCTATCGCGTCAGTCCGCTCTACCGCCAACTCCAGACCTCGATGGACCACCTCAACGGCGTGGTACAGGAAGACCTCACCGCCGTGCGTGCCGTCAAGGCCTACGTTCGTACCGAGCACGAGGAGGCCAAGTTCGACACCGTCAATACCGAGCTCGCCGGCACTGCGACGAAGACCTTTGGCAACGCGGTGCTCAACCTGCCGGTGTTTCAGCTGTCGATGTACGTGGCTGCGCTCTCCATCCTGTGGATTGGCGGCCGCATGATTCTCGCCGGCAAGCTGGGCGTGGGCTCGCTCACGGGCTTTATGAGCTACGTGCTGCTGATCATGAATTCGCTCATGATGATTTCCAACGTGTTTTTGCTGCTCACGCGCGCTCTTACGAGTGTGGGCCGTATCGCCGAGGTGCTCGACGAGGAACCCTTTATCGCCAACCCTGCGGGAGACCTCGCGACTGCGGCGCCAGCGGACGGCAGTATCGAGTTTCGCGACGTTTCCTTTAAATACCGCGCGGATGCAGCCGAGGATGTGCTCGAGCATATCGACCTTCGCATCGAGAGCGGCTCGACGGTGGGCATCCTCGGCGGCACGGGCTCGGGCAAGAGCTCGCTTGTGCAGCTGATTGCGCGCCTGTACGACGCCACCGAAGGCGCCGTGCTTGTGGGCGGACGCGACGTGCGCGACTACGACCTCGCCGCCTTGCGCGACGCTGTGGGCATTGTGCTGCAAAAGAATGTGCTGTTCACGGGCACCGTGCGCGAGAACCTGCAGTGGGGCAATCCGCAGGCGTCGGACGATGAGCTCCTCGCGGCTTGCCGCGCGGCGTGCGTGGACGAGTTCCTTGATCGCATCGGCGGGCTGGACGGCGAGTTGGGCCAAGGCGGCGCCGGTGTCTCGGGTGGCCAGAAGCAACGTCTGTGCATCGCGCGCACGCTGCTCAAGCATCCGCGCGTGCTCATTTTTGATGACTCCACCAGCGCGGTCGATATGGCGACCGACGCAAAGATTCGCGAGCACATCGCTCGGATTCCCGATGCGACCGTGCTCATCATCGCCCAGCGCATCGCGAGTGTCATGGATGCCGATCGCATTGTGGTATTGGACGACGGTCGTGTCCACGGCGTGGGCACGCACGAGGAACTGCTAGCGGGCGACAACATATACCAGGAGATTTATGCCTCGCAGATGGAGTTTGCGGGGAACGCGTGCACCGGCGACGGCAGCGATGATGACTGCGCGAAGGATCCGTTTTCCTCCGTCGCATGCGGATCACCCTTGGAAGGGGGTGAGCGCCATGCCTAAGACCGCAGCCCAAGCACGCCCGGCCGACCTCAAGCGCACTGTACGCCGCTTGCTTTCCTACATGGGGCATGCCAAGTTCTCGTTGCTCGCGGTGGGCGTGCTCGCCTCCGTCGCCGCCATCGCGAGCCTCGCCGGCACCTACATGGTGCGCCCCATCGTTAACGGTTTGGCCACGGGCGGGGAGGAACTGCTCGCCAAGCAGGTCATCCTGACGGCGATCATCTACGCCGCGGGCGTGCTTTCGGCCCTGGGCTACTCGCAGATCATGGTGCGCGCGGCCCAACGCGTGGTGTCCGATATTCGCCGCGATCTGTTCGCACACATCCAGACGCTGCCGCTCAGTTATTTTGACAGCACGCGCTCGGGCGACATCATGAGCTTTTTCACCAACGATGTCGACACCGTCTCCGAGGCGCTTAACAACAGCTTTGCCAACGTGATTCAGGCCGCCATTCAGGTTGTGGGCACCACGGCCATGCTCATCATCCTTAACTGGCAGCTCACGATCATCACGCTCGTGTGCGATGCGGCCATTGTGCTGTATGCGCGCTACTCGGGCGCGCGCTCAAAGCGCTTCTTTGCCGCCCAGCAGGCATCGCTTGGCGACCTGGACGGATATATCGAAGAGATGGTCTCGGGCCAAAAGGTCATCAAGGTCTTTAACCGCGAGGCAGCGAATGTCGCCGGCTTCACCTGCCGCAACGACGAGCTTCGCCGCACCGGCACCGCCGCCGTGAGCTACGCCAACTCCATGGTGCCCATGACCGTCGTGATTGGCTACGTCAACTATGCCATCGTCGCCGTGGCGGGCGGCATGCTCTGCATCAAGGGGCTCGCCGATGTGGGCGCACTTGCAAGCTACCTGGTCTTTGTGCGCCAGGCCGCCATGCCCATCAACCAGTTTACGCAGCTCGGCAACTTCTTGCTCAACGCGTTGGCCGGTGCCGAGCGCCTGTTTGCGGCTATGGACCTTGAGCCCGAGGTGGACGAGGGCTGCGTGGAGCTGGTGCAGACGGGCGATGCCGCGTGGGCGTGGAAAATTCCCGAGGGCCAGGGCGTGGGCGTCTACGGGCACCTGTATGACGTGGCAGCCGTTGATGAGTCGGGCTGCGCGGTGGCTGCCGACGGCACCGAGCTCACGTGCGGCTTGGTCCCGCTTGCCGGCGACGTGCGCTTCCATGCCGTGGACTTTTCCTACGTGCCGGGCGCCCGCGTGCTCACGGACCTCAACCTGTTTGCCAAGCCGGGGCAAAAGATTGCGTTTGTGGGCTCCACGGGCGCCGGCAAGACGACCATTACCAACCTCATCAACCGCTTCTACGAGGTCGATGACGGCGAGATCACGTACGACGGCATCGACGTCAAGCACATTGCCAAGGCCAGCCTGCGCGGGTCGCTCGGCATTGTGCTGCAGGACACGCACCTGTTTAGCGGCACCATTGCGCAGAACATCCGCTTTGGCAAGCTCGACGCGACCGACGAGGAGGTGCGCGCCGCTGCCGAGGCCGCCTGCGCCGACTCGTTTATCCGCCGCCTGCCGCGGGGCTACGACACACCGGTCACGGCCGACGGCGCCAACCTGTCGCAGGGTCAGCGTCAGCTGCTCGCCATCGCGCGCGTGGCCGTCGCCGATCCGCCGGTGCTCATCCTGGACGAGGCCACGAGCTCCATTGACACGCGTACCGAAAAGCTCATCGAGCGCGGTATGGACCGCATCATGCGCGGTCGCACCACGTTTATGATCGCGCACCGCCTGTCCACTGTCCGCGACGCCGACGCCATCATGGTCCTCGAACACGGCCGCATCATCGAGCGCGGCACGCACGAAGAGCTACTCGCCCAGCACGGCGAGTACTGGCAGCTGGCGCATGGCTTAAAAGAGCTGGATTAACCCGTTCGAGCACGATGCTTTGATCCCTCCGTGCCCCTCGCCTCAAACCATCACAACATTCAACGTTTTTTGCCAAAAACGGGAAAAGCATCGAATGTTGTGATGGTTTTTCTGCCACTCGACCGGGTGGAATCGCTTTCTTGCGCACGAAGGTGTGTGGACCCGTGAGCAGGGGAATAAGGTTGGTTATCCGACTCCATTGGAGGGCTCATGGACCTGCCGATCGTCCTGTCCCATAAGACTGCCTGGCTGTACCACAACGTGGCGCGCCCGTCCGAGTCGCTCTCGCGAGCAAGCAGTCTATACGATGAGGACTCGCTTGCTAACGAGGCGGAACCGACCGCGAGCCTGCCCAAATTGGGACTCGATGCCAAGGGGCTGAGGGCTTCAACGGCGGTTGGGATCGTTGCCGACCATCTGGTTTCTCTTGGTATTCCACGAGAAGAGCTCGATTATATCGACACGCTCGTCAACTTCGATTTTGAGCGCTCGACGCCGGCTGGATTTAGGTGCCACGTGTTTGGAGCGCCGGTACCTCCAGGCCATCTTATCGAGGTGGCAGAGGGCCTTCTGGTGGTTGATGAGGCCATGTGCTTTGTCCAAGCGGGTTCGTGGATGAGTGAGCCCGAGCAGCTGGAATATGGCTACGAAATCTGCGCCCGATACCATTTGAATCATCTGTCGACAGGCGATTATATCGAGATGGGGCAGAGGTATACCGTTGCCGACTTGATTACTTATTGCAATGAGAACCGATCTCGTCAGGGGGCTATACGCGCGGCCGCCGTGCTCAAGCGCGTGCACGATGGCGCGCGGTCGCCCATGGAGACGGCCACCGCAATCATGGTCGTAGCAAAACGTTCTCAGGGAGGGCTGGGATACGCAAAGATCGAGCTCAACCATCGGGTCGATGTCCCCAACGAGTTCAAGTATCTCGCAAAGGCCGGGTATTTCGAGATCGACGTATATGCGCCTGCGAGCGGTACGGGGATTGAGTACAACGGCTCGGACCATCTTGATAAACAGCGCAGCGCGTCGGATGCGGAGCGTATGACCGTGCTGAGCGCGCTGGGCTTTAGGATGATCGTCCTCACCGGGACTCAGTTTGCCCACCAGCTGCAATTGCATCGGGCGATGAATGCCATCGCGCTCGCTATGGGGCTCAAGTGCGACCGAAGCGAAGCGTTCCAGAAACGGCAGAACGATCTGCGAGAATTCGTGATTCGGCACTGGGACGGCGGCCTTTAGGGACGCTTTGGTCCTTCTACGGGGTGCTGTGGGCAGGCAAACCATCACAGCATTCGACGTTTTTTGCCAAAAACGGGAAAAGCGACGAATGTTGTGATGGTTTGTATGCTGAGGATGGGCTTGGAAAGTCCGTTTTGCTCGAAGCGACCTGTCCTGTCGTACGGGTGTCGGCATGATTCTCTCGTGGGGTATTATGTTTTCCGAAGAATAAAACGCCGCGTGAGGGGAGGGCCGCGTGGACGGGCACGTGCAACATGACGGTTTTGGCCGCGACATCAACTACCTGCGCATTGCCGTTACCGACAAGTGCAATTTCCGCTGCATCTATTGCATGCCGGCCGATGGCGTGGCGCCCCGCGCGCACGACGAGCTGCTCAGCGCCGAGGAAATCGCCCGCTTTGTGCGCTTGGTGGCGGGGGAGGGCA
>CABUKY010000026.1 GCA_902492185.1 uncultured Collinsella sp.
TTTTTTTTTTTTTTTTTTTTTTTGGCAGAACCTCCCAGCCCTCTTCCCACAAGCGCTCGAGGCGCTCATCAAAGGTGCTATGGCATTTCTTATATTTTTTGCCGCTGCCGCACCAGCAAGCGTCGTTGCGGCCGGGCACGGGTCCTTTGTCAAACATGGCTAACTTCCTTTCATACGCAGCTAGTATAGCCCACCCACGCGTCTATAAAAGTTGCGGTGATATAGTTCCGATTTAAGCGGTTTAACAGCACAAATAGGAACTATATCACCGCAACTGATGGGGCGGGATGGTGGGCACTGGCTGCTGCGTGGTTTTGCTAGTAGCTCACCTGGCAGGGGATGCCGAGGGCGCGCACGCGTGCAGCAATCTTGTCGAGCACCTCGGGCGCCGCTTTAGCAAGGCCGGCGACCGGTGTCTCGCGCGCCACCGTGTAAATGGTCGCCTCCTGTGGGCGAATGCGCTCGAGCGCCGCGAGCCAAGGGCCGACGTACTCCTCGCCAGTGTTATCGAGAGACTTGCCCCGGTGCTCGCCGGTCAAAAAGATCGTCTGGATAATGACGCGGCCGTTAAAGCTCGCGAACGTCTCGATCTGGTGCTCTACATCGTAGGGGCCAACGGGCTGGTCGAGCAGCTGGATAAAAGCCGGGGCGACCGTATCGAGCTTGAGGATGTTGTCGTCGACCATCATGAGCGCATCGTGTACCTGGGGATGGTCGGCGCGCGTGCCGTTGGAAAGCACGGCAATCTTGGTGTTTGGGGCCAGCTCGTCGCGCAGCGCGACGGCGCCGGCGATGGCCTGCGGAAACTCCGGTGCGGCGGTGGGCTCGCCGTTGCCTGCGAAGGTGATTACATCGGGGAGCTCGCCCTCGGCTGCCATCTCGCGCAGCTTGGCCTCGAGTGCATCGAGTACCACGGCAGCTGTGTTGTACGGCTCATGGCAGGGGCGCTCAGCGTTGAGACCGTTTTCGCAGTAAATGCAATCGAACGTGCAGATTTTGCCGCTGGCCGGCATCATGTTGACGCCGAGCGAAAGGCCCAGGCGACGGCTGCGAACGGGCCCAAAGATGGGGCCGGCATTCAAAAACGTAGACATAGGCATATGCTCCTCAAGACAATTGTGCCTAAGCATAGCATCGGCTCCAAAGCAAGGTGTAGGCTCTTGCTTTACAAGTTTCGTTTTTTCACGTCGCTCATTATGCCGTGCCATGAAAAGCCTCGGGTCGGGTACAGTTAATCTGTTAACAAGTCGTAAGGCAATGCGGGTCCATCCAATCGTACTGACGTGCAACTGGATGGGCGTTGATGATGGGGGCACAACATGGATTTTACGGTCGAGAATGCGGGCACTACGATCGCCTGCCGCGAGTATGCCGGCCCGGTTGTATCGTCCGATGCACCCGCCTTGGTTTGCGTGCACGGTGCCTGCGTCGACGGCGTCTTTTTTGACGCCATCGCCCGCGAGCTCGCCCGTGACTGTCGCGTCATTGCCTACGACCGCCGCGGTTGCGGCGAGAGCGGCGACGCTGCAGACGGACGCTACGACCTCGCTGCCCAGGCCGCCGACCTACAGGCTGTTATCGAGCATATTGGCGCTCCGGCAAACGTGCTCGCGCACAGTGCCGGTACGTTGGTGGCCCTGGAGCTTCTCCGTGCAAACCCCGCCATAATCTCGCGTGCGATTCTGCATGAACCCGCCGTGACGGATGAGGGCGCCGGCCTGGGCGCGGCCCCGGTCTTGCTCGAGATGATCGCCGCGGGAAAGGTCTCCAGGGCATTACGGGCCTTCCTGGGCGCCATCGGCGATTCGGACCCTGAGGCCCCCAAGTTAACCGAGGCGGAAGCCAAGCATGCCCTGCGCAACGGCCGTAGTTTCATGGCGAACGAATACGGGATTACTATGACCTGCGTTCCCGATTGGGATAGCGTCCGTGCGTCGAAAACGGTGGCCGCCGTGCTCCTGGGCGAGCTCTCGATTGGCACGCCTCGCGAGGCGGGCACGAGGGTGGCGGCTGAGCTTTTGGACTGTCCGCTCGTAATGGTTCCCGGCGCGCACAACGGCCTGCGCGATCGCCCAGGAGCGGCTGCCCAGACTGTCCTTGGCATCCTGGGACTCTAACACCCGCAATAGCCAAAGCAGACTTCACCCACAAACGTTTCGGCATTGTTAACAAATGTGTTCAAAACATCACGTCTGCGGCTTCAATCGCGCCGTCTGCCAACTCATAAAAATGTAACAGCATTTACGTGCTTACCTGCATCGGCAAGGTGTTACCCTTGTAACATTTGGAACCCACCGCTACCATGCGAAGCTATCGAAAGGGCCCCATATGCTCAATAATCACGAGGTCAATCTAACCGACGAGGAGGCTGCCGCCGAGGTCGCCCGTGTCGCGAAGACCTACCCCGTGGTACGTTTGCTGTCGGCCGATCAGATTAAGAGCGAGCCTAACTGCCTGCTCGCCGGCGATCGCTGCCCTTGTCTGCGCCAGGCAAGTCTTGAGGCCTTGACAGATTCCGATGAGGTGTCGGAGCAACTGCTCAACGATGGCGTTGAGTACCGCGCTCGCCTGCGCCCTCTGAAGGTCGAGGGCAAGCCTCATGTCCTGCTGATGGTGCGTCCGATCGATGGGCAAGAGGCTGCAGAAGAGGACCTTGTCTACACCGACGTGCTGACGAGCGTGCATAATCGCCGGTATTACGAGGAAAAGCTCCGAAGCGCCCGCATGAATGCCGGCGTTGCGATGATCGACCTTGATGATTTTAGGGTCTTCAACGATACGTGTGGCCGTCATGCCGGCGACCTTGCGCTCGGTGCCGTGGCGACAGCCATGCGCAGCGGAATCCGTTCGACTGACGAGCTTGTGCGCTATGGCTGCGACAAGTTTGTGGTTGTCATGCCCAATATTCCCTCCGATGACTTCACCCGTCGCCTGCATCAGGTGTCCGATGCCGTTCGTTCCACGATTATTCCGGGCCATGAGTACGTGAGCTTGACGGCATGTGTTGGTGGCGTTCGCATTCATGGCGAGACGGTCGATGAGGGCGTTGGCCGCGCTGTCCAGTTACTGAGCCGCGCTAAGGCAAAAGCCGGTACAGTCGTGACCGATGCCGATTCCATCGAGGCCTTCCAAAGCGAAAAGCCTTTGGTACTTATTGTCGATGACTCCGAGATGAACCGAGTCATTCTCAGCGAGATGCTCAAGGACGAGTATTGCATCCTCGAGGCCGACAACGGTCGTACGGCGCTCGACATGGTCGACCGCTATGGTGATGAGTTGTCGCTCGTGCTGCTGGATATTGTCATGCCGGGCATAAGCGGCTTTGAGGTGCTGGCCGGTCTGTCGCGCCGATCGGTTAGTGACAATCTGCCTGTCATCATGATTTCGAGCGAAGATTCCGATGATATGGTTCTGCGCGCGTACGAGCTGGGCGCCTCGGACTATATCAACCGCCCGTTTGACTCCCGTGTCGTGCGCCGCCGTGTAAGCAACACCATCCGCCTATACGCCAAACAGCGCCGTCTGACGAGCCTGCTGTCCCAGCAGTACAACGAGCGTGTCAAGAACAGTCGCATGCTCATCGACATCATGGCTGGCGTCATGGAGCTTCGCAACGGCGAGAGCGGCAGGCACGTTACGAACATCGAAAAGCTGACCGAGCTGCTGCGTGGCTGTCTGGTCCAGCGTAGCGGCACGATCTTCCTCGACAATGAGGAACGCTCCACGATCGCCCTGGCTTCGGCGCTGCACGATATCGGCAAGATGTCGATTGACGATGCGATTCTCAACAAGCCCGGACGCCTTACGCCCGAGGAGTTCGAGATTATGAAGACGCATACCACGATCGGCGCCGACATGCTGCGTGAGCTGGGTAGCCATCACGCCGGCAATGCGCTTATGGAATATGCGTACCAGATTGCGCGTTGGCACCACGAGCGCTGGGACGGCAAGGGTTACCCCGATGGCCTTAAGGGCGACGAAATTCCCATTGCCGCACAGGTGGTTTCGGTGGCCGACGTGTACGATGCCCTGACGAGCGTGCGCGTATACAAAGACGCTATCCCGCACAAGGAGGCGATCCAAATGATCCTGGACGGTAAGTGCGGCACCTTTAACCCGCTGTTGCTCGACTGCCTGCTCGAGGTGCAAGACCGTATTGCCGAGACGTTGGCACGCCCCGCCGACGTTGTCGCGTTCCCCACGATTTAGTTTGACCAAAGGAGTTTTAATCCATGATTTCCATGCGTGAGGCGTATGAGAAGATCGGCGCTAATTATGATGACGCGTGCGCTCGGCTGATGGGCGAGGAAATGCTCGCCCGCTTTGCCCTCAAGTTTTTGGATGACGAGAGCATGGACAAGCTGGAGGCCGCCATGGCGGCGGGAGACGCCGAAGGTGCGTTTATGGCAGCGCACACGCTCAAGGGCGTGAGCCAAAACCTGGGATTCGATAATCTGTACGAGCCGGCGGTCGTGGTAACCGAAGCACTGCGTGGTGCCGATGCCGTTGACGGCGCTCGCGAGGGGATGCATGCGCTGCAGCAGCAATATGCGGCTACGATGTCGGCCCTGCGCGAGGCGGCCGAATAAGAGCTTGCGTGCTTTGATGACAATGAGAGTGGATAATCTCCCGTTTTAGGCTCGGTGGTGGCCTCAAAGTGGGAGATTATCCACTCTCGTTCGATACGTGTCCAAAAATCCACTCTCACCCCTTCCGATTAGTGAATGGCCTATGCGCACTGGCGGGGCTTTCCGCATGCAATCTATATCGTTGTTCGATAAACTGTTCGAATAACGATAGAGTCGATGAGGGTGAGTGTATGTCCAACAGCGTTCAGCGTATGGCCAAGGCGGGCGAAAATATCAGGAAGCTTGGTTTTTGCATGGCAGCCGTTTTTGCAGGGATGCTCGTCGCTTTTGCCGCGTTGGTTGTTTACGTGATTTGGTATGCGGTTGAAAACGTTGCTTCTGTCGATTCTTTTGGTGTCGTGACGCTTCTCAATGGCGGGTGCATCGTTATCCCAAGCGGACTGTGCCTGGCACTCGTTGTGGGTATTTCGCTTGTCGTTTTGTGCGGGGTCAGCCGTAACATCTCGCGGGGCGTCTCGCCCTTTACCAGGGCACATGTGCGGCTTATCCGTGTTCTTGCATTTGCCTTTGCTGTTAACGCTGCGGTTTCGTTTGTTGGTGCCTATGGATCGGTCAATCTCACCATTGGCGGACTGGAGCTTTACATCGTGCCTCATTCCTTCGTTATTGAGATTTGCCAAGGCGCTACCTTTGATGCGGGGTCGTTTATCGGCGCAGTTGTCTGCTTGTTTATCTCGGCGATCTGGAGTTATGCCTCGCTGCTCCAAGAGCAGTCTGACGAGCTTGTGTAGGAGGAAACATGAGCTATCTCATCATCGAGCTTGAGACGCAGCTGCTTAAGACCGGAAAGACCAACGCTGATCTGATTCGGGCGACGGGGCATACTCCGGCTAATATTTCAAAGCTTAGAAACGGAAAGATAAAAGCTATTCGCCTAAAGACGCTTCTCGATATCTGTGATGAGCTTGATTGTCAACCGGGAGATATTATTCAGCGCGTGAACGAGAAAGAGCTTGAGGAGCTTATTGTCGAGCGCGCAAAAAATGTTGTGAGGCAGATGCGGGATGGCGGAGGCAATGAGGCGTCGCTTCCGACATCAGTCTTTGCTGTCGATTTGAGTGACGAGTAGCTTAAGGCGAACAACTAAAACGAAGTATCAGCGTGAAGGAACTCGTGTCTAACACGGGTTCTTTCTTTTAGATTATCTTGACAAATATGAGTTATCGAAAAACAATAAAAACCATGGAAAACGATAAAGGAAAGGAGGAACGATATGAGCGGTTTTGCTATCAAGCAGAACGGGAGGCCAATGAGTGCATCAGCGATAAAGCTATCAAAGGTGTCAAAGCGCTACGGGAAACGGCGCGTTTTGCATGACGTTTCCTTCGAGGTGCATCAGTCTGAGCTCTGTGCCCTTGTCGGTGCAAACGGTGCGGGCAAAAGCACGCTTATTAAAATCGTCTTGGGCCTCTGCGAGCCATCGTCGGGGAGCGTGGAGCTCTTTGGAGGCAAATCAAAAAGAGAGCTTGGCCTGATGCGGACGCGTGTCGGCTATGTGCCAGATTCCAGCGGAGCATACCAATCCCTCAGTGCGGTTGAGAATCTTCGGATCCGATGTGCGGAATGGGGGCTTGATGCGAATCGTGAGATTCCTCGCGTTTTGAGCCTAGTCGGGCTGGACGTCGATGAGAAAAAGAGCGTGAGCAGTTTTTCTCTGGGAATGAAACGGCGACTGGATATAGCTACGGCTTTATTGGGCGACACCGACGTACTAATTTTCGATGAGCCGGCAAATGGATTGGACCCGTTGGGCATCGAGAGTATATGGGCCCTTATCGGTCGATTGAATCGAGGGCAGGGTAAGACCATGCTCATCTCTAGTCATGATTTGGATGAGTTGGCATCGGTTGCAACAAGCTGCCTGTTTATTCATGACGGCGAACTGCTAAAAAAGGAATCGATGGACGTCATAAGGGATGAGGCGTCGTCCCTAAAAGAGTATTACAGGCGCTTGATGAAGGCGGTCTCGCTATGAAGCGGGCGATCCATCCCATAAAGGCGGACATGATGCGTTTGCACAGGATATTTCCGGCGAAGTTTGGTCTTGCGCTTATGCTGGCGTTCGGCCTTCTCTTTGGCATCTTTCTAAAAAACGGAACAACGTTGCTCGCCTTTGGCAATAGCGTTTTTGGGGAGGATATTGGCTTCTGCTGGAATGTAATCGATCCTTCTGCACCCGATGAGTCCCTTGTGCGCAGCGCTTTTGCCGGTACATCCCTGTTCGTCCCACTCATCGTTTGTCTGGTGCTTTTACAGGAGCGCGGCTATGAAGAGGGATACCGAATTTCTTCAGCAAGAGGTCTTACCCGCTTTAATGGGGTCCTAGCACATGTGCTTTCGTCTGCTTTAATAATTGGCGCAGCATATAGTGCGCTTTGCCTTCTTCTTTTTGCAATAGCCATAATACGTGTAGGGCATAACTACTCGCACGACATGCTAACTGCATTTTTGCCTGCGATGATAATCAACGCCGTATTGGTGATATCGGTTGCGTTGGAGACGGTGACCATCTATCGGATTACAAGCAGCGCCGTATTTAGCGGGGCTGTGGTAATAATCGGATTTGTCATGAGCTTGACGCTCTACGGAACTTACCTTCAGACGCCCATATCGTCCTTGCGATGGATCTTCTTTCTTCCGGGGCCGTACCTTGGAGTCGGATGTGCCCTTGGGTATAGCGATATGGGGCAGCTGACGCTTCTGGGATATGGCGCGGCAGCCAGCTGTCTATCGGTATTGATTTACGCTCTCGTGAGCTTTCGTGCTGGGGGTGTGCTCAATGGCTCGTCAGACTAGAAGATTCCTTCATTCAGAATTGAAGCATGTGAGCAAATGGACGTACGCCTTAATCCTGGTAATTTATGCGTGCATGGTGGTATTGCAGCTTAATTCTTTCCCGATGTGGTTCTGTAGCCTCCGTGAGAACAGTTTCTTGGGCTTTTTCCCAGACCCGACGCTTCGGCTATCGGCA
This sequence comes from uncultured Collinsella sp., assembly GCA_902492185.1. Lineage (GTDB taxonomy): Bacteria > Actinomycetota > Coriobacteriia > Coriobacteriales > Coriobacteriaceae > Collinsella. Next base: position 7,621 of record CABUKY010000026.1, read on the forward strand.
GAGGATGTCCTTCTATTTGGTAATGCAGAGGTTTTTCGCGGTCTGCTGTTCAACGTAGCCCCGTTGGCTCATGCATTGTTTTTTCCGTTCATCGCGGCTTGCATTGTGCCGCGCTTTGTCAGTTCGGGCTTTCTTGAGGAACCGTGGGGGTTGTCGGAGGCTCGGGGAGGGAAGCGTGTGTGCGTTATCGTTGTGCGAGTGGTGCTGTCTTCTTTTGCCCTTTTGGGCGCGTTTATCCTATCGAGTGTCGTTTTGTACTGTCTTAACTGCGTAATCGTTTTGGATGCTCAGCAGTATTTCAACCTGAATATTTTTTGCTATCGACTTCTTCTGGCGAGTGTCGTCTGCCTTGCATACGTGGTCTCTTGTGTGATTGCTGTTTCCTATTTTGGGTCCGGCTTCGGTCCGATTGGCATGCTGCTGCTTGTCAACGTTGTAGCGATCTACATACAGCTCGGGGCCAATTCCATGCTTCCGCTTCTGTCCTCGATGCTCATGTGGATTTGTGGCGTGACCCCGTTGGGGAATAGTCAATGCCTTTCGATTCTAATTGACTGCCTAATTAACGTAGCAAGCGTTTTTACCATTTGCTTTACCGTAGACCGATTGCGGTCGAGATTTCTTTGATTGTTTGTGAGGGATAATCATACCGAGCATACCAAATACAGGGGGGCGGGCACCGTTGCTGGTGTCCATCCCCCCCCTGGCATGGAAGGTTTAAGCCTGTGTGATTCGCGAACTAGCGGGTCTGCTTTACCTTGGCAGCAGCCTCGACAAACGACTTCCACAGGTTAAAGTCGGTCTCGAGCGTCTTCCACGTGTACTCAGGGTGCCATTGTACGCCCAGGCAGAACGGCTGGCCTTCGACTTCGATGCACTCGGGAACGCCGTCGGTTGCTTTGGCGACCAAGCGCGTGCTTTTACCCAGACGGTCGACGCAGCAGTGGTGTGCGGAGTTGGTCTGGATCAGCCTGTGCCCGCCAAGCGCGCGCTCCAGCAACGAGCCCGGCACGACCTCGACGGGATGCACGGGGTCGTTGAGCACGTGGGTATGGCGCCACTGCGTGCGGCCCTCGCGAGCGCCCAGGCTCGGCACGTCCATGCACAGGGTGCCGCCAGTGGCGACATTGAGCAACTGCGTGCCGCGGCAGGTGGTAAAGAGCGGCTTTTTGGCGCGGAGCACCTCGCCGACCAGCTTAAACTCAAAGCTATCGCGGATCTCGCAGCAGAGGGTGGGGTCGTAGGGGCGCTCGTCGCCCCAGCGCTTGGGGTTGACGTCCGGGCCGCCGGGAATAGCGATGCCGTCGGCGATATCGACGTAATGACGGATAACCTCAATGTCCTCGGTGATGGACATCTGCAGCGGCAGGCCGCCGGCGGCAAGAATGGCATCGACAAAGACACTTGCGATTTCCTCGTTGGGGGAGAGCGTCTCGCTTAAAAACGGCTTTGCCTCTTCCCAACGCGGTGCGACGAGGATGAGTGGGCGGCCGGCGGGGTCGACGTCGGCATGCGGGGTGTAGGATGATGAAGTACGAGTTCCGATCATAGGTGTTGCTTTCGAATCTGAAGGTGGCAGGGCACAAGGGAGACGTGAGACAACACTTCCGATGGATTTGTCCCACGGGGCGGCTGGTTAGTGACCCTTGATGGAGTTGAGGAAGTCCTGGGCGCGCTTGGTTTGGGGGCGGTCGAAGAACTCGTCAGGCGTGCCGGTTTCCACGATCTGGCCGTCGGCCATAAACACGACGCGGTCGGCCACGCGGCGGGCGAAGTTCATCTCGTGCGTGATGACGATCATCGTCATGCCCTGCTGGGCCAGACGGACCATGACCTCGAGCACCTCGTTGATCATTTCGGGATCGAGGGCGCTCGTGGGCTCGTCGAAGAGCATGGCCTTGGGCTGCATGGCAAGCGAGCGAGCGATGGCTACGCGCTGCTGCTGGCCGCCTGAGAGCTGTGCGGGTACCTTATCGGCCTGTTCGGCCACGCCCACGCGGCTCAGCAGGTCCATGGCGCGCTCATGAGCCTCCTCCTTGGACACGCCCAGCACATCGACCGGCCCCAGCATGACGTTCTGCAGCACCGTCATATGTGCAAACAGGTTGAACTGTTGAAATACCATGCCCAGCTCGGCGCGCATGCGGGCAAGGTCTTTGCCTTCCTGCGGAAGCGGCTGACCTTCGATGAGGATCTCGCCCGAGTCGATGGTCTCCAAGCGGTTGATGGTGCGGCACATGGTCGACTTGCCCGAGCCCGAGGGCCCGATCACGACGACGACCTCGCCGCGGTCGACCGAGAGATTGATGTCGTTGAGGACATGTAGATCGCCATAGTGCTTATCGACGTGTCTGAGCTCGATCAGCGGCTGATTGCCGGTTGAAGAGGTGCTCTGTGCCATGGTGCTCGGCTCCTTATGATTCGAAATGGTAAAGCGTTAGCGGATGATGGTCGCACCGGTCTTGTGCGAAACGTAGACAGCGGCCTTGTTGATCGCGACGTTGATGAGGGTGTAGATGACCGCGATTACCAGGTAGACCGACACGAGGGCGTCGTAGTTGGTGATGAGCACGCGGGCATTTTGCATGAGGTCGGGGTAGCTCACCACGTAGGCGACGGTGGTGTCTTTGACTACGACCACAAGCTGCGAAATCAACGACGGAATGATAAACCGGATAGCCTGCGGCAGCACGATTTTAAAGGTGATTTTAGCCTTGGAGAGACCGAGTGCCTGGGCTGCCTCGACCTGACCGCGCGGCACGGCGTTGACGCCGGCGCGGAAGATCTCGGCAAGTACACCGGCTGCAGCAAGCGCGACGGGAAGCGTGAGCATCCAAAACGACGGCAGCGCTATCTTGTACTGGGGCAGCACCAAAAAGAAGAAGTAGATGAACAGCAGGCTCGGCACGCCGCGGAAGAAATCAGTGAGCACGCGGCAGACCAGCTGCAGCGGCTTGATGCCGCTGGTGCGGCCGAGCATAAGGGCTAAGCCCAGCACCAGTGCAATGACGCCGGCGGTGAGTGCAACTTTAACGGTGCCCTCAAAGCCGGCAAGCAGGAACTTCCAGGTGGTGAGGTGCGTAAAGAAATACCAGTAGTGGACTGAAAGCTGACCGGTCACATAAAAGCGCTGCAGGACCAGAGCGATGAGCGCGGCCACGGCAACGAGCGAAATGGCGGTGCCGATGCGGATCTTGGCGCGCATCTTTGGGCCGGGAGCCTCGTAGAGCGCATCGCGCATGGTAAGTGCAGGGGAGGAATGCTTGCTCATCGGAGGATCCTCACCTTCTTATCGATGTAGTTGCCAATGTGGCTCACCACAAAGGCCGTGCCCAGGTAGCCGAGCGCCGAGATAAAGAACGCGGCGACGCCTCCGAGCGAGCGCGTGTTGATGTAGCTCACCACGCCGGTGAGCTCCTGCGGTTTAAGCGGCACCTGACTGCCGAGCGCGGTGGTGAGCATGACGGCGATAAAGAGGTTGGTCATGGGCAGCACGCTCGAGCGCAGTGCCTGCGGAATCACGATCTTGGCAAGGATACGGCTGAAGCTCATGCCGAGCGAACGTGCGGCTTCCACCTGGCCGACACCGACGGTGTTGATGCCGCTCATAAAGTTCTCGGAGCCAAAGGCCGAGCCCAAAAGGACCGTGGCGACGATAACGCAGGTGCGGTAGGGCAGGACGACCTTGAGCGGCGGCAGCGCATAGACGACGATAATGAGCAGTGCGATGCCGGGGATGTTACGGAAGACCTGGACATACAGGTCACCAAAGACGCGCAGCGGCTTGAGCGGCGACACGCGCATCACGGTGACGGCGACGGCCAGCACCATGGCGATGGCAAACGACTCAAGCGTCATGCCCCAGGTTGCTAGCAGCGCGTCGATATAGTTCTGGCCATAGAGCGACCAGAGTTCGGAGAGACTCATGCGGACCTCCCGCCGGTAAGGAAAGGGGCTCCCGTGTGTACGGAAGCCCCGACAACTCAGTGAGGAAACAGTTTACCGCAATAAAGCGCATCATGCGTTTCCATATGGTTTCGTTGCGGCCGTTACCAGGCTCGCTGCCTAGGCCCCGATCTCGGGCAGCTCGGGAACGTTGGTGTCGCCCGTACGGTCGCCGATGCAGATCTGCCACAGCTCGGTCCAGGTGCCATCGTCCTCGATCTTCTTAAGGAAGTCGTTAACGAAGGCGACGCCGTCGGAATCGAGCGGCAGGCCGATGCCATAGGGCTCCTTGCTGCCGAAGGGCTTGCCGGCGATCTTGTACTTACCGGGCTCGCGGACCAGGGCGCTCTGCTGCATGTTGTTATCGATGACGTAGGCGTCAACGCGGCCCTGCTGGAGTGCCTGGCGGGCTTCCTCGTCGGTCTTGAACTCCTGCTGGCTGGCCTTGGGGGCGAACTCCTCCAGGATGGCGGGGCCGTTGGAGCCGGACTGGACGGCGACGTTCTTGTCGGCCAGGTCGTCGACGCTCTTAATGTCGTCGTTATCGGCGAGCACCAGGATGGCCTGCTGGGTGTAGTAGTAGGGACCGGCAAAGGATACGAGCTTCTTGCGCTCGTCAGTGATGGTGTAGGTGGCAAAGACAGCGTCGACCTGGCCGTTCTGCAGGACGGACTCGCGCGTGTCCGAGGTCACCTGGGTGATCTCGACCTTGTTCTCGCCCAGAATGTAGTTGGACAGGAGCTGCGCGATACCGGCGTCGAAGCCGCGGGTCTGACCGTCTTTCTCGTTGAGGAGGGAGAAGAGCGTGGAGGTCTGAACGCCACCGATCTTAAAGACGCCGGCGTCCTTAACGGCCGTGGCCCAGGTGCTGGCGGCGATGGCGTCGTCATCGGCCTTGGGGCCGTTGTCGACGAGCTTGTCGAATGCCTTAGCGTCGAGTGTGGTGGAAGCCTCGGTATCATTGGAGCTCTTGGAGGAGCCGGCGGTGGAACCCTTGTCGGCCTCGGCGCTGGTGTCGGAGCAGCCGGCAAGACCAAGGCCGGCGACGGTTGCGAAGGTGGCGGCAACGAAGCCACGGCGGTCGAGAACGACCTGCTGGGAGAGGTTCTTGCTCATGGTAGAACACCTTTCTCAATAAAATCCCTAGCGGTTGAGTAGAGTTATACCCTATTGCGCTCAGACGGGTCAACACGAAATAACTCAGAAACATACTTACCTTATGGGTTATTGTATCTACCAAAAAGGGACAGGCACCTTCGTGGTGGTTTTGGCCGATGCGGCGGCATGCCTTGTTGCTTTGTCTCGATCTGTAACATCTGCAGCCATTTTTGCCGAGTAACTGTTACAGATTGAGATTTTCTCTTCAGGGGAATTCGAATGTCTCAATCTGTAACATCTGGACGGTCAAAAGGTCCCTATCTGTTACAGATTGAGACAAAGGTCTGGGACTACGACGTCTTATCTAGATCTGTAACAGTTAGACGGGAATTCGGGCCCTAGATGTTACAGATTGAGATAATCGCGTCGCGAAAATAAAAACCTCCGCAGGGGTGCTTTCCTTGCGGAGGTTTTCTTACTCGTTGAGTAGTCTCGCGGCTTCGGCGGCCATGTTCTCGACCGTCATGCCGTTCTGAGCGAGCAGCTCGTTGGGGTCGTAGCGGTCGGGGAAGCCCTTGGCGATGCCGAAGGTGCGCGTGCGCACAGGCGTGCAGGACAGATAGCACGCGACGCGCTCGCCCCAGCCACCGTCCAAGATGCCGTCCTCGAGGGTGACGACAACGCGATGCTCGGCGGCAAGGCTGTCGAGGAACTCACGGTCAAGCTCGGTTGCAAAGCGCGGGTTGACGAGCGTGGCCTCGATACCGTACTCGGCAGCCAAGCGGTTTGTCACGCGCTCGCCCAGCTCAAAGAAATCGCCAAGCGCGAGCACGGCAACGTCGCGACCCCGGCGCACCACGTTGTAGCGAACGGCGCTGTAGTCGGTGTCTTCGGCGGGCGCAAGGTCGGGACGGCTCACCAGGCCGATGCCCGGTACGCGAATCGCCGCGGGATGCTCGCGGTGGTCGAGCGACCAGCTCAGCATGGACAGATATTCCTCCATGCAGGCCGGCGCTAGGTAGCGCATGTTGGGAAGTCCACCCAGCATGGAAATATCAAAGAACGAAAGGTGCGTCTCGGACGTGGTGCCAAAGATTGACGCACCAAACACCAAAATGGTTGCCGGGGCGTCGTTGAGGCACAGGTCGTGCCACAGCTCGTCGTAAGCGCGCTGCAAAAACGTGCCGTACACACCAAAGACTGGCTTGGCGCCCGAGCGCGCAAGCGCGGTGGCAAAGGTCACGGCGTGCTCCTCGGCAATGCCCACATCGACGAACTGTTTGCCGGCGGCAGCGCGAAGCTCGGGTGTAAAGCCCATGATGTAGGGCGTGGCGGCCGTGATGCCCACGACCTGCGAATCGCGCTCGATGGCGGCGCTGAGCGCCTCGCCCGTAATGTCGGCATAGGTGCGCGGCGCAGGCTCGCTCGGATGGCCCGGGCAGAGCTTGCGTCCAGTTGCCATGTCAAACGGACCCACGTGATGCCAGCGTTCGGGGTCGTTCTGGGCTGGCTCAAAGCCCTTGCCCTTGGCGGTGGAGACGTGCAGCACGATGGGATGATCGATATTGCGCAGTTCCTGCAACGCGTCGACGAGGGCCAACACGTCGTTACCGGCGTCCAGATAGCGGTAGTCGAGCCCCATCGCGCGGAAAACGTTGCGCTCACAGGTACCGTTGCTGGCTCGCAGCTCGGCCAGATTGCGATACAGGCCGCCATGGTTCTCGGCAATGGACTGGTCGTTATCGTTGACGATGATGATCAGGTTGCTATCGAGTTCGGCGGCATTGTTAAAGCCCTCAAACGCCAAGCCGCCCGAAAGCGAGCCGTCGCCAATAACGGTGATGACGTTGTACGCATCGCCCGCCAGGTCACGAGCGTGCGCCAGGCCGCAGCCCAGGCTCACCGACGTGGAGGTATGGCCCATGGCGAACAGGTCGTGCTCGGACTCGTCGGGATTGGCAAAGCCAGAAGCCTCACCATAACGCTCCGGATCGATATAAGTGTACGCGCGCCCGGTCAGCGCCTTGTGGGCGTAGGTCTGGTGCGAAACGTCAAAGACAATCTTGTCGATGGGGGAGTTAAATACGCGATGAAGCGCAACCGTAAGCTCAACGACGCCCAAGTTGGGGGCAACGTGCCCGCCGACGGCGGCGGAGCTTTCGAGGATGGCGTGGCGAATCTCGTCGCAGAGCTGCGGGAGCTCGGCGCGATTAAGAGCCTTGACGTCCTCGGGCGTTGTCGTTTGCGTAAGCAGCATCGTTGTGGGTTACTCCATGCGAATCGAGCGCCGGCGCTCCCTCGGCCGGCACAATTGCACAGAACAGTCTCGCACATTTTGGCGTTTGATATGTGACGGCGGCGCGGTAATTCGCCAACTGGCGGGGCAAAACGTTTGGCTCTGTTAGACCAAATTTGACACGATCGGCTGTTCGTCGAAACGGAAAAT
>CABUKY010000027.1 GCA_902492185.1 uncultured Collinsella sp.
CACCATAAATATCTTGTAAATGAGAGCCTTGAACATTAATGGTGATGTCTCCGCCTACCATGCCCATAATGGCACCATTAATATTTGGAAGATCGTAGCTATCTGGAACTGTACCTTTATCCCAGCCCCAGACATTTTCAAAAGTGTCGATGGTAACACTACCCTTAATAATGTAATGCTCCGTCTGCCCAGGCATTGCCGCGAAAAGATTGCCAGCTCCCGTAATGCCCCAGTTGGCACCCAAACGCAAGATACGATCACTATTTGCATAGCTCTCGGATCCCGCGATGATATGTAAATTCCCATCAATTATCGACTCGCTGGCATCGCCCTCAGTGCCGCATATTTCAGTTGTTTCACCCGAACGAACATCAAGCATCACGTTGCCACGCATCTCACAACCGTAAGTGCCTTCGATAGCAGGAGAAACTTCGGAGTTGGCATTGTCGTAAACAAGCGTGGCGTTACCACCTACATAAACAGCAGGAGAGCCGTTTCCATCGCCGCTCGAGCCATCGCCGCGCATGCAACCGGGATTAACGTGATTACCGCTAGCCATGCGAAGGTTACCGCTGATCTCAAGATAGGTGTCATGCTCGACGGACCCTTGATATGAACCACCAATGACGTCATGAAGGCCAGCGCCACTACCAGGATTGATATATCCAGACGCAGCTATCACCACATGTGTGTGGTCGACAGTCGACTTATAGCCGCCGCCATAAAGTGTATAAGAGAGCTTGAGCTCGCAGTTACGAGTGAACACGGTATCGAAACCATTGCAATAGAATTTATCTAGACCAACAACTTCGACGTTGTCAAAAGTACAAGGTCCGGAAAGCATGGCACGGCTGGAGAAGCGCAAGGTTGCGCGATTATCACCGTCACTCGTCACGGTAATCTTCTTGTTAGCAACGCCGAAATTCGAAACGTAATCTTCTTGGGTCGGCACCACAAAAGACGAGCCGCCTTTTAGGACAAGTCTGATCTCCGATAAATTATCAGAGGAGATTTTTTCAGCGCATCCTCAAATGTTGATTGATCATTGACTTGATAAACACCAGATTCTGCTGCATCAGAATTCGATTCATCAGATATTTCATTCACATTCACATCGTTTGACTGCTTATCCGAGACATCAGATTCAGGTTTTTGATCATCACTTGAAACCGAATTGTCGTTAGACGAAGCCTCGACCGACCCCCCCCCCGACACAGAGGCACTATCAGTAGATTCATTAGACAGATTCTCCGAAGTCGTGTTTTGCTGAGGGTCAACATTCACTATTACATCAGCAAATACGCCCGTAGGGATCGTATTAAACACGAACAAAAAAGTGACGAGCCAAACGAAAGCTCGCCTGCAGCGTGGCAATCTCACAAACCGCCCTTTCTACTCATCTGACAAGAACCGGTAAAGGGCGACAAAATACCCAGAGGCAAAGGCATATATTTCACTCTTACTGAATGTGCCGTCTGGCACATTGGTTTTAGTTTAATACCAGTGTTTTGTCTGACAAGAAAACGCGTTTATTGCCATGCAATAGAAACGACCTAAATTTGTGTCACGACCAGCCGGAATTGATCGATGTGTATTAATTTCCTAAGACCCAATGAACAGACAATGAACAAACTACACACCATAGCCATGGGGAAACTAGAATGGTTAAAACGCTTCAGTTTATTGAAGCGTTTTAGTGTGCCTTTTACGGGAATCTTACCGTTCGTCGAATAATTTCTTGCTATCATGCAAGGCGTAGGGTAAATCTCCGATCGCAAGGAGACACAAATGGTGAAAAAGTCACCGGAAAACACTACTCCCGCAATTGTGGACAACGTAGAGGCGCTTGAGGCTAAGCTCGCTCAGATGCGAGAGGCCCAGGCGCTTTTTGCTACGTACACGCAGGAGCAGGTCGACAAGATCTTCTATGAGGCCGCCATGGCCGCCAACAAGGCTCGTATCCCGTTGGCGAAGTTGGCCATCGAGGAGACCGGCCGCGGCGTTCTTGAGGACAAGGTCATCAAGAACCACTACGCCGCAGAGTACATCTACAACGCTTACAAGAACACCAAGACCTGTGGTGTCCTGGAGCGCGACGAGGCTTACGGCATCACCAAGATCGCCGAGCCCATCGGCATCGTGGGCGCCGTCATCCCGACGACCAACCCCACCTCCACCGCGATCTTCAAGACGCTGATCTGCCTGAAGACCCGCAACGCCATCATCATCTCCCCGCACCCGGCAGCCGCCAAGTGCACCATCGCCGCCGCCAAGCTCGTGCTTGACGCCGCCGTCAAGGCCGGCGCCCCCGAGGGCATCATCGGCTGGGTCGATGTCCCCTCCATCGAGCTGACCAACATGGTCATGCGCGACGTCGACATCATCCTCGCCACCGGTGGCCCGGGCATGGTCAAGGCCGCTTACTCCTCGGGCAAGCCCGCCCTGGGCGTTGGCGCCGGTAACACCCCGGTCGTCATCGACGACACCGCCGACGTGCTGCTCGCCGTCAACTCCATCATCCACTCCAAGACCTTCGACAACGGCATGATCTGCGCTTCCGAGCAGTCCGTGACCGTCATCGACACCATCTATGACCAGGTCAAGGCCGAGTTCCAGAAGCGCGGCTGCTACTTCGTCAAGCAGGGTGCCGAGATGGAGGCCCTGCGTGCCGCCATGTTCAAGAACGGCGCTCTCGATCACCGCATCCCCGGCATGGCCGCCGCCAAGATCGCCGAGCTCGCCGGCATCGAGGTTCCCGCCAAGACCAAGATCCTGATCGCCGAGGTCACCTCCACCGACCCCGCCAAGGAGGAGTTCTCCCACGAGAAGCTCTCCCCGGTCCTGGCCATGTACCACGCCAAGGACTTCCAGGAGGCCGTCGACAAGGCCGAGCACCTGGTGCTCGCCGGTGGCCCGGGCCACACCGCCTCTCTGTACGTGCACCCCGCCCAGGCCGAGAAGATCAGCCTGTTCGAGCACGTCATGAAGGCCTGCCGTATCGTCATCAACACCCCGTCCTCGCACGGTGGCATCGGTGACCTGTACAACTTTGGCATGAAGCCGTCTCTGACCCTGGGCTGCGGCTCCTGGGGCGGCAACTCCGTCTCCGAGAACGTTGGGGTGAAGCACTTGATCAACGTTAAGACTGTGGCCGAGCGCCGTGAGAACATGCTGTGGTTCCGCGCTCCCGAGAAGGTCTACTTCAAGAAGGGCTCCACGCCCGTCGCTCTCGACGAGCTGGGCAACGTCATGGGCAAGAAGCGCGCCTTCATCGTCACCGACCAGTTCCTCTTCAAGAATGGCAACACCCGCGCCATCGAGGCCAAGCTCGACGAGATGGGCATCGCCCACGACTGCTTCTACGACGTCGAGCCCGATCCGTCGCTGCAGTGCGCACGTCGCGGTGCCAAGCAGATGGCTCTCTTTGAGCCGGACGTCATCATCGCCGTCGGCGGTGGCTCCGCTATGGATGCCGGCAAGATCATGTGGATGATGTACGAGCACCCCGAGTGCAAGTTTGAGGACATGGCCATGGACTTCATGGACATCCGCAAGCGTATCTTCACCTTCCCCGAGATGGGCAAGAAGGCCTACTTCGTCGCCGTCCCGACCTCCTCGGGTACCGGCTCCGAGTGCACGCCGTTCGCCATCATCACCGACAAGGAGACCGGCATCAAGTGGCCGCTCGCCGACTACGCGCTGCTCCCCAACATGGCTATCGTCGACGCCGACAACTGCATGACCGCCCCGCGCGGCCTGACCGCTGCCTCCGGCATCGACGTCATGACCCACGCCATTGAGTCCTACGTCTCCATCATGGCTTCCGACTACACCAAGGGCCTCTCCGAGCGCGCTGCTAAGCTCGTCTTTGAGAACCTGCCCTCCAGCTTCACGAACGGCGCCAAGGACCCGCACGCCCGCGAGGAGATGCACAACGCCTCCTGCATGGCCGGTATGGCCTTCGCCAACGCCTTCCTGGGCCTCAACCACTCCATGGCCCACAAGCTCGGCGCCTTCCATCACCTGCCCCACGGCCTCGCCAACGCCGTCATCCTGACTCGCGTCATGCGCTACAACGCCGCCGAGGCTCCCGTCAAGATGGGTACCTTCTCCCAGTATCCTTACCCCAACGCGCTGCACAACTACGCCGAGATGGCCAAGTACTGCGGCATCGAGGGCAAGGACGACAAGGAGGTCTTCGAGAACTTCATCACGAAGCTCGAGGAGCTCAAGGACTTCATCGGCGTCAAGAAGACCATCGCCGACTACGGTGTTGACGAGCAGTACTTCCTCGACACCCTCGACGAGATGACCGAGCAGGCATTCAACGACCAGTGCACCGGCGCTAACCCGCGCTACCCGCTCATGAGCGAGATCAAGGAGCTCTACCTGGACGCCTACTACGGCCGCGAGCCTCAGGACTACGCCGTCTGCTAGTTTTAGCACGGTTTTTAACGGCGGGGGTGCACGGGTGTTCCACACACCCCCGCCGTCGCTTCTATCGCATCGTTGAAAGGATGCAACCATGCTGCTACCCGATTCCAAGACCGAGCTCGTCCGCCGAGGCAACAAGGTCGTTTACGACCTGGGCGACAAGATCGTCAAGGTCTTTAACGAGACCAAGCCTGTCTCCGACGTGTTCAACGAGGCTTTGAATCTTGCCCGCATCAATGAGTGCGGCATCCGCAGCCCCAAGGCTCTCGAGGTTTCCCAGCTCGAGAACGCCAACGGCTGGGCGCTCGTGACCGAGAAGGTTCCGGGCACCACCCTTGCCGAGAAGATGACTGCCGAGCCCCAGCGCTTTGGTGAGTACCTCGAGATGTTCGTCGACCTCCAGATCGAGATCCACGGCTACACCTCCCCGCTGCTCAACCGTCAACGCGACAAGTTCGCCCGCATGATCGACAGCCTTGATCAGCTCAATGCCACCACGCGCTACAACCTTCAGGAGCGTCTGGACGGCATGACCAAGGAGTTCAAGGTCTGCCACGGCGACTTCAACCCCTCCAACGTCATCGTCGGCGACGACGGCCAGCTCTATGTGTGCGACTGGGCACACGCTACCCAGGGCTCCCCTGCTGCCGACGTTGCCACCACCTACCTGCTCTTTGCCCTCAACAGCAAGGACCAGGCCGAGGCCTACCTGGAGCTCTACTGCGACCGCGCCGACATGCCCATGCAGGTCGTGCGTCAGTGGACGAGCATCGTCGCCGCTTCCGAGCTCGCTCGTAAGCGCAACGTGAACGATGAGTTCCTGAAGAACTGGATCGACGTCGTCGATTATCAGTAATATCTGAGCGATTCATTTCGCATCGGAGGCACAAGAAACCCCACAGCTCATATGGGCTGTGGGGTTTTCGTTTACCCGTCGGCCTGATTCACGCAACAAAAAGGACAGTCCCGCATCTCATCCTAAGAGAGATACGGGACTGTCCCGCAATTACACCTAATAGCAGAAACGTCGATTAACGGCGAGCCGCCTTAACAAGCTCGGCAACCTTGGCGACGACCTCGTCAATCGCCACGTCCTCACGCTCGCCCGTAGCACGGTCCTTGAGCTCAACGGTACCGTTCTTAAGGCCGCGCTTGCCCAGAACGACCTGATACGGGAAGCCCATGAGGTCGTTATCGGCAAACTTAAAGCCGGGACGCTCGTCGCGGTCGTCGACGACGACCTCGATGCCCTCGGCACACAGGCCATCAACGATCTGCTCGCAGACGGTCGCGCACTCCTCCTTCTTGGGATCGAGCGGAATCACCGCGACCTCGTAAGGAGCGACAGAGACCGGCCAGACAATGCCGTGCTCGTCGTTGTGCTGCTCCACGACGGCAGCAAGCGAGCGGGACACGCCCACGCCGTAGCAACCCATGATAAGCGGCTTCTCCTTGCCGTCCTCGTCCATAAAGGTGGCACCCATGGCCTCGGAGTACTTGGTGCCCAGCTGGAAGACCTGGGAAACCTCGATACCGCGAGCAGCAGAGAGCGGCTTGCCGCAGTGCGGGCAGGGGTCGCCGGCAACGACGGTTACCAGGTCGGCCCACTCGTCGACGGTAAAATCGCGCTCGGGGCAGGCACCGGTAAAGTGATAGTCGACCTCGTTGGCGCCACAGGCCCACTGCTTGGACTCACGCAGGCTCTCGTCGCAGACCAGACGAATACCCTCGGGCAGGTTAACCGGTCCGATAAAGCCCTTATGTAGACCGTAGGTCTGGAGCTCCTCATCGGTCATCATGCGATAACCCTTGCCAAAGACGTGCTCGGCCTTGCAGTCGTTGAGCTCATGATCACCCGGAACGATGGCCACAACCGGCTTACCCTCGGCGTCGATGAGAGCCAGGGACTTGCGCGTGCCGTTCTCGGGGAAACCAAAGAACTTTGCAACGGCCTCGATGGTGCCCATACCCGGAGTCTCGACCTTGGTGAGCGTACCGTCGCCAGGGCCCTCGGTCACAACGACCTTGGTGCTTGCGGCCTCGTCATCGGCAGCAAAGCCGCACTCATCGCAGTAGACGAGCGAAGCCTCGCCGGCGTCGGCCAGAGCCATGTACTCGACGGAGGTATCGCCGCCGATCTCGCCGGAGTCGGCGACAACGGGCAGAGCCTTGATGTAGCAGCGCTCGCAGATGTTGGCGTAGGCCTGCTTCATCTTGTCGTACTCCTCCTGCAGGCTCTCCTGCGTGGCAGAGAAGCTGTAGGCGTCCTTCATGATGAACTCGCGGCCGCGCATCAAGCCAAAGCGGGGACGGAACTCATCGCGGAACTTGTCCTGAATGTGGTAAAGGTTGACGGGCAGCTGCTTGTAGGAGCGCAGCTCATTGCGCACCAGGGCGGTGACAGTCTCCTCGTGGGTGGGGCCCAGCACGAACTCGCGACCGTGACGGTCGTCAAAGCGCACAAGCTCCTTGCCATAGGCGTCGATGCGGCCGGACTCGCGCCACAACTCGGCGTCGACCATGATAGGCATCATAAGCTCTTGGGCGCCGGCAGCGTCCATCTCGTCGCGCACGATGTTCTCGATCTTGCGGATCGAGCGCCAAGCAAGCGGCAGGTAGGAATACAGGCCGGCGGCCTCCTTGCGGATCATGCCGGCACGGAGCAGCAGGCGGTGACTGGCGAGCTCAGCGTCCGCCGGATCCTCTTTAAGCGTCGGCGCATAGAGCTTAGACATATACATTGCTCGAGTCATTTATTTCTCCTCAATAAGCTTGTCGACCTCTGCCATCAGCGCGTCGACAATTTGGTCCTCAGCTACTTTACCAATGATCTGGCCATGCGAAAAGAGCAAGGCCTGACCACGTCCGCAAGCAACGCCCAAATCGGCATCAGAAGCCTCGCCGGGGCCATTAACGGCACATCCCATCACAGCGATCGAAAGCGGTGCGGCATAGTTCTTAAGCCGCTCGGTTACCTCCTCGGCGATGGGAATCAGGTTAACCTGGCAGCGGGCGCACGTGGGGCACGAGACAATCTCGGGGCCACGGCGACGCAGGCCCAGCGACTGCAGAATACCCCAGGCAACCGGCGGCTCCTCAACCGGATCGGCCGTAAGCGACACGCGCATGGTGTCACCGATGCCCTCAGACAGCAGAATACCCAGACCGACTGAGCTCTTGATAGTGCCCTGCAGCTTGGTACCGGCCTCCGTAACGCCCAGATGAAGCGGAACGTGTGGAATCTCACGCGACAGGGCTCGATAGGTATCGAGCGTCGTCTGTACGCTATGGGCCTTGGCCGAAAGCACAATGTTCGTAAAGCCGCGATCTTCAAAATGCTTGACGAAACGCTCGCTCGACATCACGAGCTTTTCGGGCTGCGTGAGGTCTTCGCGCTCGGCGATATCCTGCTCAAGCGAGCCCGCGTTCACGCCAATGCGAATCGCGCACCCAGCGGCGCCCGCGGCATCGATCACGGCATCGACCTTGACCCAATCGCCAATGTTGCCGGGATTGATGCGGAGCTTGGCGGCACCGGCCTCCACAGCACCAATGGCCAGCTTGTGGTTAAAGTGGATATCGGCAACGATTGGCACCGGAGACTCGGCACAGATGGTGCGGAAACCCTCAAGCGCGGCCTCAGTGGGCACGCTCACACGCACGATATCGCAGCCAGCCTGCGCCAACGCGCACACTTGCGCAAGTGTTGCCTGGGCATCAGCGGTATCGGTGCAGGTCATGGACTGAACCACGACCGGAGCGCCGCCACCGATCTGCACGCCGCCCACATGCACGGGGCACGTCAACTCGCGAGGCAAAGGATGGGATAAAGACAATCCAAACACTCCCCTACAGAATAAATCGAAGGATGTCGGAACGAAGCATATAGACAAACAGCAGCACAAAGAGCGCGATGCCCACATAGCTCACAATCGTCTGGACCTTGAGCGGAAGCTCGCGGCCAGCAATCTTTTGAATGATCTCGATGACCAGCTTGCCGCCATCGAGTGGTGGGATGGGCAGCAGGTTCATAAAGCCAAGCGAGAACGAAATGAGGGCGGCAAACGAAAGGAACGTGGCAGGGCCGGCAGCAGCAGCCTGTGAGGACATAACGCTAATGCCCACGATCGAAGAAGACTGATCGAGAATCTCCATCGTATGCTGCGGCTGGAGCAGGCGCATCACGCCCTCCGCTGTCTGCACGACATAGGAGAACGAAAGTCGAGCCGACGTGATGGGGTCTAAACGGACCACCTGCGTAGAGGCATACACACCTAGGCGCTCGTCCTCTTTGAGCGCAACCGCGGTCGAATGCTGCTTGCCGTCACGCTCGTACTCGATGGCGATATCGTCCTTACCGGCAGCCTTACCGATGGCATCGTAAACGTCCATCCAGGTAGAGCACGATACTCCGTCAACCGAAAGGATCGCGTCGCCGCCCTCGATACCCGCCTTGGCGGCAATAGACCCCTCGTCAACCTGACCGATCACGTTGGTATCCATCGGCACGGTGACACCCGCAATAGAGTAGATGCTCATAAGCAGCAAAAAGCCCGTCAGGATATTGACGAGAATGCCCGCGAGCAGCATAAAGGCGCGCTTGAGAAAGCCCTGGCCAAGATAGGTGTGCGAACGCTCTTGTGCAAGGAACTCGGCCTCGCCGCACGGCAGCTCCCACACATCGCCCTCGGTAGTCGCATGCTCTCGATCGAAACGGCGGCCGTCAAAGGTGGTGTAACCCGCCGCATCTCGTGGCAGCGTCTGATACTTGGTGGGATAGTAGCTCGGCGAGGGCTTCTCCCCTTCCTCATACCAAGGCGCGATAGAGCCCCAACCCAAGAGCAAGGCGCATGCCTCGAGCACATCCTCCTCGGAAAGCTCGAGCTCGACAGCAAGGTCGGCCACGGTCACGCGACCATGACGGTAGATAGCCGCGAGCACGCGATCGGCGCACGAGACATCGGTCGGATCCATACCGCAGATGGCAGCGTAGCCACCCAGCAGCAGCGGGGTCACGCCAAACTTGGTTCCAATGCGACGCGACGTGTAATGGATGTCAAAGCGGCACGGCAGGCCCAAAAAGAACTCGGTCACACGGACGCCGCAGGCACGCGCCGCCAAAAAGTGGCCGCCCTCGTGCAAAAACACGAGGACGGAAAGCATCAGCAGGCCCCAAAAGACCGATGAAAGAACGCTCAGAACAGTATCCATAAAACGAAAAAGCAATCCTTATGGGTTAGGAACGGGTTGCGGCGAGCGCCTGCGCAGCTTTTTCACGCGCCCACGCATCGATGTCGCGAAGCTGCTCAAACGAATCGACCGCCTGCATATCGTGGGCATCCATGCAGGATTCCACAATGCGATCGATATCGGTAAAGCTGCAGCCATCGTGCAGGAAGGCATCGACGGCGACCTCGTTGGCGGCATTGAGCACGCACGGCATGGTGCCACCCGTCTTGCCGGCACGCTCGGCCAGTGCCAGACAGCGGAAGGTATCCATGTCGGCAGCATCAAACGTGAGCTGTCCCAGCTCGCGGAAATCGATACGAGGCGCCGGGGTATCCCAACGCTCGGGATACGAGAACGCGAACTGGATGGGAATACGCATGTCGGAAGCACCGAGATGCGCCATCACGGAGCCGTCGGCAAACTCGACCATAGAGTGAATCTTGGACTGACGTTGCACGACCACGTTAATGAAATCGAGGTCGCAGTTAAACAGATGCATGGCCTCAATGCGCTCCAGACCCTTGTTCATGAGGGTGGCGGAGTCGATGGTGATCTTGGCACCCATGGCCCACGTGGGATGTGCGAGGGCATCGGCACGCGTCACGCGATTGAGCTCGTCGCGCGTGCGGCCAAAGAACGGACCGCCCGAGCAGGTGAGCCAAATACAATGAGCCTCGCGTGGGTTCTCCCCCAGATAGCACTGGTAGATGGCGGAGTGCTCAGAGTCAACTGGAATAAGCTGGCCCGGTTGCGCCAACGGCATAAGCAAGTCGCCACCGACGACGAGGGACTCCTTGTTGGCAAGGGCAAGACGCTTATTCGAGGTCAAGGCCGCATGGCTCGCTTCGAGCCCGGCAGCGCCCACAATGGCAACAAGCACACAGTCGACATCATCGCGACGTGCGAGCTCACAAACCGCCTGCGCACCAACACCGAGCTCCGTGCCCTCGGGCAGCTCCTGCAGCACGGCGTCCGCACCGTGGGCGGAGTCGGCCACGGCAACGGCCGGAACCGAGAACTCGCGGGCGGCGGCAACGAGCTCCGAGGTGCTGGAATTGACGGACAGCGCCGTTACCTGCAGTCGATCGGCATGCTGACGGCACACGTCGAGTGCCTGCGTGCCGATAGAGCCCGTACAACCCAGGATGGCAACACGGAGACGTCCATCGGGGCCATACGTCGTCTGGAAGGACATTACAGCACGCCTCCGATCATCAAAAGCAGCTGCGCGGTAATGCAGCCAAAGATAAGCGAATCGCTACGATCGAGCATGCCGCCGTGGCCCGGGATAAGGTTACCGGAATCCTTGACGCCCACACCGCGCTTGATGCGCGACTCGATGAGGTCTCCGATAACGCCCAGGACGGACACGACCACGCCGCACAGCAGCGCATAGGGCAGGCTGAGCTTGTAGAAGTGCGTCGCCCACAGGATGAGCCAAATCAAAACCGAGCCCAGGATGCCGCCGACAAACCCCTCCCAGCTCTTTTTGGGAGAGATCTTGGGAACCATCTTGTGCTTGCCGATACGGCTACCCACGATGTAGGCAAACGAATCGGAGACCCAAAGGGACGCGCAAACGCCCACCGAAAGCAGGGCGCCGGCAAAACCGGGCACGGCATCGCGCAGCAGCACGACAGCATAAAGCCAGTGTAGATGGGACCCATGAGCGTCACGGCCACATCAGAGATGCGGGTACGCGGCGACCAAACATACCAAATGCCCACAGCGAGCATCAGGGCAAAAAGCAGGGCATTCAGCAACATCGAATCGCCCAACGCCGACAGCGGAAAGAGTACGGCGGCAGCGATACCCATGCGCTCGTTAGCCATCTTGCCATCGAGCCTCGTCATACGGAAAAACTCATAGCAGCACAGGCCGCTCATGACGGAAACAAAGATGGCCGTGGGCACAATACCCAAAACCAGGCACAGGATAAAGACAACGGCATAGACGATACCGGCGGCGGCACGGGTGATAAAGCCGGCAAGCCACGAACCGGTGCCATTCTTCGCTGCGGGCGCTCCCGCAGCGACAGCCTTGCGCTCAGATGTCTTGGGAGCAATTGCCTTGGGACGATCGGACACGATTAAGCCTCCTCGGTCTTGCTCAGACCACCAAACCTACGGTCACGGCCCTGATAGGCCAAAATGGCGTCGACAAGGCCCCAACGATCAAAGTCGGGCCAATAGGTATCGGTGACGTAGAACTCGGAATAAGCCACCTGCCACAGCAGATAGTTCGAAAGGCGCAGCTCACCAGAGGTGCGAATCACAAGCTCAGGATCGGGAAGACCGGCGGTATAAAGGTGAGAAGCCACCATGTCGTCATCAATTGCGCCAGGATCGATCTTACCGGCGGCAGCGTCGAGTGCGATCTGACGGACAGCGCGGGCAATCTCGGCACGCGCGCCGTAGTTGACGGCAAGCGCCAGCGTCATGCCGGTGTGATCGGCGCACTCGGCAAGACCGCGTTCAAAAACGTCGCGGGTCTTCTTGGGCAGCGCGGAAATGTCACCCAAAAAGACAACGCGCACGTTTTCGCGCTTCAGAAGCGGCAGCTCGTCGATAAACGTCTTGGCAAACAAGTGCATCAAGACGTTGACCTCGTGCTGCGGGCGGTTCCAGTTTTCGGTAGAAAACGCATAGGCCGAAAGCACGTCGACGCCCAGACGCACGCAGGCGGTAATAATCTCGCGAAGGGAGACGATACCCGCCTTGTGGCCCTCAGCGCGCGCAAGACCGCGCGACGTGGCCCAACGACCGTTGCCGTCCATGATGCACGAGATATGGTGCGGAATGTTATTGAGGTCAAGGTCGGAAAAACCGACGCCCGCAGGGGCGTCGGCAAAGTACTCGACCAGTTTATGCTCGTCGTATTGCACCTTAGATCTCCATGACCTCGGCTTCTTTTTCCTTCAGAAGCTCCTCAACCTTGGCGACATACTCATCGGTGTGCTTCTGGACCTTGGCCTGCTCGCGACGGACATCGTCCTCGGTGAGCTCCTCATCGCGCTCGAGCTTGTTGTTGAAGTCGCGACGGATGTTACGGATAGACACCTTGGCCTGCTCGGCGTACTCGCGACACTCCTTGACGAGCTCGCGACGGCGCTCCTCAGTGGGAGCCGGGAACGGAAGACGAACGACGGTGCCATCGGAGTTGGGGGTAATACCCAGATCGGAAGCGCCGATGGCCTTGACGATAGCATTGATGAGTGCCTTGTCCCACGGCTCGATGAGCAGCATGTGGGCCTCGGGGGTCTTGACGGCGGCAACCTGCGTGACCGGCGTGGGAACACCGTAATAATCGACGGTGATGTCGGACAGAATGTTGGCATTGGCGCGGCCGGTACGAACCTTGGAGAAGTTATGCTTGAGGGACTCGAGCGACTTGTCCATGTGGGCGGTGATGTTCTCTGCCATGCTTAATCCTCCTGATAGACGAGCGTGCCGACGGGTTCACCCGAAAGCGCGCGCTTGACGGTGTCCTCGCCATCGATGTTGAGGACCAAAATCGGCATACGGTTGTCCTGGCACAGTGCCGTAGCCGTGGAATCCATAACCTGCAGACCGCGGACGAGAACCTCGTGATAGGTAATCTTGTCAAAACGGACGGCATCGGCGCACTTGACGGGATCCTTGTCGTAGATGCCGTCAACCTTGGTGGCTTTAATCAGAATCTCGGCGCCGATCTCGCACGCACGAAGAGCCGCGGCGGTGTCGGTCGTAAAGTACGGATTGCCCGAACCGGCGGCAAAAATAACGACGTTGCCCTTGGAAAGGTGGTTGATGGCGCGACGGCGAATATAGGGCTCGCAGATCTCGTTCATCTGGATAGCGCTCATCACGCGGCAGGGAACATCGTTATGCTCGAAGGCATCCTGCAGGGCGAGCGCGTTCATAACGGTTGCCAGCATGCCCATGTAGTCGGCCTGAGCACGCTCCATGCCACCGGCAGCACCGGCCATGCCGCGGAAAATATTGCCACCGCCGACAACGACGCCGACCTCATGACCAACGACGAGCAGCTCCTTGACCTGCTTGGCAAGATGGTCGGTAACCTTGGGGTCGATGCCATATTGGCCGTCGCCCATCAGCGCTTCGCCGGAAAGCTTAAGAGCACGCGTTTATATCGGATGTCGGACAAAGCGATCCTCCTTTAGATTGAACTCTCAACATTCTATCAAAGGCTCTAAGAAGAGCCATGAAAAAGCAGGCTGTGAGTAAAACCCACAGCCTGCTCATTACCAGCTACAAGAGCTTATTTACTCGCCACGGACCAGACGGTCAAAGGCAACGACGGTAATGGTGTCGCCGAGCTCCTTGGAGACCTGCTCAGCGTACTTCTTGATGGTGAGGGAGCTGTCCTTGATGAACTCCTGCTCGGTGAGCACGGACTGCTTGTAGAACTTCTCCAGACGGCCAACAGCCATCTTCTCCTGGATAGCCTCGGGCTTGCCGGACTCGGCAGCCTGAGCCATGTAGATCTGCTTCTCGTGCTCGACGGTCTCGGCCGGAACCTGATTGCGGGTAGCGCAGATCGGGGCGACGGCGGCAACCTGAAGGGCAACGTCATGAGCGAAGGTCTTGAAGGACTCAGCCTGAGCGGTCTCGGCCTTCTCGAAGGCGAACTCGACGAGGACGCCGATCTTACCACCCATGTGGATGTAAGAAGCGAGCGCGCCGTTCTCGGCCTTGCGCGCAGCGAAGCGCGAGATCTTCATGTTCTCGCCCATGATGTGAATCATCTCGGTGAGCTCGGAGGAAACGGTCTCCTCGCCCATCGGCTTCTCGAGCAGAGCGTCGACGTCAGCAGGCTCGGTGGTAGCGACAACCTCAGCGACCTTGGAAGCAAAGCCGGTGAACTTGGCGTTGGAGCCAACGAAGTCGGTCTCGCAGGAGAGCTCGAGCAGAGCGCCGGTCTTGCCATCCTCGGAGACGAACGCGGCGACAGCGCCCTCGTTGGTCTCACGGCCAGCCTTCTTGGCAGCCTTGGCAAGGCCGTTCTTACGCAGAACGTCGACAGCGGCGTCCATGTCGCCGTCAGCCTCGACGAGAGCCTTCTTGCACTCCATCATCGGGGAGTCGGTCATCTCGCGGAGCTGCTTGACCATAGCGGCGGTAATCTGGGCCATTGTGGTTCCTTTCAAAGAGATGAAAAAGAATTAACTAAGACTGATTTACTCGGCCTTGGGCTCAGCGGCCATCTCGGCCTCGGAGACCTGCTCCTTGCCGGAGCCAGCGAGGCAGGCGTCAGCCATGAGCTCGCACATAAG
>CABUKY010000028.1 GCA_902492185.1 uncultured Collinsella sp.
TTGCTTTGCTTCGGGTGCTCGCATCACGCGCTGCTACGTGCAGATTGCGGCTCCCGACGGCGAGCAGGGCGAGCGCGTTGTTAAAACGTACTCCTTTGGCCGTGCGGCTTATCTGGCCGATTGCGTTTCTGTCGCCAAGGATCTTGAGAGCATGGATATGGACGACATGCCCTGCAAGCATTTGCTCGAGGCATATGAGGCAGATGCGCCGGACATGATTGAGCCTGCAGAGGTTCACGCCCGACCACGCGATGACCATCGTCCATTGCCGCCTGCGCTTCGCGATCTGCTGCTCGCTGATACGGCTGACGAGCTTGAGGTCATGGAGGAGGACAACGATCCGTATGTCGCCCGTGTCGTCGAGCTGCGCGAGCAATCCAAAGTTGACCGAGCCGGTGCTTTCGAGGGCTTTTCTCGCCTTGTCGAGGAGCTGGAAGCCAAGTGTACTGTTGCTGAGCTTTTGGCGACGGGCCCAGTGCAGACCCAGTTCTGCGACAACCAGCTGGTGCGCATGGTGCTGCCGGTGATGGAGGAGGACCGTTCCGTGCGTATCCTTCGCGCTCCCGATGCGCTGTATTTTGCCCAGCACGAGATTTGCAGCTTTTACGCCGAACAAGAGGACTTTGAGCGTGCGCTGCCCGAGGTGCGCCGTCTCTACGACTTGGCGCGCTCGTCCATGCAGTCTCACTTTGCCCTGATTAACGTGCTAGCACGCCTGGAGCGTTATGACGAGATTATCGAGGTAGCGCGTCACGGCCTGCGCATTGCCAGCGACCGGCCTTCGATCGGTTACCTGTTCTATCGCCTGGCATTCGCCTACTGGAACTGCGACCAGCTCGAGCTGGCGCTGGCATGTTATCGCCTGGTGCCGCGCGGCGAGGAGTCGGGCGGCAGTGCGCAGGAGGAAATGCAGGGCCTTATGAACGAGATGGGCGTCATCAAACCGCCCACGTTTGAGGAGGCTGTCGAGACCATCCGCAAGGCAGGTCTTGAGCTGCCGCCGGTGCCCGCCGTGACCAATCAACTCGCGGATGCCGCCGTGCAACTCGTCGACAACGGCTTCTTTTTCTTGGCGCGCGGCTGCATCTATCAAATGTGGCGCACCATGGGTAACGATGAGCTCGGCTCCCTCAACCGCTCGCTGGGGTAGGGGCAGCATAGAAGGGCTGGACCGCGCTTGTCATCCCATTTGCTCACCATGCCGACAAAACGAAGGGGCTACTGCTGCCGGCGTACCGGGAACATTTGCGTATAGATAAGGTATAACGAATTAAGTCGTAGCGAATTAAAGTACGAATTACTGTATCGAGCAGGTTGCCGACAAATTGAATGGAGCCATTTGTATTTGCTCAAGTGGGTGGCTCCAGCAGGACCGGTAAGGTCAAAAGCGGCTAGGTCTGCTAAACCTGTTAAACTCTGCTAAAGTTGCTAAACTTTGTTAAAGTTGTTAAAACTAGCAGAGGAGGGTCGAATGTCGAAAGCCATTAATCCCTTTAAGCCAACGGCGGGCATGAATCCGCCTGAGCTTATCGGACGTGACGCTGTTTTGGATGATTTTGCCGAGGCCCTTGAGAATGGTCCTGGTGCTCCCGATCGACTCATGCGCATCTCGGGCGTCCGAGGCACAGGTAAAACGGTGCTTCTCAATGCATTGGGTGATCTTGCGCGAAAAAAAGGATTCGAGGTTGTTGACGTCGCCTCGAATGCCGGTTTTTGCAGTAGAATCCTCGAGGCTCTACAGCGAAATGTTCGTCTTGAGTCAATGTCGATTTCCCCATCAATTCTAGGAGTCAGCCTTGGCTCCGTTGAGGTATCGAAGTCGGCATCTCATCTGGGCGAGGCAATGTACGATGCCGCGAAGCGCGGAGGTCTGCTCATTACGCTCGACGAGATTCAGGATGCCTCAACTGAGGAAATGCGCGAGCTGGGCAATGAGATGCAGCTTTTGATTCGCCAAGGGGCGAATGTCGCTTTTGCATTCGCCGGCTTGCCAACATCGGTGGATGGCGTGGTGGTTGATGATACCCTTACCTTCCTTCAGCGGGCAAAACATATCGAACTCACTCGTCTCTCCGATTTTGAAGTCGGTGGATCGCTTGAGGATACAATGAGACGAGCGGGCAAGGAGCTCGATGAAGACGCCGCTGAGCTATTAACAAAGGCTTCAGCAGGCTATCCCTTTATGGTCCAGTTGGTCGGATATTACGCTTGGCAGGTTGCTGCGCGCAGCGGGGCGGAGAGCGTGAACGAAGGGTCCGCGCGTAAAGGTATCCAAGCGGCTCTTGATAGCTTTAATGCTATGGTGATTGCCCCGGCGCTGCGCAGGGTTTCAGAGCGACAGTTTCAGTATCTCGCGGCAATGGCTCAATGCGAGGGTGATGAGATTGCCAACGGTGATATCGCCAAGAAGATGGGGTTGCCGGCGAACAAGGTCGGCTCGTATCGTAAACGTCTCATCGATGCGGGGTTGATTGAGCCTGCGGGCTATGGCTGTGTTTCGTTTGCAATTCCGTATATGCGCGACTATTTGTTGGAGGCGGTGCGGGAAAGGTAAAAATGGAATCGCTCCAAATTCCCTCTTGCCCATCCTCGACTGTTTGGTTACTATAGAACGGCTGTTACGGAGAGCTGACCGAGAGGCCGAAGGTGCTCGCCTGCTAAGCGAGTATGCCCCAAAAGGGCATCTGGGGTTCGAATCCCCAGCTCTCCGCCAGTTTAACTTTAAAGAAGGGTCCCATCGGGGGCCCTTTTTTATTATCGAGAAAGGGCGCTGGGGATTCGAACCCGAGAGGGCACGGGCGTTAAGCAAACGCGAAAGCGTTTGTAGCCCGTGGGCGAAAAGCCGCCAGGCTTTGAAGCCGGAGGGCATGCGTAGCATGCCCGGACATCCCCAGCTCTCCGCCAGTATGAATTGAAAGAAGGGTCCCATTCAGGGCCCTTTTTTGATTAGGAGAATGTTAACTGGGGATTCGAACCCTCAAAAAATGAGGCGCCCCGTTGGACGCCTCCTTTCAGCGAGTGTATTGTTCTTCGACCTTACACCTCGGGTGCCTTGGCTACGGTCTCGCTCTCGGCTGTGAGCGGGCGGTTGTCGATGCGGCGGCCCAAGCGATCGAGCTTCACGAGCAGCCATTCAATGGGATTCGGCCCTGCACCTTCCTCGTCGGCAACCAGGTCCATAACGGCGATTTTGGTGCCGTCCTGCTTGAGAGTAACGCTGCCCACCTTGTCGCCCACATGCACCGTGCCCGAAAGATCGTCGTAGCTAACCTTTTCGGTCACCTCGCCGGCAAGGGAAAACACGGTCGCTTGCGCCGTAGGATCGGCGAGTGTGGCGTCGATTGTCTTATCCGTCCAGTCGGTTTGGCCAATGCGCGCCATAAGCGGGTTGCCGTTGGCGGTCTTTTCCTGCGTGTTGGCGATTGCGACCGTCACCTTGTGGCCGTAGTACCAGTTGGCAAGGGTGGCGGTATCGGTAAAGCGCTGATCGGTGGTGGTGGAGTTCAAAATAACGGTGTAGATCTCGTCGCCGTCGCGGTTGTAGGCGCTCGTAAAGCAATAGCCCGCGTCGTCGGTGGTGCCGGTCTTGCCACCGATGTTGCCATCTTGGCCCAGCAAATAGTTATGCGTGTCCATGGAATGCGAATGGTCGGTGCCGTCGGCGCCCGTGACTTCGATCCAGGAATCCTCGCTCGCTACGACCTCGCGGATCGTGTCGTTTTTCATGGCCTCCTGCATCATCAGCGCTACGTCGTGTGCGGTTGAGTGCATATCGCCAGCCCACTCATCAAAGTCCAGACCATGCGGGTTTTCAAAAAGCGTACCGGTGCAGCCGAGCTTCTTAGCGCGCTCGTTCATGGCCTTCACAAATGTGGCCTCGGCGTCTTTGGTCTTAGGGTCGATTTTCTTGCCCACATATTCGGCGAGCACGATGGCGGCGTCGTTGCCCGAGGGAATCATCAGGCCGCGCAGTGCCTGCTCCACGGTAAGCTCGTCGCCTTCGAGCAAGCCGGCGGTCGAATTACCCACGGTGGCTGCGGCGTTGCTCACCGTGACCTTCTCGTCCATCTTGCAATTCTCGACGGTTAGGATTGCGGTCATGACCTTGGTGATCGAGGCAATCTTGACCTGCTCATCGGCGCCGCGCCCATAGTAGACGGTGCCGTCTTTGCCCATGACGAGGGCATTGGTCGCATCGATATCGGGCAGGTTTTCGGCCGTGATGCCGCGCGCATCGGCGGTTTTGCCGCAAACATTGTCGGTCGTGAGCACTTGGGCGCCGGCGACGGTGGGCGCGCCAGCGGCAAGGGCGATAGCGCAGACAAAGCCGGCGGCAAGCTGGGCTGAGCGCTTTGCAAAAGAGGTGAGGGACTTCACAGATTTCGCTTTCGACGGGATGGTCTCTTCTGAAACTAGAGTATATCGTTTGCCGGCGTCGGCGATCATCGCGTGCGCGCTTGGCCCACATCCGCACCCGAACGGGCACAAGGGTGCTTAAGGCCGACTTAATCACCCACGCTTGTTGTGTGTGGCGTGCGTCGCCTCAGGCATAATGGAGCGCGAGAGGAGCACGCATGAACGAGCGCATTTTGGTAGTTGATGACGAAAAGGCCATCGCCGACTTGGTTGGCATCTACCTTACAAAAGAGGGCTTTGATGTCCAGATTGCCTATAGCGGGGCCGATGCTGCCAAGGCGATTTTGGAGCAGGAGTTCGATCTGGCGCTGCTTGATGTCATGCTGCCCGATATCGATGGGTTTGAGCTGCTGCGTACGATCCGTTCCAGCCATACCTATCCTGTGATCATGCTGACGGCGCGCGATGCCCAGCAAGACAAGATCGAGGGCCTTTCGCTTGGCGCGGACGATTACGTGGTTAAGCCGTTTCGTCCGCTGGAGCTCGTCGCGCGCGTGCACGCTCAGCTTCGCCGCTACACCAGCTACGGTAGCCGTGCACAGGCGGCCGAGTCGCCGACCATTCAGCTCGACGGCTTGGAGATCAACCGCGACGCTCGTTCCGTGACGGTGGACGGTGCACCGGTACGCCTCACACCCACCGAGTATTCAATCTTGCTGTATCTGGTCGAGCATCGCGGCAGCGTGGTGGCCGTGGAGGACCTGTTCCGTGCGGTGTGGAACGAGGATTTTATGCCCGGCTCCAACAATACGGTGATGGTGCACATTCGCCACCTGCGCGAAAAGATCGGCGACGACGCACAAAAGCCGCGCTTTATCAAAAACGTCTGGGGTGTCGGCTACATAATCGAATAACGCCTTTGATGGTGGGGAAGTGGATATGACAAAAGACGATAGGCAGGCATTCGAGGTACCCGATCGGCTCTTTGATTACGTGAGGTCGGTCGTCGACAACCGTGCGCTTGCAACGGTGCTGCTCTTTTTGCTGAGCCTGCTGCTGATTGGCATCGACAACATCGTCGGAATCTTGGCGGTGCTGCTTGTTGGCTTTTTGCTGATCGATCGATTTGAGATCGTGCGCCGCTGCGTGGTGATTGGCGGCGCCGCGTGGGCCATGACGTTGGCGATTGGCGCCATGGCGCTCGGCGGCATCGAAGGGCCGGTGCTGTTCGATGCCGGCTTTGTATTCAACATGCTTGGCTTTGTGCTGGCGCTTGCCGTGTGCGTGCTGTTCTTGTGCGGCCGCGCCCTGTACTACCAGGGCTTCGAGCAGGGCGAGCAGCATGCCGATTGTGTGCTGGCCGCTCGTATTCAAGATCGCCTGATCGATCACCCCGACACCTGGGACAACATCGACGGCGACTTCTTGGAGGCCGAGGGCGCCCTTAACCGCGTGCGTGACCGTGAGCGCAAGGTGCAGCAAGCTCTGCGTGACGAGTCGCATCGCAAGGACGATCTGGTCACGTACTTGGCACATGACCTGCGCACCCCGCTTGCCAGCGTGGTGGGCTATCTTTCGCTGCTGCAAGAGGCTCCCGAGCTGCCGGTTGAGCAACGTACGCACTTTACGGGCGTGGCGCTCGACAAGGCGCACCGGCTTGATGCGCTCATCGAAGAGTTCTTCGATATCACGCGCTTTGACTTCCACGATATCGTGCTCACGCGCGGCTATGTTGATCTGGGGTTGCTGCTGGCTCAGGTGACTGACGAGTTCTATCCCATCCTCAACGAGCAGCATAAGGAAGTCCAAGTTGATATTCGCGAGGACCTGACGGTGCTCGTGGATGGCGACAAGATGGCCCGCGTGTTTAACAACATCATGAAAAACGCCGTCGCCTATAGCTATGAGGGCTCGACTATCACGATTGAGGCCGGGCGCCAAGACGATGGCGGCGTGCGCGTGCGCTTTATCAATCAGGGCGATCCTATCCCTGCGGCTAAGCTCAAGGTGATCTTTGAGAAGTTCTATCGCCTGGATGCGGCGCGTGCGACCAATCGCGGTGGTGCCGGTCTGGGTCTTGCTATTGCCAAGGAGATCATCGCGGCACACGGCGGTACCGTTGCATGTGAATCGACGCCCGAACACACGATATTCACCATCGAGCTGCCCGCCGTATAGCCAGCGTGCCCTTACAAACACTTGACAATGCGCTCACGTGCATATGAGCCGCGATTTCTACTATCGATACTGCTGAATTGATATCGATGTGGAGGTATGCGGTATGACGGCTGCTGCGGCTGTGGAGCCCACGGAGCTTGAAGAACTCATGGAAGCGCAGGCCGAGGCCGCGCACGAGCGCGAGGTTGGGGATGCGACTCGCCCCACGGCAGAGGATCTTGCCGCCTCGCCGACGCGCATCGACGTCGAGGGCCTCGACCTGTTCTATGGCGACCATCATGCGCTCAAGGACGTGAATATCAAGATCCGCGACAAGCAGATCACCTCGTTTATCGGGCCTTCGGGCTGCGGAAAGTCCACGTTGCTGCGCTGCTTTAACCGCATGAACGACGGCATCAAGGATTGCCGCATCGAGGGCAAGATTGCGCTCGATGGTCAAGATATCCTGGGCGATTACGACATCTGCCGTTTGCGCCAGCGCGTGGGCATGGTGTTTCAGCGCCCCAACCCGTTTCCCATGAGCATCTACGACAACGTCGCCTACGGTCCTCGCGGCATGGGAGTGCGCGACCGCGTCGTGCTCGACGAGCTGGTCGAAGACTCCCTGCGACGCGCCGCCCTGTGGGACGAGGTCAAGGACAAACTCAAAGAATCGGGTCTGGGTCTTTCGGGCGGCCAGCAGCAGCGTCTGTGCATCGCCCGTGCGCTGGCCGTGCAGCCCGACATTCTGCTGATGGACGAACCGACCTCGGCGCTCGACCCCGTATCGACGCTGGTGGTGGAGCAGCTGGCCTGCGAGCTCAAGGAGACCTGCACGCTGGTGGTCGTGACGCACAACATGCAGCAGGCTGCGCGCATCTCCGACTCGGTCGCGTTCTTTTTGCTGGGCGAGCTGGTGGAGCATGCGCCCACTGCCCAGCTCTTCAAAAACCCGATCGATCCGCGCACGGCGGATTATTTGACGGGACGTTTTGGCTGATACCATCTAGTAAAGGTACCTTTAGGGTTAAGATGCGGTCATGCCGGCCGCAAAGGGGTTCAACATGATCTATTACGTCGAGGACGATGACAACATCAGGGATCTGACGGTCTACGCGCTGCGCAAGCAGGGAATCGAGGCCGAGGGCTTTTCGTGCGACGGCGAGTTTAAGGCCGCCGTGGCGCGACGGGTACCCGATGCTGTCCTGCTCGACATCATGCTGCCCGATACCGATGGTTTGGCGATTATGCGCCGCCTGCGCGCCGACCGCCTGACGGCGACGGTGCCCATTATGATGCTTACCGCCAAGGACACCGAGCTCGACAAGGTGATGGCGCTCGATGGCGGTGCCGACGATTACCTGACTAAACCCTTCTCGCTCATGGAGCTCGCCAGCCGCTGCCGCGCACTGCTGCGTCGCGGCGGCATGGTCAAGCAGGCGAGCGATGTGCTCAGCGTGGGCGACATCGTGCTCTCGCCCAGCCATCGCGAGGTGACCGTTGCCGGCGAGCCGCTTAAGCTCACCCTGCGCGAGTTCGACCTGCTCGAGTACCTCATGCGCAAGCCCGGCGTGGTCTTTACCCGCGAGTCGTTGCTGCAGAGCGTGTGGGGCTGGGACTTCGACGGCGGTTCGCGCACCGTTGACGTGCACGTGCAGACGCTTCGCCAAAAACTGGGCGAGCATGCCAGCGCCATCGAGACCGTGCGCGGCGTGGGCTACCGCTTGGCCGAGCCTTCTGCCGGCGATGGTGCCGAAGGTGACGACACCGCGGCCACCGCATCGGAGGAGTAACCCGTGGTCTTCGCCCCCCAGGGAAAACATACGCTGTCGCACCGCGTTTTTGTGACGATCTTTGTCTGCGCCATGGCGGTTATCGTGGCGTTTACGGTGCTGGGTGCGTTCTTTGTGCAAAACACCTTGGCGGATGCCACGAGTGCCAATCTGGCGCAGGAAACCGAGCTCATTGCTGCCGCTCTCGACGAACAGCAGGAGCCCATCCCGTTCTTGCGTAGTCTCGATCGCGAGGACTTGCGCATCACGCTGATTAACAAGGATGGATCGGTTGCCTACGACAACGAGGCGTCGCCTTCCACACTGCCCAACCATGGCGATCGCCCCGAGGTCATCGAGGCCTTTGAGAGTGGTTTGGGTTCCGCGGAGCGCGCAAGCTCTACGCTCGACGAGATTATGCTGTATCGCGCCGTCGCCCTTGATAACGGCCAGGTTGTCCGCTTGGCGCAGGCCCAGCCTGGCGTTGCGGCGATTTTGCTGTCGATGGTGGCGCCGATGCTGCTTATCGCAGCAGCGGGTGCGGTACTCTCGTTTTTTATGGCGCGCCGCGAGTCCCGTGCCATCATCGCGCCGTTGCAAGAGGTGGATTTGGACCACCCACGCCGTAGCTATGAGCACGCCTATGCCGAGATGGTCCCCATGCTTGAGCGTATCGAGTCGCAGCGCCAGGAACTCAAGCGCCAAATGGCGGTGCTAGCGGACAACGACCGTATGCGCCGCGAGTTCACGGCGAATATCACCCATGAGCTCAAGACGCCGCTTACGGCGATTTCGGGCTATGCCGAGCTCATCGCAAACGGCATGGTCGAGGGCGAGGGCGACCTGCGCAACTTTGGCGGTCGCATCTATCGTGAGGCGGGCCGCTTGGCAGCGCTTGTCAACGATATCCTTACGCTGTCTAACTTGGACGAGGCCGAGCGTGCAGCTGAGGGCGAGGCGGTGCCCATTGGGTCCACGGAGCCTATTGAGCTCTCGCGTGCCATCTACGCGGTCGAGCAGCGTCTTGAACAGGTCGCCCGTCAGGCGAATGTGACGATAAGTCATGAGACCAAGCCTGTGGTCATCGAGGGCGTGTCGCGCTTGATTGACGAGCTCATCTATAATCTGGCAAGCAACGCCATCCGCTACAATCGACCCGGCGGTACGGTTACGCTGCAGTGCGGCACCAACGACGAAGGCCATCCGTTCCTTGCGGTCGCCGACACGGGAATCGGTATCGCGCCTGAAGAACAGGGCAAGGTATTTGAGCGGTTCTATCGCGTGGACAAGAGTAGGTCCAAGGCACGCGGCGGAACCGGTCTGGGGCTTGCCATTGTCAAGCATGCGGCCCTGTATCATCACGCCACGCTCGATCTGTCGAGCGAGTTGGGCGTGGGAACCACCATTACGGTGACGTTTCCCATACAGCAGGACGAGCCATTCGCATAGCGATACAACATAGATATTGATGTAGACGCCGCATTTGACTTTCGGGTGCGGCGTTGTTGTGCAATTTTACGATTGCTTCCGACATTTTTACAGGAGAGCCTGTTTCTTATGTATAGAGTTTGGTCTCGGTAAAAAGATGCGATAACATACGGACAGTTTTGTCAATCCGAACTGGGGAAATGAAAGGCAAGCTGCATGACCCTTCTCGAACTGTTCCAGCTGCTGAAGAAGCACCTTCAGCTGGTCATCACCCTTCCGGTGGTCTGCGCGATCGCCATGGGCATCGTGTCCTTCGTTGCGATGGACAACACCTATACCGCGACGACGAGCATGTACATTCTCGCCAAGACCGACGATAGCGGTCAGATGAGCTACAACGATCTCTCGGCGAGTCAGATGCTTTCCAACGATATCGCCACGCTGCTGGATAGCGATAGCGTTAAGAGCGGCGCAGCCAATGAACTGGGCCTCACCGATCTGGATGACTACAAGGTGTCTGTTTCCTCCGAGACCACCACGCGTGTCATTACGCTTTCGGTTACCGGCACCGATGCCAAGGAGACGGCTAAGGTCGCAAAGGCCATAGCTAGCTCGGTGAGTACGGTCGCTCAGAACGTCGGCGCTGCCCAGAGCATCAACGTTATCGACGAGGCTAAGACCCCCGAAGCCCCCAGCGGCCCCAAGCGTATGCTGTACGTTGCTGTCGCGTTCCTCGCGGGCATCTTTATCGCAGTTGCCTATGTCGTTTTGGCAGACATGCTCAACACCCGCATCCGCGGTGCCGAAGAGGCAGAAGAGCTCCTGGGCATTCCCGTTGTTGGCCGAATTCCGGCTATGAAAGGTGGTAAATAGGCATGGCTAAGGCAAAGAACACCGATAAGCTCGTTGTACAGAATGCCGCCAAGACCCTTCTGGCCAACATCCGCTTTGCGAGCGTGGACGACCCCATTCGCACCATCACCGTTACCTCCTCGATTCCCAACGAGGGCAAGTCTACGGTTTCCATTAACCTTGCTCAGGCAATTGCCACGAGTGGCAAGTCCGTGCTCCTGGTTGAGGCCGATATGCGCCGCAGGTCCCTTTCCGATATGCTCGGCGTTCGTTCGCGCGGCGGACTCTATGCGGTTCTTTCCGAGCAGATCTCCATTGACCAGGCAATTGTCGAGACGGGTCAGAAGAACTTCTACTTCCTCGATGCCGAGCCGCATATTCCCAATCCTGCCGACATCATCGTCTCTCACCGCTTTGCCAAGCTGGTAAAGGCACTGTCTGCTAAGTTCCAGTACGTCATCTTCGACGCTCCCCCGGTCGGCACCTTCATCGATGCTGCCGAGATTGCCAGCCTGACCGACGGCACGCTGTTCGTGGTGCGCGAGGACTTCACCAAGCGCGAGGAGGCGCTCAACGCCATCGGTCAGCTTAAGAAGTCCGAGAAGGTCAAGCTCATCGGTACCGTTATGAACTACTGCGAGACCGAGACCAGCGAGTACTACTACTCCTACTACACCAAGGACGGTAAGAAGGTTAAGAAGGGCTCCGACGATCAGGGGACTTCCAAAAAGGGCATCTTCACCAACCGAGCAAACGTTTAGTTGATTAAGGCTGACCTATGCGTGACATTCATTGCCATATCTTGCCGGGTGTAGACGACGGCGCCGCCGATCTCGATGAGAGCTTGGCGATGCTCGAGGCTGCCAAGCGGGCCGGTGTAACCAGAATCGTTTGCACTCCTCACTGCCGTGATCCCTATTTTGATTACGACAAGATGTGGGATGCCTTTGAGCTGCTGCGTGATAACGCTGACGGTTTTCCGCTCCAGATGGGCTTCGAGGTCAACCATCGAAAGCTCGTTGAGCTTGGTATCGATGCCGCGGAGCACTTGCATTTCGATGGGACCAACGAGTTTCTGCTCGAACTTTCGACGCATGCCGATGCGTATGCGTTTAGAGAGTACGAGAACACGATTTACGATTTGCAGTGCCGTGGCTACCAGGTGATCATCGCTCATCCTGAGCGCTATCGTGCGGTTCAAAAGGATGTAAGCGTGGCGGAGCGTCTGGTCGATATGGGCTGCAAGCTGCAGGCTTCGGCGGACTTTATTGCCGGCGGTCGCTTTGGTCGCGAGAAAAAGCCGGCACAGCGCCTGTTCGATCAGAACCTGTACAGCTTCATCGCGAGCGATGCCCATAACGTGGGTCATTACGACTGCCTGGCGAAGGCTCGCGCGAAGTTTAGCGTGCGCGGAGCTCATTTTCGCTAATATCTGTCCCTAACGTTCGCATTGAATGAAAGGGCAGCCATGGATATCCAACTTAAGACGGGATGCTTTGATGACGCGGCGTTGGTGCGCCGCGTCGTTTTTATGGACGAGCAGGGCTACGAGAATGAGTTCGACGCTATCGACGAGGATCAGAACTGCATTCATGTGACGCTCTATGTAGACGGCGAGCTTGCCGGTTGCTCGCGCGTGTTTCCCGAGGAGCTTGAGCGCGTGGCTGACGCAGAGGCCCCGGTGTTGCCGGCATGCGACATGGACGAAGGCGTTGCGGCGGGGGAGGCCTACATTATGGGGCGCGTCGCCGTGCTGCCGGCTATGCGTCGTCGCGGACTGGCGAGTGCGATCGTCGAGGCCAGTGCTTCGTGTGCACGCGATGCCGGCGCTAAGCTTATTAAGCTGCATGCGCAGGAATACGTGTTGCCGCTCTATGCAAAGGCGGGCTACACGCAAATTGCCCCGGTAGATTACGAAGACGAGGGCCAGCCCCATGTCTGGATGGCCAAGCGCGTAGATGGCAGATAGGGACGTTCCTTTTCTGCCGGCAGCTGGGGACACTCCTTGGCAATTGACGCATTGGAGCGCTCGGACATACAGTTTTTCGATTCCGTATGTATATATGCGCGCTATTGGGTTATAAAATCTAAGTCTGAACATAGCAGGTCTGCGATGCGGCTCGGGCAACCGGGCCGTTTTTGCGGACGGGGGTAGCGCGAAAGGACTGCACATGCGTCAATTTAAGACCGAGAGCAAAAAACTGCTCGACCTCATGATCAACTCCATCTACACCAATAAGGAAATCTTCCTGCGCGAGCTTATCTCTAACGCGAGCGACGCCGTCGACAAGCTCAACTTTAAGAGCCTGCAGGATCCGAGCGTCAAGATCAACCAGGGCGACCTGGCCATTCGCGTCTCCTTTGATAAAGACGCCCGCACCATTACCATCTCGGATAACGGCATTGGCATGACCGCCGAGGAGCTCGAGCGCAATCTGGGCACCATCGCCCATTCCGGCTCCGAGGAGTTTAAGACCGAGAACGCCGAGCAGCAGGGCTCCGATGTCGACATCATCGGCCAGTTTGGCGTGGGCTTCTACTCTGCCTTTATGGTTGCCAGCCATGTGAAGGTCGTCAGCCGCGCCTATGGCGAGGATGTCGCCCATGTGTGGGAATCCGACGGTCTTGAGGGCTACACCATCGAGGACGGTGAGCGCGCCGAGCACGGTACCGATGTCATCCTGACGCTGCGCGAGAACGAGAAGCTCGATGCCGACGGCGAGGCCGAGACCTACGATCGCTTCCTGACCGAGTGGGGTCTCAAGAGCCTGATTCAGCAGTACAGCAACTATGTGCGCTACCCGATTCAGATGATGGTGTCCAAGAGCCGCCAGAAACCCAAGCCCGAGGACGCCGGCGACGATTACAAGCCCGAGTACGAGGACTATCAGGAGCTCGAAACCGTCAATTCCATGACACCGATCTGGAAGAAGCGCAGCTCCGATGTCGAGCAGAAGGACTACGACGAGTTCTACAAGTCCACGTTCCACGACTTTGACGATCCTGCGCGCACCATCAGCTTCCACGCCGAGGGCACGCTCGAGTATGACGCCCTGCTGTTTGTGCCGGGACGCGCGCCGTTCGATCTGTACAGCAAGGACTACGAGAAGGGTCTGGCGCTCTACAGCTCCAACGTCCTGATCATGGAGAAGTGCGACGACCTGCTGCCCGACTACTACAACTTTGTCCGCGGCGTCGTGGATTCCGCCGACGTGTCGCTCAACATCTCGCGCGAGACGCTGCAGCAGAACCGTCAGCTCAAGGCCATCGCCAAGCGTGTGGAAAAGAAGATTACCGCCGACCTTGAGGATATGCGTGACAACGACCGCGAGGCCTACGAGAAGTTCTTTGAGAACTTTGGCCGCGGTCTTAAGTACGGCATCTACTCGAGCTATGGCATGAAGGCCGATGAGCTCGCCGACCTGTTGCTGTTCTGGTCTGCCAAGGAACAGAAGATGATTACCCTGGCCGAGTATGCCAAGGGCATGCCCGAGGATCAGAAGGCCATCTACTACGCCGCCGGCGACTCGCGTGAGCGCTTGGCCAAGATGCCCGTGGTAAAGGGCGTGCTCGACCGCGGCTATGACGTGCTGCTGCTGACGCAGGATGTGGATGAGTTCACGTTCCAGGCTATGCGTGAGTACGTTGCCGCCGATATGCCCAAGATCTACGAGGACGATGCCGCCCGCGAGGCTGCCGAGAAGGCCGTGGCCGATGGTGCCGAGCCCGAGGTTGAGGATCGTCACCTGGAGCTCAAGAACGTCGCAACCGGTGATCTTGACCTGGCGACCGAGGACGAGAAAAAGGAGGCCGAGGACGCCACCAAGGAGAACGAGGACCTCTTTAACGCCATGAAGGAGGCACTCGGCGACAAGGTCGAGAAGGTTGCCGTCTCTGCGCGCCTGACCGATGCTCCCGCGTGCATCACCACCGAGGGCCCGCTTTCGCTCGAGATGGAGAAGGTGCTCCAGAAGGGTCCCGAGGGCGCGCCCGACGGTATGCCCAAGAGCCAGCGCGTGCTCGAGCTCAACGCCAAGCACCCGGTCTTTTCCAAGCTCGTCGCCGCTCAGAAGGCGGGCGACGCCGACAAGATCAAGCAGTACTCCGGTTTGCTCTATGACCAGGCCCTGCTGGTCGAGGGCATTCTGCCCGAGGACCCCGTTGCCTTCGCAGCAGCTGTTTGCAACTTGATGTAGTTAGGTATTTACGCGGTTTTACCAAACCGCGTAGCGGCTCGACGCTGCCCTCAGTTCCGCCGTTCTAACGAACGGCGGACCAGTCGACGCTGCGCGGGCGCCAGAGCGACAACTTGTCATTCAAAGAGGACGGCATGACCAGAAGGT
>CABUKY010000029.1 GCA_902492185.1 uncultured Collinsella sp.
CGACACGCATAAAAAGCCTCCCATTTCTCATGTCCAAGAAATGGGAGGCAGTTCACGCCGCTGAGGCGGAGGGCCTTACCGTGGTCCGTGGCAAACTGGCCATGAATCCTATCAAGAATAGTTGGGGCGGCGAGGGCTTCCGTTTCGGCACCGTTGGTTTTGGTTCCCAGTTTCGTCCCAGTGAGGGAAGCACGGTGCTTGCGGTCGCCGGTATAGAAAGCTCGATTACGAACATGAACACCGGTAAGGGAACGACCTTGGAGACTGCGACGGTTGGTGCTTGGACCAAGGGTGCCTGGGTCGGCAAGGCGACAAAGACTAACTCCCACCCTGGCCTTGACTACACCGCAAAGATCGCCGGCCCCATCACCTATTCCTATTGGGATTGGGATACTAACAACGGGCGCCAATCTGTGGTGAAAAAGCAGGGTGATTGGTACGAGGGCTCGGATGCTCTGCAGAGCGACCTGTTCAATCAAGATGTTGATTTGACTAATGTTAACGGTAACGATTATTCGAAATACAACGGTCCAGATGGATACCTCTCGAAGCTATCGAAACAGCTCGCCTCGTTTGCAGTTAACGGCGAGGTGGATGTCAACGGCTTTGCAGACTCTAATAGCAACTACGTCATCAACAAGTACGATAACAAAGGAACAAGCTATACGCTCAAATTCGATGGTGCTGACGATCGTGCTGACAAGCCTATTAACGGTGCGCTTGATACCAGAATCCCGAATAATACGATTCGCAACACCGAGCGACTCATCACCTTTACCGGCGATGGAACTTCTATGCAACAGGTCTTCACCATTGCCGGTTCCGAGCTCTCCAACTTGAAGGGTGGCGTCTACTATCGAGGCGTCGACTTTAAGTTCACCAATATCCCCGAAGGCGCATCCATTGTCGTGAACGTTACAGGTGCTGATCCTGTCGAGTTCCACAACGGCTGGCGCTTCTGGTGGGGCGATACAGAAATATCTCGCGGTTTCGAGAGTCAGTACAAAGATGAAGACCTTGGCACGAAATACTCGCTGGCCTCCCAGTCCATCATGTGGAACTTCGTCGATACCACCAGCCTTACCATTCGCGGTGGCATTGCAGGCGAGGGTCGAGAGGACTGGGGCGGCAAGGACGGCAAGTGGACCGACGATGATCCCGCCGCTGCTATGCTCGGATCGATTCTCGTTCCCAACGGAAGCTTCGACGACCATGTGACCACCAACGGTCGCGTGTACGTGGGCGAAGACTTCATGATGAACAACCCTATGGTTGCGTACAACTTCACAAATCTCGAGGGTTATTCGTCTTCCGTCATCGATATGGACCAGGAGCGTCACAACTTCCCGTGGTCTGGCACTTACACGCCCGACGGCTCCGCCGTTGCGTGGAGCAAGGTCGACGCTACGGACGGCAAGCCGCTCGCGGGTTCCGAGTGGGCCATCTACGCGACCGAGGCCGATGCACTGAACAATCAGCACTGCATCGTCTCTATTGTGGATAACGGCACGAATGACTCCGATTCTACCGTTGGCACCATTCAGTTCAACTACCTGAACCAGAAGGCCAACATTGGCGATCCTAAGGATACCAGCTACTTCATGTACTACATTCGTGAGGTCAAGGCGCCGGCTGGTTACCAGAAGTCCGAGACCATCTACTACGCAACCATGAACAACACCGGCGAGACGGTCAACTATGTCCAGGGTTATGTGGACACGGCAAACGGCAACAAACTGGTTCAGTTCGACCCTTCTAACACCACGGGTGCCATCCGCAACGCCAGGATCACCGGTACGGTGTCTTGGACCAAGGTGGATGACAAGACGCATGATCTGCTGCCGGGTTCTGAGTGGGCGCTTACCAAGGTAAAGGATGCCAATGATGTCAAAATTGAGGACGCTGTATCCCTGACTGTGATTGATAACGATAAGAATGCGGGGGCTGCCAGCGACAAGTGGGCTGATTCTGATAACGACGATGGCAAGTTCAAGCTCGAGGGCCTGCTGCCGGGTACGTACACGCTTGTTGAGACCCAAGCTCCGTTTGGCTACAACTTGAATGACGCGGGTTACGAGTTCAAGGTGTTCAAGGATGGCTCCATTACGTGGACCGAGGGAAAGAGCCCGACGATTGCCGGGAACAACGTCTACATTTCCGACACTCTTGCCACTACGTCCGTGACGATCCCGGTGACCAAATCTGTTCGCAATACGGATTGGCCGAAGGATGCCAACGGCAACTATGTTTCGTTCGACTTCAAGATCACGGCGACGTCCGACCCCGCGGCTCCGATGCCTGGCGAAACGACCATTCACGTTGCGCCTACGGACGAGTCCAAGGTCAACGACATCGTGGCGAAATTTGGGGAGATCACATTCGGCAAGGACGATCTTGCCGCGATTGACGCTTCGAACCCGACTCGCGCCAAGATCTACACCTACACGGTGAAGGAAGTCGAGCCCACCACGGGCCCTGTCGACAAGCTGCGCTATTCCAAGGCCGAGTACCGGGTAGCCGTTACAGTGGAGGCCAAGCTGAATGAGGCGGGCAAGCGTAACGGTCTCACCACCTCGACCACGGTCACGCAGGTAAAGGACGACATGGGCAACGAGATCAATCCGGGCAAGGCCATCGGCGATGTCAACGCGCCCGCGAACGCCATTCCCGCCTCCACCTTCACCAACGTGAAAGTCCTCACGGACCTCCCGCTCACCGGCGCGGGATGGACCGAGAACTCCATGCTCCTCGTGGGCGCCGGTCTCATGCTTCTGAGCGGCATCGCTGCGGGAGCGTATTGGTTCGCTACAAAGCGCCGCCAGGACGATTCGTCCGATGGCGCTGGTAGATAGATGTTTATGAATGTCGGGCTCATTTCTGAAAGGGGAATCATGAACCGATTCGTACAAAAGCTGATCGCCGGCGCCGCCGCCGTAGCGATCGCCGTAACCGGCCTGGTGGGCGGCGCGCCCACGGCCAAGGCTGCGGATCCCGCACAGCCGACGGAGGGCACCATTACCATCACCAACAACGATTCCGCTACGTATAACCATACGTTCGAGGGCTGGAGGCTTGCTACCCTGAAGAACGTTACCGTTACCGGTGCGGGTGAAGATGCCTCTATTAACTTCGAGATCGATACCACCAACGACTTCGTCGCTGTTATTGAAGATGTCATGGGTGAGATGACCAGCACCGTTAACGGGCAGAGCATCAAGTCTGCTTACGACGCCGATGCTAACTACAACGGCACCGTGAATGGCACCGAAAAGAACCCTATGGGCTTCCTGATCGACAAGGTGTTCAAGACTGGTGATAAAGCTACCGTTGAGAGCACCGAGAACCAGTGGAAGGGCAGCGGCTCTGCTCTTCGTGAGTTTGCTACTTTGCTTGCCAAGAAGACTCTGACCACCACGTCTACCGATGACTATAAGGCGGATTTCCAGAGCGCTAAAGATGCGGGCTATGAGAACAAGTGCAAGCAGGGCTTCTGGTTCCTGAAGGATGCCACTGAGGCTGCGACCGATACCAACAAGGATAAGATCGAGTCTCAGTCCATCCCGATGCTGCTTGCTACCAAGCTCGTTAACCCGGACGATCAAACTACCCCTGACTACGCCGCCGCGACCTCGACGCTGGGCACCGTGACCCTTAAGGCCAACGAGCCCTCCATCATCAACAAAGAGATTACCAAAGTTAACGGTGCCGCCGTTGACCCTGCGACCAAGACGGATGCTCGTATTGGCGACACCATCACCTATACCCTTACCACCACGATTCCGGACTACACTGGCTACAACGACGGCTCCCGCGTACTGCAGCTTATCGATACCGCTGCTCACGGCCTGAAGGACGTTACGGTTACCAAGGTCATGGTTGGCGACACCGAGCTTACGGCTGATGCTAGCGATGGTACCGATAACAACGGCTACGTCCTGACGAATCTCGAGAATCAGAACGATCCCCTGGACAGCTGCAACAAGCCTGACGCCACCGTCACCACGGTTGACCTCGCCCACTACGTGAACTCGAACGACAATATTGACTCTGGTGCTACGGTTACCGTTACCCTGACCGCTGTTGTCGACTCCGATGCCGTTATCGCTGGTACCGGCAACCCCAATACCGTCGAGCTTAAGTACTCTCGTACCCCGAGCGGTGAGGAGCATAAGGTTCCGGGCCCCACCGTTCGCGTGTACACCTACGACTTCAGCATTTACAAGACCAACATGGCCGGCAAGGAGTCGCTTTCTGGTGCTCAGTTCGCGATTGCCCGCGTGAACGGTAACGTCGAGACGTTCATGGCCCAAGAGACCACGACCAAGGCCTGGAAGGATCTCACTACTGCCAAGCCCGCTGCCGGTGCAGCCAATGATGGCGTGTTCACTACCGGCACTGACGGCAAGATCGCCATGTCTGGTCTCCCTGCTGGTGAATACCGCGTCTACGAGATTAAGGCCCCTGATGGCTACACCAGCATCGGCTTGCCTGACTTCAAGTTCACCATTAACCGTACGTTTGATACCGATGGTGTGACTGTGAAAACTGTGGAGTACAAGAAGACCACCAACACCGACGGCGACCGCGTCTCCTTCGGTACGGGCGACACCGCTTCTACGGCTACGGTCAAGAACGCCAAGAACCTCACCGAGCTGCCCTTGACCGGTGACCTGGGCATCAAGGTTTTCATCACCGTGGGCGTGCTGCTCATGGCTGCTGGCGCCGCCTTTGCCCTGAGTGCACGTATGCGCTCTTAATTCCCTAGCTTGATGACGCGGCGAGCGGGCGATCGTCGTCTCCTATCAGCGCCCGTGCGCCGCGTTCTCACATTCCCTTTCGCCGCACCCCGTCGCGCTTGGACCCGCGGCGGGGTGTGGTGCATTAACCGTGTCCTCGCACCCACACCCCCGGAGGTGAACCACATGGAGGCAATCAAGCCCGTATCGACGATGCGCACGCCGAGGGGCGGTTCGAACCCGGCTTCCACCAGCCGGCGTAAACCGCCCCTCGTCCTGCGCCTGCTTTCCCTTCTGTGCTTTGCCGCCGGCTTTGTTATCGTGGCCACGCCCCTCGTCCTGCGCGCCATGTCCCAGGCCGAGCAAACTGCCGCCGTTACCGCTGCGCAAAACACCGTGGATGGCTGGCCCTATCCGCAAGCGGAGGAGGCCCTCGCGGCCGCTCGCGCCTATAACGAGCAGCTGGCTGCCGGCGGTCAGGACGTTATCGGCGAGGTCGTGGACCCGTTTGGAAACACCTCTGGCGCCTCCACCGCCTCTGGCTCTGAGGATTCCATCGCCTCGCAAGATACCACCTACCAGGGACTCCTTAACGCGGGATCGGGCCTTATGTGCTCGGTGCGTATCCCCAAGATCGACGTGAATCTGCCCGTGTACCACGGCACCTCCACCGAGGTGCTCGCCGCGGGCGCCGGCCACCTGTACGGAACGTCGCTGCCCGTGGGCGGCGAGAGCACGCATGCCGTGCTCACCGGTCACCGTGGCGTGCCGGGCTCGCTCCTGTTCACGCGCTTGGATGAGCTGCAGGTGGGCGACTCGTTCTACATCGAGGTGATGGGCGAAGAACTGGGCTACAAGATCGACCGCATAGACGTGATCGAGCCCGACGACGATTCCAAGTTGCGCGTGACCGCCGGCGAGGACCGCGTGACGCTCATGACCTGCACGCCCTACGGCGTGAACTCGCACCGTCTGCTGGTATCGGGTGTGCGTGCAAGCATTCCGGATGAGGTTCCCGTGCCCGAGGAGGCACAGGGCATCAACACTACCGCGGTGGCGCTGGGCGTTTTGGGCGCGCTGCTGGCCATTGTGATTGGCCTTTTCGTGGCCGGGCACGTGCGCAGGAAGCGCCGCGCGGCGCAGCGTGCTGCCGTTGCCGCCGCGGTGACGCTGGACGCCGACGTGGCTGGTGGCGATGGTGGAAACGGGTGGACCGTGGGAGCCTCCAGGCCTGCGGCCCCCTTCGTCTCCTCTGCTTCAGATCCTTCGGCTTCCCCCGATTCCGATGCTGATTCTTCCGGCTATCGCGGGCGACACCTGCGCTAGCGCCCGCGTCGGTGCTCAATATCGCTCGAAGTGTAGCGCCTTCGCACGCTTCCCGGTCATTTGCCAGAACCGCGGCGCGATCCCGAAAATGCCGTACGACGCGATTGTCGAGCTGCCCGCCTACATCGGCAAGAACGGCCCCGAGGTCATCTCGCGCGACAACATCCCGCTGTTCCAGCAGAGCCTCATGATGCAGCGGCTCAACTCCGAGAAGCTCGTGGTCGAGGCGTGCATCGAGGGTTCGTATGAGAAGGCGCTCAGGGCGTTCACGCTCAACAAGACGGTCCCGTCCATGACGGTCGCCAAGGAGGTTCTCGACGACATGATCGAGGCCAACAAGGATTTCTGGCCTGAGCTTAAGTAACGAGGCCTTCGACGGCCCGACTGCGAACGGTTCGCAGCGGACTATGAGGTCCATAGGCTCCCCCTGGGATACATCCCAGGGGGAGCCTCTCAGAAGCGCCCGAGGGGCGCTTTTTGTGTATATGGAGGCAAAAGGGATATGCAGTCTTCATACATGGCCTCCTTTTAGGAGGGTCGATTTCTCCGGTTGATTTCCAATCTCAGCTGAACACATTGAGCGGATAGGCCGTTCCCGCAGTTAGCCGAAAGCCCCGGGGTCCCTCCCGGGCCCCGGGGCGGCATTTTCCCAGTTGAAGGAACGGTGGAGATGTGTTTCGGTGGGTCCGGTGGCCATGCTCCGCTCCCCGCCCGGCACCTCTTCCAAGGGAACCGACGAGGGCGCCGGCGCCCAGTATGTCTAAGAGAACGGTTCTTTGGGCAATACTGCCTATGATTTTACGACTGATGATAAGGGCGAAATCGGCGTCAAGGGCCTCGATGCTGGCGCTTACACGGTCGAGGAGACCAATACGCTCCCCGGCTATAACACCGTGCCCAAATTCACGTTCACCATTACTGCCACGGGTCTTAATCAGAACGAGGGCGAGAATACGTTGACGGTGACCACATCCA
The DNA here is from genome assembly GCA_902492185.1 of uncultured Collinsella sp. Taxonomy (GTDB): domain Bacteria; phylum Actinomycetota; class Coriobacteriia; order Coriobacteriales; family Coriobacteriaceae; genus Collinsella. The sequence goes on from CABUKY010000029.1 coordinate 7,038, forward strand.
CGAAAGGCTCTGGTCTCGTCACCAATTCCTCTTCTGGTGACGGCACTGTTACCCTTACCGTCAAGAACAAGAAAGGCTCCGGCCTCCCGCTGACCGGTCTTAACGGCGTGACCTTCACTTGGATCGCTGGCAGCGCAGTGCTGTGCATCGGCGTGGCACACCTCATCCGCAGCCGTAAGCAGGCTGAGGAGTCCGAGCAGGAGTAACGCTCACTCACCCATCCCTTTGGCAGGTGGGATGTGATGGCCATGAGACTTGCGGACACTTTTCTCGTCCATCGACGTTCTTGCTTTGCCATTCTCTTTTCGGGGCAGACTCCGCACTGGAGTCTGCCCCGTTCTTTTTGGGATAACGCAGCCAGGCTCCATTGCCCGATGTATCAAGCGTATGAATATCGAACAGATGTTTGCAAATATTGCGTTTACCAGCTGTAAGTGCGAGTGCTCGCAGTAAAATACCCTTGCGACGCATCCCGTGCGCGGGCGGCCGACGACTCGATCGGAGGTCCCCAAATGCTGAAATTCCTTAACGCGCTCGCCGCCCTCGCGGCGGTGGGCTCGTTCGTCATCGCGTTTCTTGACTCGTATGAGGTTCGGTTTAAGGTCCGTAGGCGCACGCGCGGTGCGGACGGTAGAAGGCATTTGCGCCGTAACAAGCGCAAATAAGAATGCCCGGGGTTCGGAGCCCGGGCATTTAACAAAAGCTGAAAACTAGGCCGCCCGCGCTCCCAAACATTTACGCGGGGTGCGTCGTTTTCTATTGACATTGTATCCCGAATCGCCCAGCCGATTCGGGACATTTTGAAAACGCAAATGCGGGCCTATGCATAAGAGGAAGCTCGTTAATTCCGAAAATTATGTATAATTCCAATATAAACTGGAATCAAACGAAAACGATGGAAATGAACGAAGCGCTAATCTACTTACAAGAAGCACTAGGCCTCTCCGCCAAGACCAAAAATTGGCCTGGATCCGCGCACTTGCCGTTGCATCTGCGGGCGATTGAGGTCCGCGCTGTTGACGCAAACGGTTTTTCGTTTTTGCTTGCAAGTTTGCCTACTGGCGTCGGGCTTCCCGAGGCTAAGAGAGTCTATAGTCAGCTAGCCTTACGCGCGGAGACTCCTGTTGTCGTTTCGTTTCCTGATGCCGATGCGCGTCAGCGCAAAGCATTGGTCGCACAAGGGATTCCCTTTGTCTGCCCAGGTAGACAGGCTTTTCTTCCATTTATGGGCACAGCCTGCACGGAGAGGGGCGGTGCCTGGTTTCGCAATCACGCGACCAAGATGTCACCCAACGCACAGGCTGCCGCAATCTGGGGAGCAGCCCAGGAGCCATATCGCCCCTATGACCTTTGTCGCGCGCTTGGGATTTCGGCAAGCCGCGCGAGTGAGGCCATAACCGAGCTTGTTGACAGGGGGCTCGCGAGGCGCGAGCGTTGCGAGCGACGTGTTGTCGTGCTCCCTGTTGCCGTTGATCTTCTGCTTAGCGAGCACATGACAGAGCTCTCCTCGCCTGTCTCGAAGGTCTTTTTTGCAAGGAAGACACCGCAGATTGACTGTCTTGTTGACGCCGGGGAGACGGCGCTCGCCGCGCGTTCCATGCTCGCTGCACCGGGCATGGAACAAAAGGCCGTCTTAAGAAGTGCATGGCGTAAACTGAGCGACCTCGAAGTCGCAGACGGGGAGTTGCCGGATAACGAAACGGCGATGATCCAAGTGTGGCGCTATGCGCCCGTGTTTGCCGGTTCCTCCCGTGTCGACGACATTTCGCTTGCGCTATCTTTGGCGGCAATCGACGATGAGCGAATTCAGCTCGAAGTCGATCGCATGTTTGGAAAGGAATATCCATGGCAAGAAGCGCTGTAGAAGGTCTCCAAAAATTTCAGCAGCATATGCAAGAAGCTGCAGGATCGTATGCTCTTATCGGCGGCACGGCATGCGACATTTTGCTCGCGGAGGCGGGACTTCCGTTTAGGGCGACTCACGATTTTGATGTGGTAATTGTCGCCGATGACCGGTTGCCTCAGACGGCAGAAGCTATATGGACTTTGGTGCGTGATGGCGGTTATCGCTGCGGCTGGGGCGAAGGCAAAGACTCATGTTTTTATCGGTTTACAGAGCCTAAGAGGCCGGGTTACCCTCATATGATCGAACTCTTCGGGAAGTGCCCTGACTTTCTAAAGGGTCGTGAGGGGATTGATGTGGCGCCAATTCACGTTGATGAAAACATAAGCAGTCTTTCGGCAATTTTGTTGGACGATGCTTACTATAGCTTGCTCCTTCAGGGAATTCGGACCGTAGGCGGCGTTTCGGTCCTGGGTACGGAATACATTGTTCCGTTCAAAGCGAAGGCGTATCTCGACCTAAAAGCTAGAAGGGAAGCGGGGGAGAACGTTGATTCGAGGAAGGTAAAAAAGCATAAACGCGATGCGCTGAGACTTGCTCAGCTGCTTGGCGAGTCGGAAGGTGTCGATCTGCGCGGAGAACTGAAGGACGATATGCTTGCGTTTGTCAAAGATTGTGAGGTGGGCGACGTCAATCTGAAACAGATTGGGGTTGCGGGCGTAACGATGGCGCAGTTGCTCGAGACGATGAAAGCAACATATGGTTTGATTGGTTGAGTGGGGTTACGTGGCCCGGACGGTGCAGCCAAGCTGCGTTGTCCGGCGCATGAGCTCGCTAATCGGCTATTATTTGTTTAGACAACCTGAGCTGTAGAGGAGTGACCGGCGATGGTGCAGGGCGCCAAACATATGAAGAGCAATAACGCCGCGGACAACGGCGGCTCAAGCCCTCAGCCCAAACCTCAACCAAAGTCCAAGCGTCGTCGTAAGCGATTGCCGCGCTGGGCCGATCGGCTCATCACCATCGTCATTATCCTTATTGGCGTGGGCCTTATGACCTGGCCGTGGATCTTGGACCGGCTCGAGGCCTCGGGCGTGTTCAACCAGATCAGCACCGTGTCCAGCACCGTGGACGCGCTGTCTGCCGAGGAGCGCGAGCGCATCCTGCTCCAGGCGCGCTCCTTTAACGAGCAGCTGGCGGGCGAGGCCACCGAGCTTCCCGCCGACCAGATCGAGCCCTACGCTCAGCAGCTTATCTTTGACCGCGACCCCATGATGAGCTGGGTCGAGATTCCCTCCATCGACGTGAGCATGCCCATCTACCACGGCACGAGCGAGGAAGTCCTTATGGCGGGCGTCGGCCACCTGGAGGGCACGAGCCTGCCGGTGGGCGGCACCTCGACGCATTGCGTGCTCACCGCGCACTCGGGTATGCGCAACCTGAGCATGTTCGACGACATTCACTCGCTGGAGCCCGGCGACCTGGTGCTGCTGCACACCATGAACAAGACGCTCGCCTACAAGATGGTGGACTCCGAGGTCGTGCTGCCCGAGGAGATGGAATCGCTGACTATCGAGCCGGGCGCCGACAAGGTGACGCTCGTCACCTGCACACCCTACGGCGTGAACGACCATCGCCTGCTGGTGCATTGCGTGCGCACCGAGTACAACAAGAAGGACGTCGACAAGCAAAAGTCGCTGGCCGGCCGCCACTGGGGCAAGCGCGAGTTTGCCGTGCTCATTGTGGTCGTAGCCATTGTGCTGTTGCTGCTGGACATCGTGATCCACGCGGTCCGCAAACGCCGCAAGGCCAAGGCCTCGGCATAGGACATCGTTCAGAACCACCACAACGGGGAAAGGCACCTATGTGGTGGTCGGGGCTTTCAAACCATCACAACATTCGATAAAAATTTCGATTTTGACGAAAAACATCGAATGTTGTGATGGTTTTTGTTGTGGGCGCGACGGTCGCCGTTGCGGGCGAGGCGGTTTTCGCTGTGGACGGTGCGGTTTCGTTGCAGAACCGCCAGCCCGCCGCCTGCCAGCCCGCCGCCCTCGTTACGTTTTCGCTGCATTTGGGTAAAGCGCCTGCTCCGAGCCGGCGTTGCCCTGTATACTAGAGCGGTTTATCTGTTATGCGGAAGGGAGCGCCTATGGCACTCAGCGAGAAAGACGTGCGCGGCATCGCCGAGTACGCAAAGATCGCACTGACCGATGACGAGCTCACCCAGATGACGTCCTACCTGAACGACGCCGTCCAGATGCTCGAGCCCGTCTTGCAATATGACTTGCCCGACGTGGAGCCCACGTTCCATCCCATCGGAAGCCTGTCCAACGTGATGGGCGATGACCTGCGCGAGCCCGAGCGCGACCTGCCGCTCGACGTTGCGCTCGAAAACGCCGGCAGCGCGCGCGACCGCTACTTCCGCGTGCCGTCCATTTTGGGAGAGGGGGAGAGCGAGTAATGGCGCTAAGCTTCGATTCCCTTACCGCCGCCCAGATCGCCGCGGGCGTTGTCGCCGGTGACTTTACCGCTACCGAGGTGGCTCAGGCCTCCCTTGCCGCCATCGAGGCGCGCGAGGGCGGGGTCCAGGCATTCCTGCAGGTGTCGCCCGAGCTTGCGCTCGAGGCCGCCGCGCGCGTGGATGCCGACCGTGCCGCAGGCAAGCCGCTGCCCCCGCTCGCGGGCGTGCCGTTGGCCATCAAGGACAACATGAACCTCGTGGGCACGCGCACCACCTGCGCTTCCAGCATGCTCGAGAACTACCAGAGTGTCTACACCGCCACCTGCGTCCAGCGCATGCTCGATGCCGGCTGTCTGCCCATGGGCAAGGCCAACATGGACGAGTTCGCCTTTGGCAGCTCCACCGAGAGCTCGGCGTTCCACCGCACCAACAACCCCTGGGATACCGAGCGCGTGCCCGGCGGCTCCTCGGGCGGCTCCGCTGCCGCCGTCGCCGCGGGCGAGGTCGCGCTCTCGCTGGGCTCGGACACCGGCGGTTCCATTCGTCAGCCGGCGTCGTTGTGCGGCGTGGTGGGCTTTAAGCCCACGTATGGCGCCGTGAGCCGTTACGGCGTGGTTGCCTTTGGCTCGTCGCTCGACCAGGTGGGACCCTTTGGCCGCACGGTCGAGGATGTCGCGCTGGCCATGAATGCGCTTACCGGCGCGGGCCACGATCCGTACGACTGCACCAGCCAGGATTGCGCCGTCGATTTTACCGAGCATCTCAACGACAGCATCGAGGGCAAGCGCGTGGGCATCATCCCTGCGTTTATGGAGGCCGAGGGCCTGACGCCCGAGGTCAAGGCCGCTGTTCAGCGCGCTGCCCAGGAGTTGCAGAACCAGGGTGCCGAGCTGGTCGAGGTCGACCTGCCGCACCTGGACGCCGCTATCGCCGCCTACTACGTCATCGGCCCGGCCGAGGCGTTCTCCAACCTGGCCCGCTTCGACGGCATTCGCTACGGCTACCAGGAGGAGGGCTGCGCCAACCTGTCCGACCAGAGCTCGCTTTCGCGCGCCCACGGCTTTGGCGCCGAGGCCAAGCGCCGTCAGATGCTCGGCGCCTACCTGCTGAGCTCGGGCGTGTACGACAAGTACTACTACGCTGCGCAAAAGGCCCGCACGCTCATCACGCAGGACTACGACGCCGCGTATGCCAAGGTGGACACCATCCTCATGCCTGCCTCGCCGCGCACGGCCTTTAAGTTTGGCGAGATCAGCGACCCCACGCAGATGTATCTCTCCGACCTGTACACCATCTCGCTCAACATTTGCGGCAACGGTGGTATCTCGGTGCCGCTGGGCCTGGGCGAGGATACTCAGCTGCCCGTTTCTGCCCAGCTGGTGGGTCCGGCCTTTAAGGACCGTCAGCTGCTCACGTTTGCCCGCGCCCTGGAGCGCGGCTTTGCCGATGCCGCCACGGGTGCGCCCGCGCTTTCCGTCGCGCCCGATTTTGCCGGGAAGGGAGGCGAGCTGTAATGAAGGAGCTTTCCGAGGTCCTGCAGGATTGGGAGGCCGTGATCGGCCTGGAGATCCATACCGAGCTCACCGCACTCGATACTAAGATGTTTTGCAACTGCAAGCTCAGCCACGATGACGAGCCCAACGCCAACGTGTGCCCGGTGTGCCTGGGCCTGCCCGGCGCCCTGCCGGTGCCCAACAAGCGCGCCATCGAGAGCATCGTCAAGGCCGGTCTCGCCACCAACTGCGAGATCCAGCGCCACTCGATGTTCTACCGCAAGCACTACTTCTATCCCGATATGGCCAAGAACTTCCAGACCACGCAGGGTCCGGTCGCCTTTGCCATGTACGGTCACCTGGATCTGGACGTGACCGGTCGCGGTGCCGCCGAGCGCCCCGACTGCGCGTTTGGCGAGGCCGAGGCCCAGAGCCTGGCGAGCGCTTCGGCCAACGCCGAGGGCCTGTCCACGTCTATGACGTCGACCATGCGCGAGGGCAACCAGCGCGCCGGCCACCTGGCCAGCTATGACGCGTCCAACCTGCAGATGCCCGAGCGCCGCGAGGACGGTTCCTACACGGTGCCCATCCGCATCCTGCGCATCCACATGGAGGAGGACGCCGCCAAGATGGTGCACGTGGGCGGCGCCGAGGGCCGCATTACCGCCGCGGCCGAGTCGCTCGTCGACTACAACCGCTGCGGCACGCCTTTGATTGAGCTCGTGACTGAGCCCGATCTGCGCACGCCCGAGGAAGCGCGCCTGTTTATGGAAAAGCTCCGTCGCATCTTTGTGACGCTGGGCATTTCCGATTGCTCCATGGAGAAGGGTTCCATGCGCTGCGACGGCAACGTGTCGCTGCGTCGCCGCGGCGAGACCAAGCTGGGCACCAAGACCGAGCTCAAGAACCTCAACTCGTTTAAGAGCCTGCACGACGGCCTTGCCTACGAGATCTGCCGTCAGGCCGAGGTGCTCGAGGAGGGCGGCATCATCTATCAGGAGACCCGTCACTGGGAGCCTAGTCGCAAGCGTACCGTGGTTATGCGTGTGAAGGAGACGGCCGACGACTATCGTCTGTTCCCCGATCCCGACCTGGCGCCGTTCGATCTGGACGACGAGTTCATCGACCGCTGCCGTGGCGAGATTCCCGAGCTGCCCGATGCCAAGCGCGCCCGTTTTGAGGCCGACTTTGGCATTAAGACGGCCGATGCCGAGCAGATTGCCGGCGACCCGGAGTTTGCCGAGTTCTTTGAGGCCGCCGCTGCCGGTATGGCTGGCAAGGAGTCCCAGACGGTCGCAAACCTGCTGGTGAACGAGATGATCGCCTACCTTAAGGGCGCAGGCGTGTCGCTCGCCGAGTCCGGTATCGCACCGGCTCAGGTGGCAGCCCTTGCCAAGCTGCTGGCGACCGATGCCATCAGCTCCAACCAAGCGCACGAGGTCTTTGAGGCCATGGCCCAGACCGGCGACGACCCCAACAAGATCGTCGACGAGCGCGGTATGCGTCAGGTGAGCGATGCCGGCGCGCTGCAGCCGATTGTGGACGAGGTGCTGGCAAGCTGTGCTGATCAGGCGCAGCAGTATCGTGACGGCAACCAGAAGGTCATCGGCTTTTTGGTGGGCCAGTGCATGAAGGCGAGCCGCGGCAAGGGCAACCCGAAGCTCTTCAACGAGTTGCTGAGAACGGCGCTCTCGTAAACGGGAACCCGGGAGCCCCGGCAGGGCGGGTGCTTCCTCAAAATTTCAAACAGTCCTGCGCAAGACGAAGGCCACATTAAGTGGCCTTCTTTGCGTGCGGAACT
>CABUKY010000030.1 GCA_902492185.1 uncultured Collinsella sp.
AACCGCACGGCAACATTTACCGATTCGGTCATCCGCCGCATGACACGCATCTCCAATAAGTACGATGCCGTCAACCTGTCGCAGGGCTTCCCCGACTTCGATCCTCCGGCGCAGCTGCTCAACAGCCTGAGCACCATCGCCGCCGACCCCAAGCCGCTCTACCACCAGTACTCCATTACCTGGGGCTCCCAGGCCATGCGCGAGGCGCTCGCCGCCAAACAGGAGCACTTTATGGGCATGCCGATCGACCCCAACCAGAATATCGTGGTCACCTGCGGCTCCACCGAGGCCATGATGGCCGCCATGATGACGGTTACGAACCCCGGAGACAAGGTCGTCATCTTCTCGCCGTTCTACGAGAACTACGGCGCTGACACCATTCTCTCGGGTGCCGAGCCCATCTATGTGCCGCTCAACCCGCCCACATTCGACTTTGACCGCGAGGCGCTCGAGGCTGCCTTCCGCGACAACGACCCCAAGGCCATCGTCCTGTGCAACCCTTCCAACCCCTGCGGCAAGGTCTTTACGCGCGAAGAGCTCACCTTTATCGCCGACCTGTGCAAAAAGTACGACGCGTACTGCATCACCGACGAAGTCTACGAGCACATCGTCTACGCGCCCCATGAGCACGTCTACATGGCCACGCTGCCCGGCATGTTCGAGCGAACCATCAGCTGCAGCTCGCTGTCTAAGACGTACTCCATCACCGGCTGGCGTCTGGGCTACACCATCGCCCCGGCCCAGATCACCGAGCGCATCAAGAAGGTCCACGACTTTCTCACCGTGGGTGCCGCCGCTCCCCTGCAGGAAGCCGTTGTCACCGCCCTCAACTTCGACGACAGCTATTACGATGAGGTCCTCGACCTCTACACCGCCAAACGCGACCTGTTCTGCCAGGGGCTCGATAGCATCGGTCTTGAGCATAACGTGCCGCAGGGCGCCTACTACGTCATGATGGACATCTCTGAGTTTGGCTATGACAGCGACCTCGAATTCTGCGAGGACCTCGCATCCAAGGTGGGCGTGGGCGCCGTGCCCGGCTCGAGCTTCTTCCGCGAGCCCGTCAACCATCTGATTCGTTTCCACTTTGCCAAGCGGGACGAGACGCTTAACGCGGCACTGGAGAACCTCAAGTCGCTACGTGATAAAATCAAGCCGCGCGGGTAAGGACGGCCCGGCAACTAAAGCAACCAAAGAAGCCCCGCACCGCCCGCCACGTTGCGAGGCTTCTTTTTATAGCGCTTTCTTAAATGGTTTAGAGCCCTATACTTTAGTCACGGAGCAACTTGTCCCAGAGAGAGGAATACTATGGCAGAACAGCAGCTTATCGGAGCGCTCGAGGCCGGCGGCACCAAGATGGTCTGCGCCACGGGCTATGCAGACGGTACGGTCCTGGAGCGTGAGCAGATCGCGACCACGACCCCGCAGGAGACCGTTGAGGCCGTCAATGCATGGTTTGCCGACAAGGGCATCGCCGCGCTGGGCATCGGCGCCTTTGGCCCCACCGCAGTCAACCCTGCCTCGCCCCAATACGGCAAGATCCTGGAGACGCCCAAAACGGCATGGCGCTACTTTGACCTGCTGGGCACTATCCAAAACGAGCTCAATATCCCCTGCGGCTACGACACCGACGTCAACGTCGCCTGCCTGGGCGAGGTCACCTTTGGTTGCGCCCAGGGCCTCACTGACGTTGTGTATCTGACCATCGGCACCGGCGTGGGCGCCGGCGTGCTCTCGGGCGGTAAGCTCGTACACGGCATGATGCATCCCGAGGCCGGCCACATCCTGGTCACGCGCGACCCGCGCGACACCATTGGCGAGCACAGCGCCTGCCCCTTCCACGACAATTGCCTCGAGGGTCTCATCGCCGGCCCCGGCGTTAAAAAGCGCTGGGATGGCAAGAGCGCCGGAGACATGGCCGATGACCCGGAGGCCATGGACCTGCTCGCAGGCTATCTGGCACAGGCGCTCATGACCTACACGCTGTGCTACGCGCCGCAAAAGATCATCATCGGTGGCGGCGTGGCCGACCACACCCCCATCGTGCCGCTCGCGCGCAAGAAGTGCGCCGAGATGCTCAACGGTTATATCGTCACGCCCGAGGTCAACGACATCGATACCTATATTGTCAACAACAGCCTTGAGGGCAAGCAGGGCATCATGGGCTGCCTGGCCCTGGGCGCGCAGGCGCTTCAGTAACAGACGCACCCACAGGGCGTGGCGCGCCCGGCAAATCCAACCTACGGAACGACGCCACCACGCCCTATATAAGCCCTCTAATAAAAAAGGCCGCCTAGCACCAAGCATACGTCCTAGGCGGCCTTTTTGGCACATATGAGCGATCGTAGTAGATATCGGAGCACAACGCCCGTTGCCGCTCCACAGCAGTCGATCATCACATCGGTGATCATGCCGGCGCGTCCCGGCACAAAGAGCTGAATCGTCTCGTCGATCGAAGGAATCAGCAGCAGGAACACCGCCGTGGGCAGCAGCACGTCAAAGGTGCGCCGGCCCTCAAAATCAAAGGCGTGCGTTGCCAAGATGCCGAGCACCATATACTCGGTAAAATGCGCGCACTTGCGAACAACAAAGTTGGTCACCCATTCATATGGAAGTCCCACGCCGTGCAGGAAACCGCGGATAGCTTCCATGACCGTTAGGCTCAGCGAGCCCGACCCCGAGCCGGGAACCAGCGAATTGCCCCAGATCAAGAGCGCCATCAGGCAGGTCACGACCGCCCATTTTCGATTGATCTTAACCATGCAGAAGTTATGCCTCCGCGCGGAGCGGCGCGAAGCTGGCGGTACCGCCCTCGATAACGCTCAGGTAGGCACGGCCCGTACGCTTGGCGGTAGAGGACTGCAGGCGCTCGATCTCCTCCTCGAGGATCTGATTGACGCGCTCGTGACGACGGTTTTCCATAATGCCGGCGGCAATAGCCTCGGCCCGCTCGATGCTCTCGCGCGAGATACGGGCAGTATCCTCGGGGAACACAGCGCTGTGACGGCCGACATAGGCGGGGGCAGCAGGCTGAGGGGCAGCGACGGGAGCGGGGGCTGCAACAGGAGCAGGCTCGTCAATCTCATCCAGAATCGCGGTGGCGGCGGCCCACATGTCCTCGTGGCCCGAGTAATCAGCCATGGGGACATCAACCTCGAGTGAGGCATCCGGAAGGTCGCCGGTGTCGATGCGATCTTGGGCATCAATCGATGCGGTGATGGCTGCAGGCTCATCGAGGTCATCGAAATCGATATCCGCGGCACCGGAGATGATAGGCATGCTGGCGAGGTTTACATTGTACGGCGCAGCCTCAGCCGCCTGCTGCTGGGCAGGAGCGCCCCACAGCGAGCTTTCGGCGGCACGGCGGGCGGCAACGGCCTCCTCGTCCGCGGCCATGGCTTCATCAACGTACGAATTGTCGGCAGAAGCGTTCGCGTCCGCCGAGGTAGCGCTGCAGGCGTTATTGGCTGCCGCGTTGGCGACGAGTGCCACGAAAGCCGCCGTGCTGCCCGCAGGGGCGGCCTGGGAGCCAGACACGGCGCGTGCCGCGGCGGCGATGTCGTCGCGATTGAAGGAGCCGGTCTGCCCGCCGTTGGTGAGCTCGTCGATGGCGACTTGATAGACGTCGCGCGAGTGTGCAGGGTCGCAGCTCACCGGCGAATCGTCGTCAAGCATACTGTCGATCATGGACCAAGCCTCGTCCTCGTCCATAGCATCTGCGGCTCGAGCGATGGTAGGGACACCATCATCGGCATGACGGCGCTGGAACGCACCAGTCAGGCCGGAAAGGAATGCCGAGGTAGACTGCTCCGCCTGAGCCTGAGAATCAGAAGCCGCAGCGTAAGGAGTCGCATCCTGCTGCTGAGCTGAAATCGAGGCGGTCTTGAACTCGCTTTGATGCTGATTGAGATTGGCGGCACCGCCCATGGCATCGGGCTGGAACAGACGCTCTTCACGCTGCGCACGATACTCGGAGATACCCAGCGAGGCGGCATAGATGCCCACGCCCGCCACCGCGCCCACGGCGAAGGGAACCGCACCCGCCACGACCGTCTCGTTCACAGACGAAAACGGCAGCGTCGCAGCATACATAACCACGGGAGCGGCAAGGCCGATCCCGCACGAAAGTCCGGCAAGGACTGCTCGTTGTGTTGCATCAGAAGAAGCCATGAGCTCTCCCCATCTTCCAGCACCCAAATCGCATCATTCAGTTGGCTGCGCGAGAGAAGATGAAGCGGGGCTATGCCCCAAAGCAACGGTATATGGTTCGTTTCATCTGCGTTATCCGTCGCGAAGCTTAAAAGCTATTATGCGAAACCGCCCTGTCGATTGCAAGCGACGATGTCGGATTGAAACGGGAAACCTGCTGCTTGCCAGTCTTATGGTCAAAAATAAGCGCGGAGCGGCGATATAGAAAAGGGCCGAGGCTCAAAGCCCCGACCCTTTATTGCATTGATGACTATCGCTGCGTGTGGATGACAACCTAGAACGTCTGCTCGTAGTCGCTGTGCTTTTTGGCCGAACGCACCAGGAACTCCTGGTTGGTGTTGGTGCCCTTAAGACCCTTGATAAACGACGCAGCTGCGCGCTCGGTGTTGTTCATGCCGGCAAGAATGCGACGCAGGCCAAAGACAAACGGACGCATCTGCTCGTCAACCAACAGGTCCTCGTTACGCGTACCGGAGGCAACGGGGTCGATAGCCGGGAAGATGCGGCGGTCGGCCAGGTCGCGGTCGAGCTTGAGCTCCATGTTGCCGGTGCCCTTGAACTCCTCAAAGATGACCTCGTCCATCTTGGAGCCGGTGTCGATGAGGGCAGAGGCCAGGATGGTGAGCGAGCCACCGTTCTCGATATTGCGGGCTGCGCCCAGAAAGCGCTTGGGCGGATACAGTGCCGCCGAATCGACGCCGCCCGAAAGGATGCGGCCTGAGGCGGGCGCCGCCAAGTTGTAGGCGCGGGCAAGACGCGTGATGGAGTCGAGCACCACCACGACATCGCCGCCCAGCTCCACGATGCGCTTGGCGCGCTCGATGACGAGCTCTGCCACACGAGTGTGGTTGTCGGCGGGCATATCGAAGGTCGACGCCACAACCTCGCCCTTGATGGAACGCTGCATATCGGTAACCTCTTCGGGGCGCTCGTCGACGAGCAGGCAGATGAGGTGCACCTCGGGGTTGTTAATCGAGATAGACTGGCAGATCTTCTTGAGGATTGTGGTCTTGCCGGCCTTGGGCGGGGACACGATCAAGCCACGCTGACCCTTGCCGATCGGCGACACGATGTCGATGGCGCGACCGGTAATGGAGTCCTTGCCATGCTCCATGCGCAGCGGCTCGTTGGGATAGACCGGGGTGAGGTCACCGAACTTGGGGCGGTTGCGAATCTGCTCGGGGTCTAGACCGTTGACGGTCGTGATTTTGGCGAGGCCGGCGCGCTTGTCGCCGCCGCGCGAAGGACGAAGCGAGCCCTCGATGACGTCGCCCGTGCGCAGACGCGCGGAGCGGATGAGGTAGGCGGGCACGAAGGCGTCGTCGTTGGACTTCATGTAGCCATGGGCATGGATGATACCGGAGCTGTCCGGACGAATCTGCAGGATGCCCTTGATGTCGCGGAAGCCCTCGGCCTTCGCGGCAGTGGTGTAGATCTCCTCGACGAGCTCGGCCTTCTTTTTGCCGGTCGTCTCGATCTCGAACTCCTTGGCCTTCTCGCGCAGCTCGACGACCTTCATGGCCGCGAGCTCCTCGCGCGAAAGCGTGGGTTCGGTGGGGGCGGCATTACGCTCCTTATTGCGCTGCTTGCGATCGCGCTGACGGTTGCGGCGGTCGTTGTTACGGTCGTCCTTGCGTTCGTTGCGCTCGTCATTGCGCTTGTGTTGGCGACGGTTGGGGCGAGCGCCGTCTTCGGCCTCGGCGGGATCGGTTGCGGCGGCATCGGCGTTAGCCGCAGTATCATCGCTGGCCTCGGCCTTGGAATCGCCCTGCAGCTCGGCCTCGGCCTGCTGCTCGGACGCCTTGGCCTTAGCGGACTTCTTACGACCGCGCTTGGGCTTCTCGGACGCAGACTGTTCGACGTCTTGGGGCTCGGCGGCATCAGTCGATGCATCGGCGGTCGTCTCGGCGGAATCCTCGGACGCACCCTTCTTGGCAGTCTTGGCCTTGGACGTGCGCTTAGCAGCAGTACGATGGCTGCGACCAGGACGGACGTCGGCGGGCTCGACATCGGCGGGAGCGGCCTCGGAAGTCGTAGCATCCTGGACGGGTGCATCGGCAGCGGTTGCAGACTCGGCGGTCGCCGCAGCATCCCGAGCGGCTGCAGCTGCGGCTGCGGCCTTCTCTGCCTCGACGAAGGCCTTGGGCTTGCGACCGCGACGGTGCGGGCGCAAAGCCGGATCGACAACGGGAACTTCGCTGGCCTCGACAGGCGCAGCGGACTCAGCAGGCGATGCGCCCTCCCCTGCCGCGGAAGCCTCGGTGAGCTCGAGGGCTACCTGATCGGCAACCTGCTCGGCCTTAGCAGCCGTGCGACGGCGTGTGCGCGGTGCCGGCTTCTCGGTCGGCTGGTCGGCGGCAGGTGTCTCGGGCACAGACGGAGCTGCAAGCTCGGTCAGAGCCGCGGCCTCGCGCTCGGCAGCACGACGGCGGGCGCGCACCACCTGAGCCTCGCTAATCTGCGCCAACGCACGCGCCTGCGCGACCTCATCGGAAATCGGCTCCGAGGAGTCAGCTGCAACGGTGCGCTTGACGCGCGTCGTGCGCGTGGTACGGCGCTTGGGCTTGGTGACCTCCTCGCCGTCAGCAGCAGACTTGGCCGTGCGGCGCGTACGCTTGGGCTTTGCCGGAGCAGCCTCCTCACCAGTTGCAGGCACGGCCTTCTCAGCCGCTGAAGGCGTAGGCGTCGAAGCAGCCTTAGGCGTCTCAGGAGCCGAGGCTTGCGCGGGCGCCGCGACCTGGTCCAACGCAACCGGTGCAGCGGGAGCGGCTTGCGTCGTCGTTATTTCGTTTTCTTGCTGTTGATCAGACACAGTGTTTGCTCAACTTTCTTTTCAAGCCCTGTGATCACATGCTCCCTGCATAAACCTTCAGGGCGGCTAAACAGTCTAGCTCCGTCAAATACCGACGGACATCATTGATCTGTATCGAGATATTTGCGTCATATACGCAGCGTTAGTGTAACACAACCGCAACCACCTGCAACTTAGTCATTGAGGACGTTCTTAAACGACTAGTCAAAAGGGACAATCTTTGGTTTAACACCCACAAATCTGACTGCCTCCGCCAAAACTGTGGCGGTTTACTACGATGAATCGCTCAACCGCGATCACTCCGAAACTTGTTGAACTAAAACCGCAGGTAGATGCCTTGCACTTTTTTGCGAAAAGCCGGCGTAGTTGGAATTTCTCATTTCATCGTAGTAAACCGGCATAGTTTCGTATTTCCAGCAGTTCCAAATTCGTCAATACGTCGGCGTTTGCAAAAAGCCCGACCTCCGTGGGAGATCGGGCTTTCAAGGCTCAGTTAAACCAAACCTGCGCGGTCAAATGACCCGCAGATTACATCTGCTCGGGAGCGGAGACACCAACAAGGGTGAGCACCAGGGCGAGCGTCACGCGGACGGCATCGCAGGCGGCCAGACGGGCGCGCGAGAGCTCGGGGTCGACGGGACGGCCCTCGCTCGGCAGAACCTGGCAGGCGGCGTAGAAGCTGTGGAAGTCGCCGGCGAGCTCCTCGGCAAAGTGAGTCAGGCGGAACGGGGCACGATCGCGAGCGCAGCTGGCGATGAGGTCGGTGAGCTCGTTGAGCTTACGCGAAAGGGCGAGCTCGGTCGGGTCGGTCAGCAGAGAGTAATCGACGTTCTCACCGATGGCCTTGGCGGCGACGGCCTTCATGCCCATCTCAGCGGCCTGCTCAGCGGTAACGTCTGCGGCACGACGCAGGATGGAGCACACGCGAGCGTGAGCGTACTGCACGTAGTACACCGGGTTGGAGTTGTCGCGCTTCTTGACGGCCTCGATATCGAAGTCGACCATCTGGTTGGAGCTCTTGGAGATGAGCGTGTAGCGAGCGGCGTCGGAGCCGACCTCGTCGACGAGCTCCTGCAGGGTCACCATGGTGCCCTTGCGCTTGGACATACGGACGGGCTTGCCGTTGCGCAGCAGATTGACGAGCTGGCCCAGCAGAACCTCAAACTTGCCGGGATAGCCAAGAGCGTCGCAGACGCAGCGGACGCGCTCGATGTAGCCGTGGTGGTCGGCGCCCCAGATGTCGATGACGTGGTCGACGCGCTGGAACTTATCCCAGTGATAGGCAACGTCGGAGGCGAAGTAGGTGTACTCGCCATCGGACTTGATCAGGACGCGGTCCTTGTCGTCGCCCAGGTCGGTGGAGCGGAACCACAGGGCACCGTCCTTGGTGTAGAGGTAGCCCATCTTGTCGAGCTTCTCAAAAGCGCGGTCGACGGCGGAGGTGCCGGCGGTCTCGCCCTCGGTGTCCTTCACGTACAGAGAGCGCTCGGAGAACCAACGATCGAAGTCGCAGTTAACGGCGTGGCAAAGGTCGCGCATGTTGTCGACCATCTTTACATAGCCGCGCTCGCGGAAGCTCTCCATGCGCTCCTGCGGATCGGCGTTGACCCACTTATCGCCGTCGGTGCGCCAGAACTCGGCAGCCTCGTCGATGATGTAGTCGCCGCCGTAGGAGTCCTTGCCCAGAGTCTCGGCAAAGTTGTCCTGATACGGATGGGTCTCGGGGTGCTCATCGTTCTCGTCGGCAACAAAGGCGTCGCGGTCGGCGATCAGCAGCTTGTGAGCCTCGTCGATATCCACGCCCTGCTTGGCGATGATGTCGGCAAGCTGCATATAGCGCGTGCTGATGGAGTTGCCGAAGGTGTTCATCTGAGAGCCGTGGTCGTTGATGTAGAACTCGCGCTGAATGTCGTAACCGGCGTGATCCATAACACGGCAAAGGGAGTCGCCCAGAGCGGCCCAGCGGCCATGGCCGATGTGCATGGGGCCGACGGGGTTGGCGGAGACGAACTCGACCTGGGTCTTCAGGCCGCCACCGACGTTGGACTTAGCGAAGTCCATGCCCTTCTCGCGGGCCTCGCCAAAGATGGCGTTCTTGACGGCAACGGAGAGGTAGAAGTTGATGAAGCCGGGGCCTGCGATCTCGACCTTCTCGATTGCGGGGTCCTCGGGCATATGGGCAACGACGGCCTCGGCGATCTTGCGCGGGGCGCAGTGAGCCAGCTTGGCGGACTTCAGGGCCATGGTGGAGGTCCACTCGCCATGAGAAGTGTCAGCCGGTCGCTCGATAGCGCAATCGTCAAGTTCAAATGCGGAAAGGTCGCCGGCCTCCTGGGCCGCAGCAAGCGCAGCGCGTACCAGCTCTTCAATCTTCTCGGGCATAGATCCTCCTTGTGTTAAAGCCCCCGAGCTCTTGGTCACTCGTAGGGCAAAAGCCAGAGTTTGTAGCACTCTATCACAAGCGACGGGCACTGTCGCAGGGTAAAGCCAATCGATATTGCATATGCACAAAATTGACTACAGCTTGTATGGAGTCACTCAAAGATGCCAGTCTGCCTGCAGATTATGCAGGCGTTGAAAATGCATAAAGGTGTGAATGAGCTGCGCCTGTTATCGAATACTCTTACCTATCGGAGTTGTGTGCTTTTCCTGCATAAAGTAAGGGTTTGCGCACGTCAGCGTGTTATTCTAGACATACGTAAATTCGTATAAGTTGGAGGTAGCATGTTCTCAATCGGTCAACACGTCATTCATCCGGGTCAGGGAGTCTGCACCGTCGTCGGTTTTAGGGACGACACACCGCAGCCCATGCTACTGCTCGAGACCAAGCAGGGACATGCGCAGACGATCCTCATGTACCCCGTGGCGCAGGCCGACCGTTTGCACGCCGCCATCTCGCAGCAAGATGCCGAGCACCTGCTGAGCCACTATGACGAGCTGGAGTGCGACACCTTTACCGAGCGCAACAGCTCGCTTGAGGAGACGCACTTTAAGCAGCAGCTCAAGCTGGGCGCACCCGAGACGGTCCGCGTGGCAAAGACCATGATGCACCGCATTCGCCAGGCCGAGGAAGCTGATAAAAAACCCAGCTCCTACTACATGCGCGTACTCAAGGAGGCCAAACGCCGCTCCATCGAGGAGTTCGCCGTGGCCTTGGGCGTCACCGAGGAGGCCGCCGAAGCCCGCCTAGCCCAAGCCGCCCTCAACTAACCCATCCGCGCCAAAAACCACCACAAAGGGAACAGGCACCTTTGTGGTGGTTTTCTTGTTCTAGTAGTATTCATTCTTATCGATACCCACGAGCACAAGGAGTCTCTTATGGCAGAGCCGCTTACCGCCGGAATCACCCGCGACCGCGCGTTCGAACTGCTCAATGAGCACAACAAGGACCCGTTCCATATCACCCATGGCGAGACGGTCGAGGGCACTATGCGCTACTTTGCGCGCGAGTTCGACCCCGAGAACGAGGAGTTTTGGGGCATCGTCGGTCTGCTGCACGACCTAGATTGGGAGGAGCATGAGGACGACCCCATGAACCACACCATCTATGCTGCCAAGATTCTTAAGGATGAAGGTGCGTCTCCCGAGCTCATTCGCGCCATCCAGACGCACACGTCAGACTTCAATACCTCGCTGCCCAAGCCCGAGCTGCAGATGGAAAAGATCCTGTTTGCCTGCGATGAGCTCACCGGCCTGATCGGCGCTGCAGTCATCATGCGCCCGAGCAAGAGCGTTATGGACTTTACGACCAAGTCGCTCAAGAAGAAGTTCAAGGACAAGCGCTTTGCCGCCGGCTGCTCGCGCGACGTGATTTCGCAGGGCGCCGAGATGCTGGGCTGGGAGCTTCCTGAGCTCTTCGACCGCACCATCGCAGCCATGCAGTCCTTCGCCCCCGACCACGATACCTTCCAGGCCTAACCGCCCGCGCCACTTAAAACCACCACAAAGGGGAAAGGCACCTTTGTGGTGGTTTTTGTTTGCGCGGACGCTAGGGGCGAACCTGGCCGGTGCCTCGGAGCTTGTATTTGTAGGTGGTGAGGGCCTCGGCGGCAAAGGGGCCACGGGCGTGGAGTTTTTGGGTCGAGATGCCGATCTCGGCGCCCAGGCCAAACTCGCCGCCGTCGGTGAAACGCGTGCTGGCGTTGGAGTACACGGCCGAGGCATCGACCGCATCCAGGAAGCGCTCGCAAGCATCCGTATCCTCGGCAACGATGGCCTCGGAGTGCATCGTGCCGTAGCGGTTGATGTGTGCGATGGCCTCGTCCTCGTTTGCCACGACCTTCACGCTCATCTCGAGCGCCAGGTACTCGCGACCCCAGTCCTCCTCAGTCGCGGCGACGTAGTTGTCGCCCTCGGCAAGCCCGGCGTCGGCGCATGCGGCGCACGTGGCCTCGTCGCCGTGAATGAGCACGCCGTGGTCGTGCAATACAGCAACGACCGCAGGCAAAAACGCATCGGCCACAGCACGGTCGACCAGCAGCGACTCGGCGGCATTGCACACGCCTACGCGCTGGGTCTTGGCATTAACGATAATGTTGAGCGCCTTATCAAAGTCGGCGGATTCATGCACGTAGATGTGGCAGTTGCCCGTGCCCGTCTCGATCACCGGCACAAGCGACTCGCGCACGCAGCGCTGGATCAGGCCTGCACCTCCGCGCGGAATGAGTACGTCGACAATACCGCGGAGCTTCATGAGCTCGCCGGTAGCCTCGCGGTCGGTGGACTCGATCATCGACACGGCCTCGCGCGGGAAGCCCTTGGCCTCGAGCGCATCGGCCAGCAGCTCGGCGATCATGGCACACGAGTGATAGGCCAGCGAGCCGCCGCGTAGAATGCAGGCGTTGCCGGTACGGATGCAGATGCCTGCGGCGTCGGCCGTCACGTTGGGGCGCGCCTCGTAGACCATGGCGACCAGGCCCAACGGCACGCTCACGCGGGTCAGGTCCACACCGCTCGCAAGCACGCGGTGGTCGAGCACGCGGCCGACGGGATCGGGCAGCTCGGCGAGCTTCTCCAAACCGGCGGCCATGCCCTCGACGCGCTCAGGCGTCAGCAGCAGACGGTCGAGCAGACCGGCTGAAGTGCCCGCATCGCACGCGGCGGACATATCGAGCTCGTTAGCGGCGACGATGGAGTCGACACCGTTGCGCAGTGCTGCGGCCATGGCGCGCACGGCCTCCTGACGCTGCTCATCGCTCGCCGTGGCAAGCGAGGCCGACGCTGCCTTGGCGGCAACGGCAAGATCGTGGACATACGTGGCTATATCGACCGACATGGACGGCCCTTTCTCCTAGAAGTTTGCAACCATGGTAGCCGATTTGCGCATGGCCTCGCCCGCGGCGGTAGAATTGGTCAACCCGAAACACCGCAACGAACGGAAGACTCACATGGCCCTCATCACTTCGTACCACGTCCCCGGCCTTTACGTCGAGGACCACAGCATCGACGTCCCCCTTGACTGGCGCGGCCTGGAGCCGATGCTCCTGGCCGTCGGCAGCACCATGCGCCGCGGCGCTATGCCGGCACCCATCGCCGGCGCGCCCGAGAGCATCAAGCTCTTCTACCGCGTGGTTTGCGTGCCCGACCGCATCAACGACGATCTGCCGCTGCTCCTGTTTTTGCAGGGCGGCCCCGGCGGCGAGAGCCCACGTCCGCTGTCGCCCACAAGCGACGGCTGGATCGAGGAGGCCGTCAAGCACTTCCGCGTGGTCCTTCCCGACCAGCGCGGCACCGGACGCAGTAGCTGCGTGGACGGACGCACGATCAAGGCACTGGGTGATCGCGCAACGGCCGCCGGCGCCGATACAGCACGCTCGCAGGCGGACTTCCTCAAGCGCCACCTCGCCAGCTCCATCGTGCGCGATTTTGAGTACCTGCGCCTAGTGGGCTTTGGCGGCAAGCCGTGGGTCACGCTCGGCCAAAGCTACGGCGGTTTTTTGACGCTGAGCTACCTGTCGCTCTTCCCCGAGGGCGTGGCGGCGAGCTTTACCTGCGGCGGAATCCCCCACGTGCCGGCGAGCGCAAGCGAGGTCTACGCGCACACCTTCCCGCGTATGGCCGCCAAGACGCAGCAGTATTACGACCGCTACCCCGCCGACGTCGAGCGCGTGGCAGCCCTGGCCGATGCGCTCGAGGCTCAGAAGCCCGTACTGCCCGACGGCTCGCCGATGACGGTCGAGCGCCTACAGCTCATGGGCAGCGACTTTGGCATGAAGCCGAGCTTTGAGCGCATGCATTGGATTATCGATCACGCGTTTGTTGACGGCGACGGCACGCTGACCTGCGGCGCCTCGGTATCTGACAGCTTTTTGATGCGCGTCTTCGAGCGCACCAACACGCGCACGAATCCGCTGTACTGGACGCTGCAGGAGTTTATCTATGCCGACGGCGATACCCTGCCGATTCGCTGGGCAGCAGCAGAGGAGAAGGCCCATCGTGCCGAGTTCGACACACTCGCGCGCCCGCTCATGTTTACCGGCGAGGCCATGTTCCCGTGGATGTTTGAGCAGATGCCCGAGCTTATGCCCTTTAAGCCCGCCATGGACCTGCTGATGGAAGACACCAGCTGGGACAAGATCTACGACCCGCAGCGACTGGCGTGCAACGAGGTGCCGCTCCAGGCCGCGGTGTATTTCGACGACATGTACGTCGATTCGGGCTTGCAGCTCGATACGCTCAGCCGCGTGGGCAACTCGCATGCCTGGGTGACCAACGAGTTCGAGCACGACGGTCTGCACGGCAGCGTGGTGTTCAAGCACCTCTTCGACGAAGCCCTCAACCGCGGAGACCTGCGCCGGATCTTCTAGCAAAGGAGTGTCCCCACCTGCCGGCACAAAAGGAACGTCCCCAAGTGCCGGCAACGACAATGCCGCAGGTAGAGGACGGAAAGCGAAAACGCCCCTAAGCGAGCAAGGTGACGTGAAAGAGGAGGGCATTGACCTTTTGGTCATACCCGACGATTGAACGTCAGATTGCCGCTTAGGGGCGTTTGCAGCGTCAATTGGTTAGGCGAAGACGATTAGGTTATCCCTGTGTATCGCCGGCTTCTCGGCCAGGTCTGCCAGCAGGCGGTTGCTGGCGATCTGGTCCTGGCGGCGACCGGCAGCAAGCTCCAGCACGTCCGAATCGGCCTCAGCGATACCGCGGGCGACGACCATACCGCTCGGATCGCACACATCGAGCACATCGTCCTCGGCAAACTGGCCATCGACCTCGCGAATACCCACCGCAAGCAAGGAAGAGCCACGGCTAACCAGCGCCTTCGCGGCACCATCATCGACCGTCACCGAGCCGTGCGCCTTGTCGCCCAGTGCGATCCACAGCTTGCGGGGTGCGATGTCCAGACGCTCCGCCGGCGGATCGAACAGCGTGCCCACGCTCTCGCCGCGGGCGAGGCGCACGAGCGCATCGGGTTCCTCGCCCGAGCAAATCACGCTCTGAATGCCCGCCGTCATCAGGATACGGCTCG
>CABUKY010000031.1 GCA_902492185.1 uncultured Collinsella sp.
CCTGGCAGGTCGAGGATCTGACCGGTGCTCATGCCCAGGTCAAGCAGCTCGAGCACGAGCTCAACCAGCGTCTAAAGTCATCGGAAGCCCCCGAGTTGATCTGCAGCGTGTTCGCCGTGGGCTCTGAGCTGATTGCCGATGCGCTTGTCTCGGCTAACAAGGCCGGCGAAGTAATGGTGATTGGCAACGACCTGTTCCCAGAAAGTGCGCTGGCTTTCTTTACCAACATCGTCTACAAGGACCCGGTGAGTCTGGCATATCGTGGCGCCAAGACCTTAGGCGATTACCTGCTGTGGGGAAAGACGCCGGCGGAGCCTGTGCAAAAGGGGGCTGTTGAGATGGTGTTTGCCAGCAACGTCGATCGTTACTGCGAGCTCGCCGGAATCTAATGCGTTTAGGGAGTTCCCTACTTGCCGCGTACTTTTTGGCTGGGGATTGAAAAATTGTTTCGAAGGCCGCTGATGGCGAATCTGCCGTCAGTGGCCTTTCTTTGTGCCGATCCAACGCAGGGTCCATGGCTCGGCAACCGTTAAGCGGTCAAAACCTACCGTTCGCCCCATGATGGTTAGGTGAACGTTCACCTTGTAACGCATTTTGCACTAAGATGGTGAACGTTCACCTAGAGGATGACGAGCGTATTGTGCGCCCGCCTTGCCAGCAAAGGGGCTGTTTGATGAAAAACTTTATGGACGATCAGGATTTCCTGCTGAGCACCAAGACCGGTGAGGAGCTGTTCCGCAACTTTGCCGAGGGCATGCCCATCGTCGACTACCATTGCCACATTTCTCCCAAGGAGATCTGGGAGGACAAGCGTTTCGAGAACATTACCGAGGTTTGGCTGGGCGGCGACCACTACAAGTGGCGCCTGATGCGCGCCAACGGCGTCGACGAGCGTTTTATCACTGGCGACGCCCCTGCTCGCGAGAAGTTCCAAAAGTGGGCCGAGACCCTGGGTCGCTGCGTTGGCAACCCCGTCTTTGAGTGGAGCCACCTGGAGCTTAAGCGCTACTTTGGCTACGAGGGCGTCCTCAATGGCAAGACTGCCCAGGAGGTCTGGGACCTTGCCAACGCCAAGCTCGCCGAGGCCAGCTTTACCTGCCGCAACCTGATCAAGCAGTCCAACGTCCGCATGATCTGCACTACCGACGACCCCGCCGACAGCTTTGAGTGGCACAAGAAGATTGCCGCCGATGACAGTTTTGACGTTCAGGTCGTTCCCGCCATGCGCCCCGACGCCGCTCTGCGCATCGAGCGCGGCCAGGAGTTCGCCGACTACTGCAAGCACCTTTCCGAGGTTGCCGGCATTGAGGTCAGCGACTTTGAGGGCATGAAGTCCGCCATCTCCAAGCGCTACGATGTTGCCCACGAGCTGGGCTGCCGCGCCTCCGACCACGCACTCGACTACGTTATGTATGTCCCGGCTACCGCCGATGAGATTGAGGCCATCTTTGCCAAGGGCCTGGCTGCCGAGCCGCTCACCGAGGAAGAGGTCCTCAAGTACAAGACCGCCTTTATGCAGTTTGTCGCCGGCGAGTATGTCCGCCTGGGCTGGGCCATGCAGCTGCACTTTGGCTGCAAGCGCGACAACAACCGCGCCATGTTTGCCAAGCTCGGCCCCGATACCGGTTATGACTGCATCTCCAACTACACGCCGTCCGACCAGCTCGCCGATTTCCTCAACTCCATCCAGGAGACCTGCGGCTTGCCCAAGACCATCCTGTACAGCTTGAATCCCATCGACAACACCATGATCGATACCGTGATGGGCTGTTTCCAGGAGGCTCCGACTGCCGGTAAGATCCAGAACGGTTCCGCCTGGTGGTTCAACGACAACGAGGTCGGTATGCGCGAGCAGCTCACGGCTCTGGCCAACGAGGGCGTCCTGGGCAACTTTGTCGGCATGCTCACCGACTCTCGCTCCTTCCTGTCCTATTCGCGCCACGAGTATTTCCGTCGCGTGCTGTGCAGCGTGATCGGCGAGTGGGTTGAGCAGGGCAAGTATCCGGCCGACATGGAGCTGCTGGGCACCATCGTGCGCGATATCAGCTACAACAATTCCGTTCGCTATTTTGGCTTCGATCTGGGCACCGTCGAGGCATAGATCTGTATGTGCTCCGATTGGTGAAATCGGTTGCAAAGGGGAGGGACCATATGGGAACAGGGCAACAGAAAAACGAGCAGATCGTGTCTGCTCAGGCGGATTCGAGATCTATGCAGAGCTCGCAGGATATCAAGCTGAGCTGGCGTGAGAAAATCTGCTATGGCTTTGGCGATTTGGGCAATGGATTCATGTTCGATCTTGGTCAAGCCTATCTGACCAAGTTCTACACTGACATCTGTCTGATTTCGCCGGGCGTAGTGAGCCTGATTTTCGCCGTCACCAAGATTTTCGATGCGTTCATGGACCCGATTGCCGGTGCATTCGTCGACGGTAGAAAGAAGATTGGCAAGCACGGTCGGTTTCGTCCGGTCATGATGGTTTCGGCCGTGATCCTTGCCGTTCTAACCGTGGTGACCTTCACTGCGCCCGATATTCCCATGGCAGGTAAAATTGCCTATGCGCTGATAACTTACATGATCTGGGGCGTCGTATACAGCTTCACCAACGTGCCGTACGGATCTCTGGCCACGGTAATGACGCGTGACGTCGATGACCGCGCGCACATGGCGTCAACGCGCCAGGCCGGTTCGCTTTGCGCACAGCTCATCACGGGCGTAGCGTTCATCCCATTGGTCCTGTTCTTTGCGGGTGGCGACACGCTCGACGGCAATCCGCACGGCTATACGATTGCAGCTGTCGTCATGGGACTGTGTGGCATCGCCGGATTCGCCATCTGCTTTTTGGGAACGCGCGAGCATATCCGTATCGATCGACAGGCCGAGGAGAAGGCTGCGGGAAAGGCCGGCAAGAAGTCGAGCGCATTCAGCACGTATTTCAAGGTCGTTTTCACCAACAAGAACCTGGGAGCAGTTATCCTGCTTACGCTGTTTACCATCTCGGCCATGAATACCAACAACACCATGATGGTGTATTTCTGCCAGTACAACCTGGGTAACATCGCGTTGCAGCCCATTGTCAACGGCATCATGATCGGAACGTCGGTTGTCGCCATTCTCGCCATCCCGACGCTCGTCAAGCATTTTGGCAAGAAGCGCACGTGCGTCGCCTGTTTTATCGTCGGCGCTGTGGCAAACGGCCTCAACTTCATCCTGCCGACCAATACCGTGACGTTCATCATCTTCGTCACCATCGGCTACGTCGCGCTTGCCATCCCCAACGGTATCACCTGGAACCTGGTTTCCGATGTTATCGATTACGGTGAATGGCACACGGGAATCCGCAAGGAGGGTACGACCTACGCCGCGTTCAACTTTTCTCGTAAGCTTGCGCAATCCCTTGCTGCGATCATTTCTGGCGGCATCCTTGCCCTTACCGGATATGTGGCAAATAAGCCCCAGACGGCCGCCACGCTGCTTGGCATCAAGGGCGCTCTGACGATTTATCCCGCTTGCGCCCTTCTGGTGGCAGCCTTGATCATCTTCGCTCTCTACGACATTACCGAGAAGAAGTTCAATTCCATTTCCAACGACCTGTCGAATGGTCGCTGGGAGCGCGGCAAGATCGGCGAGAGCACTATCGAGACGATCGATAAATAGCCCCGCTGCTTGAAAAATCATGAATGCAACCCGGTGCGGCGATGCCGTACCGGGACTTGAGTTGAGAGGAAAACCTCTATGAATAACATCAGCTACGAGACGCTCGAGAAGATCGGCTACGAGGGCTACGTGCTGCCCAAGGACGCCCCCGAGAAGGTCCTGCAGTTTGGCGAGGGCAATTTCCTGCGCGCCTTCGTCGATCGTTTCTTCGATATGGGCAACGAGGCCACCGGTTGGAACGGCAAGGTCGTCATGGTGCAGCCCATCAGCGGCGCCTTCGATTTCGCCGATGGTATCAATGCCCAGGATGGCCTGTACACCGTACTGGTGCGCGGCAAGGAGAACGGTGACACGGTTGACGATTCCCGCGTGATCAGCGCCTGCAGCCGTTGCCTCAATCCGTATCGCGAGGCTGACTACCGTGCCATGATGGAGGTCGCCGTTTCCGACGACCTGGAGATTATCGTCTCCAACACCACCGAGGCCGGTATCGCCTACGATCCGTCCTGCAAGGCCGACGACATGCCCCCCGCGAGCTTCCCTGCCAAGCTTGCCCAGGTGCTCCATGCCCGCTGGGCTGCCGGCAAGCCGGGCGTCATCGTGCTCGCCTGCGAGCTCATCGACCATAACGGCGAGGAGCTGCTGCGCATTATGAACCAGTACGTGAGCGACTGGGGCTGGGAGGACGAGTTTTCGCAGTGGATGGCCAACGACTGCACCGTCTGCACCACGCTCGTCGACACCATCGTTCCGGGTCGCATCCGCGATCCCAAGGAGGCCGCTGCCGTGGCCGAGCGCTTGGGCTATGAGGATCCGTTCTTGGCCGTGCGCGAGCCCTTCCAGATGTGGGGCATCCAGGGTGACGAGTCACTCAAGGAGCGTCTGCCCTTCGTGAAGGCCGGTCTGCCGGGTGTCTTTGTGACCCCCGACGTCACCCCGTACAAGAAGCGCAAGGTCCGCATCCTCAACGGCGCCCACACCGCCTTTGTTCCGGGTTCCTGGGTTGCCGGCTTTGATATCGTGCGCGACTGCATGCACGACGAGACTGTTCGTGGCTTCATGAACACCATGCTCTACGACGAGGTCATTCCGACGCTTGCCGCCGACCTGGATGTCGAGGACTGCAAGGCCTTTGCTGCCGCTGTTGAGAACCGCTTCGACAACCCGTTTATCGACCACGCGCTGCTCTCCATCTGCCTCAACTCCACGGCTAAGTGGCGTGCCCGCGACCTGCCTACGCTCAAGGACTACGCTGCCGAGACCGGCAACCTGCCCAAGTGCCTGGCGACGAGCCTGGCCACGCTCATCTCCTTCTACACGCAGGAGCTCGTGTCCCGCGAGGGCGACGGCCTGCACCTGCGTCGCTCCGACGGCACCGAGTACACCGCTCAGGACGACGCCTTTGTGCTCGACTTCTACGCTGCTCACGCCGGCGCCGACGACGCCGAGCTGGTGCACGATGTGCTCTCCAACGAGCAAATGTGGGGCGAGGATCTTACGCAGATCGCCGGCCTGGAGGAGTTTGTCGTCAACGCTCTCGCCGTCGTGCGCTCCGAGGGCGTCAAGCAGGCGTTCGCGAACGCTCAGGCCTAAATCCTTCTGTACGCCCGCCGGGTAACTGGCGGGCGTCACTCGACTTCTGCTCAACCTGTAGGGTTAGGACTCTTTGTAATGAACACTATCCAGATCAATCCGGCCGACAACGTCATCGTTGCGCTGTCGCCGCTCGCCAAGGGTGCTGCCGTCGAGGTTCCCGGCGTGGGCGAGGTCGTTGCCGCGGAGGATATCCCGCAGGGCCACAAGATGGCCGTGCGCGCCATTGCAGCCGGTGAGGATGTCGTCAAGTACGGTCTTCCCATCGGTCACGTGACGAAGGACATTCAGCCCGGCCAGTGGCTGCACACGCACAACGTGAAGACCAACCTCTCGGGTGAGGTCGAGTACACCTACAATCCGACACATCCGGTCGTTGAGCCGGTCGAGGCCGAGACCTTTATGGGCTTCCGCCGTGCCGACGGTCGTGCCGCCACGCGCAATGAGCTTTGGATCATTCCCACCGTCGGTTGCGTCAACGAAGTCGCTCGTGCCATGTGCGAGCAGGCTCAGGACCTGGTCGAGGGCTCGTTGGAGGGCGTCTATTACTTCCCGCATCCGTTCGGTTGCTCACAGACCGGCGCCGACCATGCCCAGACCCGTCGTCTGCTGGTGGCGCTGTCGCGTCACGCAAACGCCGCGGGCGTGCTGTTCTTGTCGCTCGGTTGCGAGAACTGCACGCATCAGCAGGTGCTCGACGAGCTCGGTGACTTCGATCACGAGCGCGTTCGTTTTCTCACCTGCCAGGATGTAGCCGACGAGCAGATCGAGGGCCACAAGATTCTGTCCGAGCTGGCTGACTTGGCCAAGCAGGCCAAGCGTGAGCCCATTCCGGCCTCCGAGCTGGTTATTGGTCTTAAGTGCGGCGGCTCTGACGGTCTTTCGGGCATTACCGCCAACCCCACGATCGGTCGCGTGAGCGATATGGTCGTCGCCCGTGGCGGCACGTCGGTGCTCACCGAAGTGCCCGAGATGTTTGGCGCGGAGAGCATCCTGCTCGATCGCTGCGAGAACGAGCAGGTCTTTGACGCCGCCTCTGACATGCTTAACGGTTTTAAGGATTACTTTATTAGCCATGGCGAGGTGGTCTACGAGAACCCGAGTCCCGGTAACAAGGACGGTGGCATCACCACGCTTGAGGACAAGAGTTGCGGCTGCGTGCAAAAGGGTGGCTCTGCACCCATCGTCGACGTGCTGCCGTATGCCGGTCAGGTCACCAAGCATGGCCTGAACATGCTGTGCGGCCCGGGCAACGACATGGTATCCACCACGGCGTTGACGGCTGCTGGCTGCCACGTGATTCTGTTCTCGACTGGACGCGGCACGCCGTTTGGTGCACCGGCGCCCACCCTCAAGGTGTTCACCAATCAGCGTCTGTGCGACCACAAGGCCAACTGGATGGACTTTAACGCCGGCGTGGTGGCTACGGGCGAGTGCACGCTCGATGAGGCCGCCGGAGACCTATATCAGCTGGTACTGGATACAGCGAGCGGTAAGCTAACGAGTGCCGAGCGCCGCGGTTGCCACGAGATCAGTATCTGGAAAGACGGCGTCTGCCTGTAGAGAGATTCGCCATTCGTAGGGGTGGCGAATCTTTTGATCTCGATGACGGGGCTGCACAGTGGCTCCGTGCGAGGGAAGGGTTGCTACTGCGCGTTTGTGAGATGCTTTTCGGTGCCCTTTTCCGCACTGTTGACGTATCTATGGTTATAAATTCGGGCAAATTGGTTTAAGAAGCCGATTTCGTCCAGGTCGATAGAGGGGAATTGCGTGGCTATCCACATCGTTGAGGAAGCAAATCGCTGTCTGGGCTGCAAAAAGGCGTTCTGTCAAATAAAGGGCTGTCCGGTGCAGACGCCCATTCCGCAGGTTATCGACCTCTTTAAGCAGCGCCGTCTGCAAGAGGCGGGCGAGCTGCTGTTCCAGAACAATCCCATGAGCGCGGTCTGCTCCATGGTGTGCAACCATTCGGGCCAGTGCGAGGGTGCTTGCATCCAGGGCCGCAAGGGCACACCCGTGCATTTCTCGAGCATCGAGAACTATATCTCGACAGCGTATTTGGATCGTAAGGAGTGGACGCCCGCACCGTCGTGCGGTAAACAGATTGCCGTGGTCGGTTCCGGTCCCGCTGGTATTACCGTGGCCATTAAGATGGCCCAGCTGGGCTGTGCCGTCACGGTATTTGAGCAGCGCCCCGAGATTGGCGGTGTGCTGGAGTACGGTATCCCCGAGTTCCGTCTGCCGCGCTCGCTCGTGCAAAAGTACCGCCACGTGATGTGCTCGCTCGGCGTGCGCGTGCGTCCGTCGACCACCATCGGCGGCGCGCTGCATATCGACGACCTGCTGCGCGACGGCTACGATGCGGTCTTTGTTGGTACCGGTACCTGGCGAGCTCGCAAGTTGGGTATTCCCGGCGAGTCGCGCGGCAACGTGCTGTTTGGTATCGATTATCTGGTCGATCCCACGAGCGTGGCAATCGGGCAGAATGTGGCGGTTATCGGTGCCGGCAATGTGGCCATGGATGTTGCCCGCACGGCCCTGCGCTCGGGTGCTCGCAAGGTCACCGTGTATGCCCGCTCGCGCCATATCTCGGCCATCGACGACGAGGTCGAGCTGACCGAGCTCGATGGTGCCGAGATTGTGTGCGGCAAGGCGATCTGTGCCATCGACGATAACGGTCCGGTCTTCGAGACGGCTATCTTTGACGAGGACAACAATGTGGTGGGCTACGAGGAAGAGCTCGACCACGTGTCCGCCGACACGGTTGTGATTGCGGCGTCTCAGGTGCCCAAGGACAAGCTCGTGCTTACAACGGGCGGTCTGGAGACCGACCATCGCGGCCTGCTTTCGGTCGACGAGCATGGCATGACCACCGTGCCTGGCGTCTTTGCCGCCGGCGACGTGGTCAACGGCCCGCTCACCGTGGTCCACGCCGTAGCTGGTGCCAAACTCGCCGTCGAAGGCATGACATCCTACCTGGGCCTCTAACCCATCCCACCCATCAGTTGCGGTGAAATACGGACTGTTTTGGCTGTCAAAGGCCTCATCTACTCCGTATTCCACCGCAACTTTTTGTGAGGGTCGGGATTGAAGGTGGGGAGTGCGAGCGAGTGCGAATGCGGCGGATATTGATACGATAGGTACGTTAGCAACTGCCGCCGAGCGGCTCAAACGAAAGGAAGCCTGTATGGAGTCCTCCGCCTATCCGATGCTCTTTAGCCCGATCAAGGTCGGTACGACCGAGGTTAAGAACCGCGTCTTTATGCCGCCGGTATCTACCAACCTGGCCGATCACGGATATGTGACCGACGACTTGGTCGATCATTACCGTGCCCGTGCCAAGGGCGGCGTTGGCCTGATCATCACCGAGGTCGTGACGGTCGAGCCCACCTATACCTATCTGCCGGGTGACATGTGCTGCTACGACGACACGTTTATCCCTGGCTGGGAAAAGCTCGCCGCGGCCGTCCACGAGTATGGCTGCAAGATCATGCCGCAGCTCTTCCACCCCGCCTACATGGCCTTTAACATTCCGGGCACGCCGCGCTTGATCGCTCCGTCCTTTGTGGGCCCGTCCTATGCCCGCGAGGCACCGCGCCCCATCACGGTCGACGAGATTCACGAGCTCACGCATCAGTTTGGCGACGCTGCCGTGCGTATGCAGAAGGCTGGCGTCGACGGCGTCGAGGTCCATGCGGCGCACGCCCATGGTATGCTCGGCGGCTTTTTGACTCCGCTCTACAACAAGCGTACCGATGAGTACGGTGGCTCGCTCGACGCCCGCATGCGCTTCCTGCTCGAGGTCATCGCCGAGATTCGCGAGCGCTGCGGCAAGGACTTTATCATTGACGTCCGCATCTCGGGCGATGAGTACACCGATGGCGGCCTGACCCTCAACGACATGATCTACGTCTCGCGTCGCCTGGAGAAGGCCGGCGTCGACATGATTCATGTGTCGGGCGGTACCACCATCAAGCGCGGCTCCGCGATTCCCGCCGCCGGCACGCAGCAGGCCTCGCACGCCGCTTGCTCGCGCGAGATCAAAAAGCACGTCAACATTCCCGTCGCCACGGTCGGCCGCATTAACGAGGCATGGATTGCCGAGGAACTGATCGAGGACGGTGCCGCCGACATCTGCATGATGGGCCGCGCCAATCTGTGCGATGCCGAGTTCTGCAACAAGGCCGCTGCCGGCAACGCCGACGACATCCGCCCCTGCATTGGCTGCCTGCGCTGCCTGAACGGCATTATGTTTGGCAAGCGCATCTCCTGCACCGTCAACCCCGATGTTGAGCGCGACGAGGCCGGTTACGAGCCTGCCGCCGAGGCCAAGAACGTACTGGTTGTGGGTGCTGGTCCTGCGGGCATGGAGGCAGCCTACATTGCCGCCAAGCGCGGCAACAACGTGGTGCTCGTGGATAAGCAGGATGAGCCGGGCGGCGAGATGCGTATCGCGGCCGTTCCGCCGGCAAAGCAGGAACTCACCCGCGTGATCAAGTATCAGTACCGTCGCCTGGCCGAGGCCGGCGTGAAGTGCGTATTTGGCACCGAGCTTACTGCCGAGGACATTCAGCGTGACTACGCGGGTTACGAGGTTGTCCTGGCTTATGGCGCCGAGCCCATCGCCCCGGCCTTCATGCAGGGCTTTAAGCAGGTTATGACGGCCGACGACCTGCTGGGCGGCAAGGCTTTCCCGGGCAAGAAGATCGTTATTGTGGGCGGCGGCACCGTCGGCTGCGAGACGGCCGATTACCTGGCCCCGCTGGTCAACGACCTCTCGCCGGCCAATCGCGATGTCACCGTCATCGAGATGACCAAGACGCTCGCCGCCAACGAGGGCGGCGCCGGTCGCGCGGTGCTCATCACGCGCATGCTCTCAAAGGGCGTCCACGTGCTGACCGAGGCCAAGGTGACCGAGATTACCGAGGATGCCATCAGCTACGAGAAGGACGGAGAGGTCCACACCATCGCCGATGCCGATACGCTGGTGCTTGCCATGGGCTATCGTCCCAATACCAAGCTGGCCGACGACCTGGTTGCAGCTGGCATTGCTGTCCACGTGCTGGGCGATGCCCAGAAGTGTGGCAACATCCGCGATGCCATCGGCGATGGCTATAAGGTTGCCTGCGAGCTCTAGTCAACCCCTTTGCACCAATCGATTGCAAAAAGCGGCGGCTGCCCTGTGTGTTGGGCAGCCGCCGCCTGCGTTTTGCCAAAGAAAGATTATTGTCGGGCCCTAAATGCCTTTTGCTTCTGCTCCCTCCGCAATCATGTTGCGGTTATACACCAGGTGCAGATACATCGCGTCGTGCGCGGCGGTGGGATTGCGCGAGGCGATGGCGTCGGCCACATCGCGGTGCATGCGGATAGTTTCCTCGACGAGCTTTTTGCCGGTCACGTCGATAAAGAGGGGGACGGATGCCTTGAACACGCCCATCAGGCGGGGAACGACGAGGTTTCCGGAGCTCTCGGCAATGGCATTGTGGAACGCGGTGTCGGCGGCGGAGTAATCCTCACCGGCCTCGGCCAGGCGCTCGGATTCGTCGCAGAGCTCTTTGATACAGACGACCTGGTCGTTGGTTGCGTGCTCGGCCGCCATGCGTGCTATCTGCGGCGGTGCCACGGCCCTCTCGCACGTCAACGATGCCGGTTTTTGGATGTGCTCCTCGTTCCTGGAGATTGACGAGAAGACAACCCTCAAGTCCTGGACCGTTATGGAGACGCTCATCGGCCTTTCGGGTCTTGCCTGCGCCCTGGTGATTTCGTTCTTCGCCTAGTTCGCGTAGCTAAGCATCTTCCGCCGAGTGCATCGCTCGGTACCCATTTACACCTGATTCATTAACCAACGATTGGTACAACCGTTCAAACCAAAAGAGGAGAACATCATGGACGAGAAGACCAAAGCACAGATTCAGCAGGAGGCCGCCGACCTGGTTGCCAAACTGCAGCCGCGTTCCGGCAAGTTTCGCACCATCAGCCCCGAGATGGACCCGCTGCGTCTGGGCTCCGGCTGGACGATCGAGGATCTGGACAAGCCACAGGTCATTATCGAGTCGACGTTTGGCGACTCGCACCCGGGTTCTGCTGGCCTGTTTGAGCTGGTCGAGGAGGTTCGTGCTGGCGTTGCCGAGGCTGGCGGTCACGGCGCCCGTTACTTCTGCACCGATATCTGCGACGGCGAGGCCCAGGGCCACGACGGCATTAACTACTCGCTGCCCAGCCGCGACATGATCGCCAACATGATCGAGATTCATGCCAAGGCCACCCCGTTCGACGCCGGCGTCTTTGTCGCCAGCTGCGATAAAGGCCTGCCTGCGAACCTCATGGCCATGGGCCGCATCAACATCCCCTCCATCGTCGTTACCGGCGGTGTCATGGATGCAGGCCCCGATCTGTTGACCCTGGAGCAGCTCGGCGCCATCTCGGCCCGCTATGAGCGCGGCGAGATTTCCCGCGAGGAGCTTGAGTTTGCCAAGCACAACGCATGCCCCAGCTGCGGCGCCTGCTCCTTTATGGGTACCGCCTCGACCATGCAGGTCACGGCCGAGGCCCTGGGCCTTATGCTCCCCGGCACGGCTCTGCTGCCCGCCACCAGCTCCGACCTGCGCGAGTTCGCCCGCGAGGCCGGCCGTCAGTCCGTGTGGCTCTCCGAGCACAACCTGTGTCCGCGTGACATCGTGACCAAGGAATCCTTCGAGAACCTCATCATGGTCCACGGCGCCATCTCTGGTTCCACCAACTCCCTGCTGCACATCCCCGCAATCGCCCGTGAGTTTGGCATCGAGATGTCCGCCGACGACTTCGATCGTCTGCACCGTGGCGCCCACTACCTGCTCAACGTTCGTCCCGCAGGCGAGTGGCCGGCGCAGTTCTTCTATTATGCGGGCGGCGTGCCGCGCATCATGGAGGAGATCAAGTCGATGCTCCACCTCGATGTTATGACCGTCACCGGCAAGACTCTCGGCGAGAACCTCGAGGATCTCAAGAACAACGGCTACTACGAGAAGTGCTGTCGTTACCTTGAGAAATGGAATCTCAAGCGCGAGGACATCATCCGTCCGTTTGACCAGGCCTTCGGCACCGACGGTTCCATCGCCATCCTCCACGGCAACCTTGCTCCAGAGGGCGCGGTCGTCAAGCACACCGTCGTTCCGCGCGAGATGTTCCAGGCCACGCTTAAGGCCCGCCCGTTCGATTGTGAGGAGGACGCTATCCATGCCGTCCTGACGCACGAGATCAAGCCCGGTGACGCCGTCATCATTCGCTATGAGGGCCCCAAGGGCTCCGGCATGCCCGAGATGTTCTACACCACCGAGGCTATCGCCAGCGATCCCGAGCTGGGTGCGAGCATTGCCCTGATCACCGATGGCCGCTTCTCCGGCGCCTCCAAGGGCCCGGCTATCGGTCACGTTTCGCCCGAGGCTGCCGTGGGCGGCCCGATTGCCCTGATCGAGGAGGGCGACCTGATCCAGATCAATATTCCCGAGCGCTCGCTGTCCATCGTTGGCATCGCCGGCAAGGAGATGGAGCCGGCCGAGGTCGACGCCGTCCTGGCCGAGCGTCGCGCCGCCTGGAAGCCCAAGGCTAATCGCTATACCTCCGGCACGCTCAAGTTCTTTACCGAGCATGCAGTTTCCGCCATTCAGGGTGGCTACATGGGGTAGCGCCCATGCGCATCAAATATCTCCTCTCATAGATGCGCGGTACAAAGAGCCCCGAGCCACGTCACCGGGGCGCGTTGTTCAGCGCCGCCGGGGCGCTCCACTCAAACGACAAGAGACGTCTTACGCAAGCGCCCGCGTCCGTGGATAAAACCACGGGCGTGGGCGCTTCACTTTATTCCCAGCCGCTTTATTCCCAGCCCTTCCACACGTCAGGCTCGTAGCCAACGGTTGCCTGGCGGCCGTTGCGAACGATGGGCTCACGAAGAATCTGCTGGTTATCGAGCACCTTTTCGAACTTCTGGTCGGCAGCAAGATACTGTACGAGCGCAACCGTGTCGGCATCTTTCGCCTTTGGATCGATCACAGCGTCGATCCCGCCGACGGCGCGCGCCACGCTTTCGAGCTCGCCTTTGCTCATCCCCTTTTCCTTCAAGTCGATGAACTGGAACTTCACACGACGTTCCTTGAAATAGCGCTGCGCCTTCTTAGTATCGAAGCTTTTCTTCGTGCCGAATATCTGGATGTTCATACGTACCGCCTTCGCTCAATTCTCGTCCGTCCATGATACGACAAGGGAGCCGAGCAAAAACAGAGCAGGCGGAGATGGAGGAGGACGGCGACCGACCGTCGGCAAGAGTCGGCCGGATCGGACTGGCGCCCAGCGCGCGCCGGCGACACGCTCGCAGCTGCACACATAGCCGATGTACAAGCTCGCCGCGGCGTTCCCTCGCCCCGCGGTGTGGCGATAGAGAAGCACGCCACCCGTCAACGATGGCGCCTCGGTGAAGAAAATCAACGTCTGGGTTACATCCCTTGAAAGGGGCGAAGACGGCTGCTAGAATGCCTCCCCGCTATGAAGGATTTGACCAAAGCATACATCGCAATTCGGCGGCCCCTGGTATACGGGGCCTCTCCTGTTGTTCCCCAAGTGCGCTCTGAGCAGCCGCTTTCTTCCTGTCGTATCTGATGCACGCATAGCACGTGCATGTTATTTCGCCCGTGGGCCGGCGCGCCTTCGGCGAAGAATCGAATAGATACGAAGGAAGCTTATGTCTGATAATTGTACGGTCGCGCCCGCAAACGGACGCATTACCGGTACCCAGATCCGCATCGTTGCGGTCGTCGTC
>CABUKY010000032.1 GCA_902492185.1 uncultured Collinsella sp.
GGCGAGCAGGTCGATGACCTGCAGGAGTTCAATGCCAAAGATTTCTGCCGCGCCCTGGTGGGCGAGTCCAACTAAGGAGTGACTAGTGTTTGATTCTCTGAGCGATCGCCTCAACGACACATTTGACCGCCTGCGCGGCAAGGGTAAGCTGACCGAGGCCGATATCACCTCGGCCATGCGCGACATCCGCATGGCGCTTCTCGAGGCCGACGTTAACTTCAAGGTCGTCAAGGAGTTCGTCGCCAAGACCAAGGAGCGCTGCATGACCGCCGAGGTCATGGAGTCGCTGTCGCCGGCGCAAAACGTCGTCAAGATCGTGCTCGACGAGCTCACCGAGATGCTCGGCTCCACCGAGAGCAAGCTCGTCTTTAGTAACCGCATTCCCAATGTCATCATGCTCGTGGGCCTGCAGGGCTCCGGTAAGACCACGGCGGCCGTAAAGCTGGCCTACCTGCTCAAGAAGCAGGGCCGCTCGCCGCTGCTCGCCGCGTGCGACGTCTACCGTCCCGCCGCTGCCGACCAGCTGGCCACGCTTGGCGGAGAGATTGGCGTGCCGGTCTTCCGTGGCGATGGCGAGCACCCGGTTGACATCGCCAAGGGCGCCATTCAGGAGGCCGTTGACCACCTGCGTGACGTGGTCATCGTCGATACCGCCGGTCGTTTGCAGATCGACGAGCAGATGATGCAGGAGGCCGTGGACATCAAGAAGGCCGTCAAGCCTGATCAGGTGCTGATGGTCGTCGATGCCATGACCGGCCAGGATATCGTCAACGTCGTCTCGACCTTTGCCGAGCGCACCGACTTTGACGGCGTGATCATCTCCAAGCTCGACGGCGACGCCCGTGGCGGCGGCGCGCTTTCCGTGCGCCAGGTGACCGGCAAGCCCATCAAGTTTGTGAGCATGGGCGAGAAACCCGATTCGCTGGAGCCGTTCTACCCCGATCGTATGGCCAAGCGCATTCTGGGTATGGGCGACGTTGTCGGCATTATCGAGAAGGCCCAGGAGGCCGCCGATGCCGAGCAGCTCGAGGCTGCCGAGCGCATGCTGCGCGAGGGCTTTACCATGAACGACATGCTCGACCAGATGAAGGCCGTCAAGAAGATGGGCGGCATGAAGGGCATTCTGGGCATGCTCCCCGGTGGCCAGCGTGCGCTTAACCAGATGGGTGGCAACCTGGACGAAGGTATCTTCGATAAGAACGAGGCCATCATCATGTCGATGACCAAGGAGGAGCGTTTGCGTCCCTCCATCATCAACGGCCAGCGTCGCGCCCGCATCGCCAAGGGCGCCGGTGTGACCCCCACCGAGGTCAATAGCCTTATGAAGCAGTGGGGCGAGATGAATAAGATGATGGGCCGCATGCGCACGATGGCCAATCAGGCGCAGGCCGGCGGCAAGAAGGGCAAGAAGGGTAAGAAGGGCAAAAAGATGCGCATGCCCAATATCCCTGGCCTGGACGCTATGGGTCTGGGCGGCATGGGCGGCCTGGGTACGGGCGGTCCCAAGTCCGATATGGAGCTGCTGCGCCAGATGGAAGCGCAGATGCGCAATAAGAAGTAACGACTGGTTGAGTCGTGTATGGCGAAGGCCGCCTGGTTGGTACTCCAGGCGGCCTTCGCCGTTGTGTGGCTTGCTGCGCGAATGGCAGTCTTGGCACCAGAGCATTTGCCGCTAGTGGCAGCCACAGCCCTCGTGGCCCTCGTTCTCATGATGGCCGTGGCAACCGCAGGATCCGCTGTGCTCTTGGATGTGATCGTGGTCGTGGCCGTGGCAGTCACAGGTGGCCTCGCCGGTCTGTGCGAGCGTGCCAGCAATGAGTGCCTCGACGCAGGCGTCGCAGCTACCTTGGGCGCCTGCATAGACCGTGATGCCGGCCTGGGTAAGCGCGTTGATGGCGCCGCCGCCGATACCGCCGCAGATGAGCGTGTCAACGCCACCGTTGGCAAGCAGACCCGCCAATGCACCGTGACCAGTGCCGCCGGTGCCCACGACCTGCTCGTTGAGGACCTTGTCGTCTTGGATGTCGTAGATCTTGAACTGTTCGCTGCGGCCAAAGTGCATAAAGATGTTGCCGTTGTCGTACGTCGTTGCCACCCTCATGGTGCCGACCTCCTTTGCTGGCCATGCGGCCGTTGTCGTGGTGATGGGGGGGTACGCGATGTTGCCGCCTTCGATGACGATCGCCCGTCCATTGACCAGTGCGTTTGCCACCTTGCGATGCGCACGGCTGCAGATTGCCGCCACCGTGGCGCGGGCAATGCCCATGTGCTGGGCGACTGCCTCTTGGTTAAGGCCTTCCAAGTCGCACAGGCGCAGCACCTCGAGTTCGTCGACTGTCATATCGATGGCATCACCGCTGGCCAGGCCATCGGGGGTAAAACCGCGATATTCGGGGATGATCCCAACACGGCGCAATTTTTCGCGTCTTCCTGCCATGCGCACTCCTTATCTGACATATGTCAACAATAGAATAACGCGTGTGCGCCGCAGAGCAAGGCATTTTTGGCATATGTCAGAAAATGAGGGCTTATGTTTGGGCTGTGGGGCCGCATGCGCCTGGGCTACAATGAATCTCGCTTATAGGCGACTGACAGGAGGGTCAATGAGCAAAGCTGATCAACAGTTTGTAACCATGTGCCGTGATATCTTGGACCATGGCACCACCACCGAGGGCCAAAAGGTCCGTCCGGTGTGGGAGGACGGCACCCCTGCCTATACCATTAAAAACTTTGGTGTCACGGCGCGCTATGATTTGCGCGAGGAGTTCCCCGCGCTCACCCTGCGTCGTACGGCGCTTAAGTCTGCCATGGACGAGATTCTGTGGATCTATCAAAAGAAGTCCAATAACGTGCATGATCTCAACAGCCATATCTGGGATGAGTGGGCCGATGAGACCGGTTCCATCGGTAAAGCCTACGGCTATCAGATTGGTCAGAAGAGCCATTACGCCGAGGGCGACTTCGACCAGATGGACCGTGTACTGTACGACCTTAAGCACACGCCGTATAGTCGCCGCATTATGACCAATACGTACGTGTTTAGCGATCTGTCCGAGATGCACCTTTATCCGTGCGCCTATAGCGTGACGTATAACGTGACGCAGCGTCCTCAGGACGACAAGCCGACGCTCAACATGATTCTCAACCAGCGCAGCCAGGACATTTTGGCCGCGAACAACTGGAACGTGTGCCAGTACGCCATTTTGCTGATGATGGTCGCACAGTCGGTCGATATGATTCCGGGTGAGCTGCTGCATGTGATTGCCGATGCCCACATTTACGACCGTCATGTCGATATCGTTCGCGAGCTTATCGAGCGCCCGCAGTTTGCGGCGCCCAAGGTAACGCTTAACCCCGATGTGCATGATTTTTACGCGTTTACGACTGATGACCTGATCGTCGAGGGCTATGAGCACGGCCCGCAGGTCAAGAACATTCCCATTGCGGTGTAGGTGGTGCTCATGACGTGTAAGCTATCTGCTATCGTCGCCGTGTGTGACGATTGGGGCATTGGGCGCGAGTGCGACATGGTGGTGTCCAATCGCGCCGATATGCGCCATTTTGTGGCCTGCACCAAGGGCTGCCCGGTTATCATGGGGCGTAAGACGCTGCTGAGTTTTCCCGGCGGGCGTTCTCTCAAGAATCGTCGCAATATCGTGCTCACGCGCGACGAGGATTTTGCGCCCGAGGGCGTCGACGTGGTGCATAGCATCGATGAGGCGCTCTCCGCGGTTGCCGACGAGCCCGTTGCGTGGGTTATCGGTGGTGGCGAAGTGTATCGGCAGTTTTTGCCGTATTGCGTCGAGGCCGAGGTCACGCATAACCACTGCGTCCGTCCCGTGGACACGTACTTTCCCGACTTGGACGCCGATCTAGCGTGGGAGATTGCGCAGCGTAGCGGGGTCGCGACGATTGCCGCCGGTGAGGGTGACGAGGGCGTCGATTATGAGTTCGTGACGTATCGTCGCATCGAGGCGTAAATCGTCTGGCGTGAACGGTATCATCGGGTTGATTGAATGCATGGGGCGGCGCTTAGCGTCGCCTCGTTTGGTATAGATGTGCTGTAAAGAAGGGTGCGGGCTGGCTGCTATGACTGATGCCGTTGAGGTTCTGCGAATTGATTCGCTCGAGGACGAGCGGCTCGATGCCTACGTGCGACTGACCGAGCGTGAGCTTCGCTGCGTGCTGGAGCCGCAAAAGGGCATCTTTATTGCGGAGAGCGCCAAGGTCATCGAGCGTGCCGTGCGCGCCGGATATGAGCCGGTGAGCTTTCTTCTGGGCGAGCGCTGGCTCGACCAGATGATGCCGCTGTTTGACCAGCTTGTCGTGCGCGAGGGAGCGGGTCCGGTTCCCGTGTTCGTGGCCTCCATGGAGCTCATGGAGCAGTTGACGGGCTTTAACGTGACGCGCGGCGCGCTGGCGGCGTTCCGTCGCCCGCGTCAGATTCCGGTTGATGAGTTCTTGGGCGGCGTCGTCGAGGCGGCGGGGGATCGTCCGGTGCGCGTGTGCGTGCTTGAGGGTATTGTTGATCACACCAATGTTGGCGCGATTTTCCGCTCGGCTGCCGCATTGAACGTTGACGGTATTTTGGTCAGCCCGACGTGCTGCGACCCGCTGTACCGTCGCTCGGCCCGCGTGAGCATGGGCACCGTGTTTCAGGTGCCGTGGACGCGCATTGGCAGCGAGGCTCGTGTGTGGCCGCACGATGGCCTGGCGGCACTGCACGAAGCCGGTTTTTCCTGTGCTGCCATGGCATTGACGGACGATTCCGTATCGCTGGACGATCCCGTGCTGCAGGAGATTGACCGCTTGGCAATCTTTATGGGTACCGAGGGTGCCGGCTTGGACGCCAAGACTATCGCGGGCTGCGACCGGGCCGTGCGCATTCCGATGGCGCACGGGGTCGATTCGCTCAACGTGGCCGCGGCGAGTGCCGTTGCCTTTTGGCAGCTGTGTCCGCACGTGAGCAATGAGTATCACTACCAGCCGGGGCTGTATCACTAGGCAGTTATTCCGCACCGCGCTTTAATTCGAGGTGTTTCGGTTGCCGCCAGTCGGTGCTAAGCTGGGTTTGGCTTTGGTTTTAAATTGCTGTTTTGTTGTTTGTCGTATGCTTGTGGGGAGGGCGTGTGGCTAAGAAATCTACGGCTATCGATGTAACGCAAGGTGTTATTTGGCAGCAATTGCTGTCGCTGTGCGTCCCCATCTTCTTTAGCTCGTTTTTTCAGCAGGCCTACACGCTTATCGGTACCTATATCGTCGGCCAGTTTGGCGGCAAGCTCGCATTGGGCGGCATCCAGGCCACGATGGTCCTCACCGAGCTCTGCATTGGCTTTTGCGTTGGCGTCGGCGCCGGCTGCGCGGTCATTACCGGTCAGTATTTTGGCCAGCGCGATGATGAGCGACTGAGCCTTTCGGTCCATACGGCCATGACGCTCGCGCTGGTGGGCGGTATCGTTTTCTCGATTCTTGGCATAGTGTTCGTTGAGCCCATGCTGGTGCTTATGAACACGCCGCATGAACTATTGGCCGAGGGCGTGGCCTATGCTCGTTGCTATTTTGCCGCCATGGTTGCGGCGCTGCTGCTCAATATGGGAACGGCGCTGCTGCGCGCCGTGGGCGACACGCGCGGGCCTGCTGTGATCATCGCTTCCGGCTGCCTTGTTAATGCGGTGCTGGATGTCATCTTCGTTGCCGTGCTTCATATGGAGGCTCTGGGCTGCGGCATCGCGGTGGCGCTGACCATTTGCTCCAACGCCACGATGATCGTGATTCGTATGATGCACGCACCGGGTGCGTGGCGGCTTTCACTGTCCAAACTCGGCATTGATCCTGGCATTTGTAAGAGCATGATCTCGTGTGGTCTGCCGCTTGGTTTTCAGTCTGCTGCGTATTCGATTTCCAACGTTTTGATTCAGGTGTCGGTCAACTCGTTTGGCGCCGATGTCACCACGGCGTGGGGTCTTTCGGGCCGCTTAGATGGCATTGTCTGGATGGTTACCGAGGCGCTTGGCGTGTCGATCACCACGTTCTCGGCACAGAACTTTGGCGCGCGCAACTACGAGCGCATGCGCAAGGGCTACCATACGTCGCTCGTGCTGTCGTTTATGCTCATTGGTGGCCTGTCAGCCGTGCTGTTGGTGTTCTCAGGTCCGTTGTCGCGTCTGTTTGTCGACGATGCTTCGATTTCGGCGTACACCACGACCATCCTCCATTTCATTGCGCCGTTCTATGCGATTTTCTCGATTATCGAGAACGCCTCGGGTTCCATCCGCGGCGCCGGCGTGAGTCTGCAGCCTATGATGCTCACCATCTTTGGCACCGTCGTACTCAGAGTGATTTGGGTGTTTGCGATCATGCCCTTCGATCCGTCGCTCGAGCATCTACTGCTGGTCTACCCCGTAACCTGGCTCATCACCGCAACCATGTTCACCATCTACCACCACAGCGGCAACTGGCTAGGCCGCGCCACCGCCTAGCTCATCCGTCAGATACCCCTGATAAGTTGCGGTGAAATAGTTCCTGAAAAGCCCTTGCGGACCGTCAAACAAGTACTATTCCACCGCAACTTCCTTATGAGCTGTAGGTGTTGGCGGAAAACGAATCAATTAGTATTCGATGCCTTGGCGGGCTAGGAGGCCTTCGTCGAAGTAGTGTTTGATGGGACGCATTTCGGTGACTAAGTCCGCGAGGTCGGCCAACGGCAGCAGCCCGCGGCCGGTGAGCACGAGTTCCGTGGTGGCGGGCTTTATCGCGATCAGCGCTTCGACATCCTCGCGTGTCACGAAGCCGCGGCGCATGGCCTCGCCGAGTTCGTCCAAAATCAGAACGTCGACCTGTGATATCTGCTCGCATGCGAGCTCCATGATCTGTGCGGCGCAAGCCTCGGGCGTGTCGCGGTCAGCTTGTACGATGCGCAGCCCCAGGCGCGGCGCGGCATCGTGTTCGGCGCAGTGCAGTTTCTTGGCAAAATGCAGCCTAAGAACGTCGAGCCCGTAGCCCGTCGCGCGCAGCGCGAGCCCCAGCGCAGCCGTCGTCTTGCCCTTGCCGTCGCCTGTATAGATTTGAACCTTGCCGACTTACAGTGATGCCATCTCTGTCCTTTCGTGCCCGGCGTCGGTTTATCGCCGTCCGGGTTGGGTATTCTAGAAAGCATTATCAACCCCAGTAGATGGAGTTCAAGCAGATGGAGATGGATGACAACAAACGTAGACGGAATATGATTCTCTACGTGCTCATCGCCTTCGTCGTCTACCTCGTGCTCTCGACCGTTCTGTTCCCCAACATCGGTCACACGCAGCAGATTACGAAGACCGATTACTCGACGTTTGTCAAAGCGCTCGATAAGAAGAGCGTCGACAAGGTCGAGTACAACACGGACGATTACTCGATTTATTACACCAAGAAGGGCGAGGACGAGAACATCGCCTACAAGACGACCGGTGTGCCGAATGACGCGGGCTTTACCGATCGCGTGCTTGAGTCTGGCGCTTCGCTGGAGTCGGTCGTTCCCGATAAAAACTCGGGTTTGATGACCTACTACCTGCTCACACTCATTCTTCCCATGGCGATTTTCTTCCTCATCGGTTGGTGGCTCAACCGCCGCATGAAGAAGGCTATGGGCGATGACGGCCCGTCGATGAACTTTGGCGGCGGCGGTTTTGGCGGCGGCGGACTGGGTAAGTCCGGCGCGCGCGTGATCGCCTCCAAGGACGTGGGCGTGACCTTTAAGGACGTCGCCGGTCAGGAAGAGGCCAAGGAGTCTCTCAAGGAGGTCGTTGACTTT
The DNA here is from genome assembly GCA_902492185.1 of uncultured Collinsella sp. GTDB lineage: Bacteria > Actinomycetota > Coriobacteriia > Coriobacteriales > Coriobacteriaceae > Collinsella. Next base: position 7,787 of record CABUKY010000032.1, read on the forward strand.
CTGGAGAAGCCGCAGCGCTACGAGGAGATCGGCGCCAAGCTGCCGCGCGGTGCTCTCCTTGTTGGCCCTCCGGGTACCGGTAAGACCCTGCTTGCCAAGGCTGTTGCCGGCGAGGCCGGTGTTCCGTTCTTTAGCATTTCGGGCTCTGAGTTCGTTGAGATGTTTGTCGGTCGCGGCGCTGCTAAGGTTCGTGACCTGTTTAAGCAGGCCAAGGAAAAGGCACCGTGTATCGTCTTTATCGATGAGATCGATACCATCGGTAAGAAGCGCGATGGCGGCGGCTTTAGCGGCAACGACGAGCGCGAGCAGACGCTCAATCAGTTGCTGACCGAGATGGATGGCTTCGATAACCACAAGGGTATCGTTGTCCTTGCCGCAACCAACCGCCCCGACAGTCTCGATCCCGCTCTACTGCGCCCCGGTCGTTTTGACCGCCGCATCCCCGTCGAGCTGCCCGATCTGACCGGCCGCAAGAACATCCTCGAGCTGCATGCTAAGAGCGTGAAGACCGAGCCGCCGATCGACCTGACCGCGATTGCCCGCGCCACGCCCGGTGCCTCGGGCGCCGACCTGGCCAATATCATCAACGAGGGCGCCCTGCGCGCCGTTCGCGAGGGTCGCAAGCGTGCAACCCAGGACGACTTCGAGGAGTCGGTGGAGGTCGTCATTGCCGGCCAACAGCGTAAGTCCACGGTGCTGTCCGACCACGAGAAGCAGGTCGTTTCTTATCACGAGATCGGCCATGCCATCGTTGCCGCTCGCCAGAAGGGCTCTGCGCCGGTCACGAAGATCACCATCGTGCCGCGCACGAGCGGTGCTCTTGGTTATACCATGCAGGTCGAGGAGGACGAGCGCTTCCTGACGACGCGCCAGGAGGTCTTGGACAAGCTCGCTGTCTATTGCGGTGGCCGCGCAGCCGAGGAGCTCATCTTTGGAGAGATGACGACCGGCGCCGCCAACGACATCGAGCAGGCCACCAAGCTCGCCCGTAATATGGTGACGCGCTTTGGTATGTCCGACGAGTTTGGCATGATGGCGCTCGGTACCGTGCAGAACGCGTATCTCAATCAGGACACGTCGCTCACCTGCGCCCCCGGTACGGCCGAGCGCGTGGACGCGATTGTCGCCAAGCTGATCGAGGATGCGCACGACCGCGCTTTGCAGATTCTGAAGGAGAACAAGTTTAAGCTCCACGAGCTGGCTCGTTATCTGTATAAGAAGGAGACCATCACGGGCGAGGAGTTCATGAACCTCCTCACGCGCGAGAATCCGCTGATGCCCAAGCAGCAGTAAAGCCGCGGCCGAGCCAGTAAACGCCGACGCCCCATTTGAGCAGCTTTCTCAAATGGGGCGTTTTGCTTGAGAGGGATGGAAATGAAGATCGTGGTGAGCGCCTGCTTGATGGGCGAGAGCTGCAAGTATAATGGGCTCGACAACTATCATCGCGAGTTGGTCGAGGCCTGCGAGCGTACAGGGACCGAGGTCCTCTTGGTGTGCCCTGAGGTCTTTGGGGGCCTGCCCACGCCGCGCAAGCCGTCCGAGATTGTGAACGGCGAGGTCTGTACCTGCGAGGGCGTGTCCGTTGACCTGGAATTTCGCCTAGGCGCCCAACGTGCGCTCGACATGTGCGAGCAGGCGGGTGGGCCGGAAGAGATCGCCGCGTGCATCCTGCAGGACCGTAGTCCCTCGTGCGGCGCGAGCCTCATCTACGACGGAACATTCAGTGGCACCCTCACGGCGGGCAACGGCGTCTTCGTTGATTTACTGCTCCGCCACGGTTATCGCGTGATCCCGGCTAGCGAGTTCGACCCCAGCATGCTGGAGCAATAAAAAACCACCACAAAGGTGCGGCTCCCTTGTGGTGGTTTTGGCCTGGGTCTAGAGCGTGTGGCCGTAGGCGTTGGCGGCCTTGATGGCGGCGGCGAATTTTTCGTCGGTGAAGGGCTCGGGGTTGCCCTGCTTCCACTCGTTGGTGGCGTGCGCGTGCTCGCACAGGGCAGGGATATCGGCCTCGGAAAGCCCGACCTGCTCAAGCGTCACGGGTAGCCCCATCTGCTTGTTAAAGGCGGCGTAGCGCTCGAGGTTCTCGGTATCGCCCGTATAGGCAAACAGTACCAGCACGCCCAGGCTCACGACCTCGCCGTGTAGGCAGGAGCCCTCGCGCGGAATGCTGCAGGTGGCGTTGTAGAACGCGTGCGCTACGCTCGAGTTGTAGTAGTAATCGTTCTGGTTGGTCAGGTTGGAAACGTAGCCCGTGTTGACTACGATGTCGAGCGCGATCTGTTTGACGGCTTCGGTCGACTGGTTCTGGCGTACGTCCTCAAGACCCTGGACGCCGTAGGTAAACAGCGGCTCGGAGCAGGTGTGGGCGAGTGCCAGGCCAAGACCGGCGGTGTGCTCCAAATTACCGGCGCTCGTGGCGTACTCGACCTCGGGCTGCTTGGACAGGGCATCGCCCACGCCAGCCCAGAAGTACTCCGCCGGAGCCTCGGCGATGATCTTGGGATTGATGAAGATGTGCGCGGGTCGGTTGGGGTACGAATAGCCCTCGAGCGAGCCGTCGTCGTTGTAGACAACGGCAATGGCGGTCGCGGCCGAGCAGTTGGAGCAGATCGTCGGCACGGTAAAGACGATCTTCTTGAGCTCGATGGCCGCCGTCTTGACGGTATCGAGCGCCTTGCCGCCGCCACAGGCAATGAGCACGTCGGCTTCCTGGCAGGCGGGGGAGTTTACGACCTTGGCGATATTGGCCCGCGTGCTGTTGGTGCCATAGACACGCGTCTCTAGAATCTCGACATCGGTACCTTCAAGCGCCGCCTCGATGCCCGGCAGCGCTGCAGCCAGTGCCCGCTTGCCACCGATGATCGCGACCTTGGTCGCTCCGTACTCGGCCAGCGCGCCGGGCAGTTCGTCAAAGCAATCTTCGCCGACGGTATAGTCGCTCATTCCAATTGTGCGCATAGGTACCTTCTTTCGTGAGATGGAGTGCTTTCAGGTATTTTGCTCCTAGAGAATGCTCGCGACCACGATAAATTTCTAAAATATGAAACCAATGTTGAGGGTTTTTCGCCGGCGCGGAACGTGCTAGCATACACCGCATGAGCATTGATGGGGACGAGTAGTCGGCCGTCCGCATGCTACAGAGAGCGGGGAGCGCTGAGAACCCGTGCATGCGACCGATGAAAATCACCCCGGAGCTGCGGTCCCAACGGATGTGCCGCACAGGCACATCTTAGTAGATATCGCCGAGATGGTCGTCGATACAGGCCAGCCGAGTAACGGATGCGAGCGCGCGATTACGCGGGCGAGGGCATCTAAGCTGGGTGGTTAAGCGAAGAGCTTTTGCGGGCGTACAGCTCGTTTTGTGGCGCTTCGTCCCAGCTTGTAGGGACGGGCGCTTTTTTGGTGCCCAATGGGCGTGCGCGCCCACGACATGAAAGGGGTACCGTGGCAAACGAGTACAAGCAGACGATGAATCTGCCCAAGACCGGTTTTCCCATGCGTGCCGGTCTTTCCAAGTCCGAGCCCAAGCGACTCAAGGACTGGCAGGACAACAAGGTCTACGAGCAGGTTCTGAAGAAGAACGAGGGTCACAAGAAGTTCGTGCTGCACGACGGCCCTCCGTACGCCAACGGTCCGATCCACATCGGCCATGCCATGAACAAGATCTCCAAGGACATGATCAACCGCTACTGGATGATGCAGGGTTATGAGGTTCCCTATGTCCCCGGTTGGGACTGCCACGGCCAGCCGATCGAGCACAAGGTCGAGGAGAAGCTCGGCACCGAGAAGTTCAACCAGACCCCCACGGCCAAGATCCGTGAGCTCTGCAACGAGTTCGCTGTCGAGAACATCGAGCTGCAGAAGGCCGGCTTCCGTCGTCTGGGCGTGCTCGGCGACTGGGACAACCCCTACCTGACGCTCTATCACCAGCACGATGCCGCCGACATCGAGGTCTTCAAGGCCATGTTCGATAAGGGCATGATCTATCGCGGCCACAAGCCGGTTCACTGGTGCAAGCACTGCCACACCGCGCTAGCCGAGGCCGAGATTGAGTACTCCGACGAGACGAGCCCGTCCATTTTCGTGCGCTTCGAGATGACTTCCAAGCCCGCCGGCCTCGAGAACTTCGACGGCCCGGTTGACTTTATCATCTGGACGACCACGCCGTGGACCATCCCCTCCGACCAGGCCGTTTCCCTCAAGCCCGGCGCCGCCTACGTTGCCGTTGAGCACGATGGTCGTGCCGAGGTCATGCTCGAGGACCTGGCTCCCAAGTGCTGTGAGGAGTTTGGCTGGGAGTACACCCCGGTTATGGTCGACGGCAAGCCCTATGTGGTTCCCGCCGAGACCTTCCACCACATCCACTACAAGCAGCCGATCTTTGACGGTGTCGAGGGTGTGGCGCTGCTGGCCGATTACGTCGGTGTCGATGACGGTACCGGTATCGTCCACAACTCGCCCGGCCACGGCGTCGACGACTACTTTGCCTGCCTCAAGGAGGGCATCACCGACATCTGCATGCCGGTCGATGACGACGGCAAGTTCTACACCGGTGAGGAGTTTGGCACCGGTGGCCCCTTCAGCGGCATGGATACCGACGAGGCCAACCCGCATATCATCGAGTTCCTGCGCGAGCGCGGCACCCTAGTCCTCGAGAAGAAGATCACGCACAGCTATCCGCACTGCTGGCGCTGCAAGCACCCGGTGCTCTTCCGTGCTACCGACCAGTGGTTCGTCTCGATGGATAAGACCGGTTTGCGCGAGCAGGCTGGCAAAGAGGTCCGCGAGAACGTCAAGTGGTATCCGGCCCACGCGGCAAACCGCATCGGTGCCATGGTCGAGCAGCGTCCCGACTGGTGCATCAGCCGTCAGCGCAACTGGGGCGTGCCTATCCCCAGCTACACCTGCGCCGACTGCGGCGAGAAGGTCATGAACGACGCCACGCTCGACGCCGTCATCAAGCTCTTCCACGAGAAGGGCTCCGACGCCTGGTTCACCGACGCTCCCGAGAGCTACCTGGGCGAGGCCTGCGTCTGCCCCAAGTGCGGCGGTCATCACCTCAAGGCCGATAAGGACATCCTCGACGTGTGGTGGGATTCCGGCGTCTCCTGGAAGGCCGTCTGCGAGTACCGTCCCGAGCTGGAGTATCCGGCGGATGTGTACCTCGAGGGCTCCGATCAGCACCGCGGTTGGTTCCAGAGCTCGCTGCTCACCTCGGTGGGTGCCAACGGCCATGCTCCGTACAAGGCGGTCGTCTCGCAGGGCTTCACACTCGATGGTCAGGGCCGCAAGATGTCCAAGTCGCTCGGCAATGTTATTGACCCCAATAAGGTCTGCGACGAGATGGGCGCTGACATCATCCGTCTCTGGGTTGCCTCCGTCGACACCAGCTCTGACGTCTCCATCGACCACGAGATTCTCGCTCGTACGTCCGATGCCTATCGCCGTTTCCGCAACACGCTGCGCTTCTTGCTCTCCGAGCTCGAGGGTCAGTTTGAGCCCGAGACCGACGGCGTCGCCTTTGCCGACCTGCTGCCGCTCGACAAGCTCATGGTTGCCCGTCTGACCCAGGTCCAGGCCGAGGTCGACGACGCCTACGCCAGCTATGAGTTCCCGCGCGCCTACCGTGCGCTCTATGACTTCGTGGTTACCGAGCTTTCCAACGTGTACCTCGACGCCCTGAAGGACCGTCTGTACTGCGATAAGCCCGGCTCGCTCGAGCGCCGCAGCGCCCAGACCGTGCTGGCCGAGCTCTTCTCGATGCTCATGCGCGACCTGCAGCCGATCCTGTCCTACACGGTTGACGAGGCCATGGCATATGCGCCCGCTGGCTGCGTCGATCACCAGAAGTACGCCGCGCTGCTCGATTGGTACAAGTCACCCATCACGGTCGACGAGGCCAATGAGTTCGAGGGCGTGCTCGAGGCTTCGCTCGAGCTCCGTAGCGCCGTGACCAAGGCCCTTGAGGATGCCCGTTCTGCCGGCACCTTCACCAAGAGCCAGCAGGTCCGCGTCAAGGCGG
>CABUKY010000033.1 GCA_902492185.1 uncultured Collinsella sp.
GTCCGTGGCTCAACCTGTTCCGTCGTTTCATCCCGCCGATGGGCGGTATCGATTTTTCGCCGGTCGTTGCGATTATTGCGTTGCAGTTGGTGCAGAGGCTGGTTCTGCAGCTTCTTATAGGTATACTCGTGTAGAACTGACTTAGTAACTTACGTCGGGCGTGTAGCGCCGAGGCGATGAAAAAGGAGACTTGTTATGGCTATTACCCCTGCAGACATCCAGGCTCAGACTTTCTCTGAGGCCAAGCGTGGCTACGATCCTGCCGAGGTCGACGTCTTCTTGGAGACGCTGTCCTCTGAGGTTGACGCTATGCTCGCTAAGATCGTCGACCTTAAGGGTCGTCTGACTGCTACCGAGCAGCAGCTTGCCGATGCGCAGGCTCAGCTTGCCCAGGCTCAGGATGCCCCCGCCCAGGCCGTTCCTGCCGCCCCCGTGGCTGCTCCCGCCCCTGATTTCTCCGCTCAGGAGCGCCAGATTTCCGCTGCCCTGATCGCTGCCCAGCAGACCGCTGAGACCATCGTCAACGATGCCAATGAGAACGCTGAGCGTATCCGCAACGAGGCTGACGCCAAGGCACGCGAGGTTATCCGCCAGGCTCTGACCGAGAAGCAGGCCGAGCTCGAGGAGATCGATCGTCTCAAGGCTTCCCGTGAGGAGTTCAAGGCCGAGTACCTCAAGCTCATCCAGCACTTCATGGACGATGCCCAAAACTCCTTCCCGGCCGACCTCATGGCCTCCACGCCGGTCGGTTCCGCCGCTTCTCCTGCGGTGACTGTTCCCGCCGAGCCGCTGCCCGTCGCTGACCCGGTTGTCCCCGTGGCCGATCCCTTCGCCCCGATCGACAACTTCGCTGCCGACGACCTGGACTAACATTCGGCCTACAATTTAGTGCCTAGAAAGGACCCGCAGCTTGCGGGTCCTTTTTTATGACTGTACCGGGGCGCGCAACATAAAAAACCGAGCCCTGCACATAGTGGCGCAGAACTCGGCGAACCGGTGAGCGGTCAAGGATAGGTTTTAGGGCATGTCCCAAAATCTACTTGAGGAGGAAGTCGGAGAGGGGAATGGTACGGGCCTCGCGATGCTCGGGATCGGCGATGTGGTCGGCGGGATAGCCACAGACGAGCATATGATAGGGATAGACGCCCTTGGGCAGATTGAACTGCTCTTGTGCCACCTCGGGCTTAAAATGGCATACCCAGCACGTTCCCAGGCCATGCTCGGTGGCCTCCATCATCATCTGATCGCAGACGATCGAAGTATCGATGGCACTCGAGTTCATCTGATCATACGGGCGCACCCAAGCATCATCGGTAACGCTGCAAATAAGAAAGATAAGCGGAGCTCCAAAGATAGATCCATCACGAGCAAAGCGCGGCTGACAAGCAGCAGCCTTCTCCAACAACTCCGGAGTATCAAGCACCATCACGCGGGTCGGATGATTATTACAAGCAGAAGGAGCAATACGCCCAGCCTCAACAATGGCATCCACAACAGCTTGCTCAACAGAACGATCCTGAAATTCACGACAAGAATACCGACCCCGAGCCAGATCCAAATAAGACATACAAGCCCTCCAACAATTAAAAATCAAACAAACCCAAAGTAACCCAAACAGTACCCAAAGCAGCAATCAGCCAAACGCTCATCGAGGGCCAAAGTGTCCGAACGGATACCAAAGGTCCCTTCAGCCAAACCCCCATTGCGCTATAACTATCAGCCAAAGTTCCCAATGGTGGTACGTAAGGGAGCGGGCCCGGCCACTAATAACCTTTTGAACGACTCTGCTTGCAGCCGGAGTGAAAAAGGTTATTAGTGGCCGGGCCCGCGACCGCCGGGACACGTACCCCCAATTAACTGTTCTTCATGACAATCGAATCCACAACATCGGCCACATTCTCACAGCAGTCAGCGCAGTACTCCAGGAAGGCGTACACGTCGCGCCAGGCGATGACCTCGAGCGGATCCTTGCCGTTGACATGCAGGTTGCGCATAGCGTTGATGTAGAGCTCGTCGGCCTCGGACTCGATCGTGTTGATCTGGATGACGAGTTCGCGCAGGGTCTTGGACTTGCGGTAGTTGGGCAGCTCGACCATCAGGTCTTTCATGGCGCGGCAGGCGTCAGTCACCTTGTGGGCGATGACGATGGCGTCGGGATGGATGCTCTGGATGTTGGTGAAGTAGACGCGCTGCACGACGCCCTCGATACGGTCGAGCACGGTGTCGAGTGAGCAGCTCATCAGGTCCAGGTCCTCGCGCTCAAGCGGGGTGATAAAGGCCGTGAGCAGGGCGTCTTCAAGCTCATGGTGCTTCTTGTCGGCCGCATGCTCGATTGAGTGCATCTTGTCGAGCATATCGTGAATCTTCGCGGGATCGAAGTTCTCGAAAATCTTGGTGAGCAGCTCGGCAGCCTGTACGGCTAGGTCGGCGCAGGCAACGTAGTTGTCAAAATAGAACGAATCGGGTTTCTTTGCCATGAGTGGGTCCTTTCGAGGCGAAGACGGGTGTGAGAAGTATTACGGTCCGGATGGACGCTCGGTTTGACTAGATGAACATCATGAACAGCTTGGCCATGACAAAGCTGATGAGTCCGCAGGCGGGGAAGGTGAAGAACCAGGTGAACATCATGTCCTTGACGACGCCGAAGTTGATGGCCGAGAGGCGCTTGACGGCACCGACGCCCATGATGGCGCAGGTCTTGATGTGCGTGGAGGACACAGGGATGCCGGTAAGGGTGGCAAGCAGCAGGTTCGCGGCACCCGCGAGGTCGGCAGAGAAGCCCTGATACTTCTCGAGCTTAACCATGCTCTGGCCGACGGACTTGATGATGCGCTCGCCGCCCACGCTGGTGCCGATGCCCATAGTGGCCGAGCACAGCAGCATAATCCAGATGGGGATGCCTGCATCGCCGACGCTCGTCTGGCCGCTGGCAAAGGCCACGCCTAAAAAGAGCACGCCGATGAACTTCTGTCCATCCTGCGCGCCGTGCATAAAGCTCATGGCCGCAGCGCTCGCGATCTGAGCGTATTTAAAGAAGACATTGGCACGTCGCCTGTTGGCGGCGACGAAAAGAATCGAGACGAGCTTGCACAGGACCCAGCCCATGACAAAGCCCAGGCCGATGGAGAGCGCCAGGCCGTAGATGACCTTCATCCACTCGTGGACGTTGACGCTGCTCGCACCGCCGAGGGCGATGGCGGCACCGGTCAGGCCGGCGATAAGGCTGTGGCTTTGCGAGGTGGGGATGCCAAAACGCGACGCTGTGGCGCCGTAGACGACGATGGAGAACAGCGCCGCGCATAGGCAGGCGAGCGCCATGGTGCTGTTTCCGCCAAAGTCGACGATATGTGAGATGGTGTTGGCGACGCTCGCGTTAAAGTGCGTCATGATGAGCACACCGAGGAAGTTGAATGCGGCGCTCATGAGAATGGCGGCGCGGGCGGGCATGCAACGCGTAGTGACGCAGGTCGCGATGGCGTTGGGCGCGTCGGTCCATCCATTGACGAAGATGGCGCCCAACGCGAGGATCACGGTGACGGCAAGGACTGGGTTCGACACAATTTGGCCGAGGAAGGTTGAGAACGTTACGTCCATATATGGGCTTTCTCGAAGTTTGCAGACACGTTACAAAAACATGATAAATCGTATCACCTCCTGCGGGTCTCTTTACCGAGTTCTGATGGGAGAAGTGAACTTTTTGGCACTAAAATTGAATATTAGCCCTGTTGACCGCGGGTGTTCTTTTTGCTAACACGCCATGCGGACACGTGCGATTACTACGACACTCCAAAACCACAGTCTGTTCGCTTTACAACATGCAAACATGCGTTCGATAATAGGAGGCATGGAATATCGACAGACAGACGGCAAAACTCGGCGCGTACACAAGCAGTATGTGGACGTCGTGGCTCGCATCCTCGCGGGCGGACAAGTCGTGCCGGTTACCGTCTGCTGGGTCGACGGTCGCTGCTTTACGATTGACGAGATTGTCTCGTCCACGGGCTTTGGCTTAACGGTTCACGGTGTTCGTACGGCGACCTATAAGGTGCGTTTTGGCGGGCACGCGACCGAGTTGTATCTGGAGGACCAGACGCGCGAGCGGGCGGACGGCTCGCAGGCACACGTGATGCGTTGGTGGGTCTGGGCCTTTGATCGCACGCTCGAGGGCGAGCGCCGTAGGTAAGGACGTACGGCATTCGGGTACAATGACAGGAATCTTGTCAGCTACTGCGCTGTCGCGGCGCTTTTGAAAGGACGAAATTATGAACGATATTCAGGGCTATCAGAACGGCCCCATCGAAACCGGCGCAAGCCGTGCCAAGGAGATGTCGCCGCGTGCGTATAATCTTGCCATGTCTGCCCTCATCTTCTTGGGCTTTTGTGCCATGGGCGCTGGTGCTTACTTTACGAGCACCATGGCGTTTGCCCGCATGATGATGAGCGGCGCCGCCCTGCCACTGGTCTTTGGCTCGTTTATTTTGACCATCGTCGGCATGGTCATGATGTCGGCCGCCGCCAGTAAGCAGTCCGTGGGCCTGTCCCTTGTGGGCTACGTAATCTTTGCGAGCACCTTTGGCCTGACCGCGTCGTTTGGCCTTGCCAACTACGACCTGCCCACCATCAACACTGCCTTTATCGCCACGGCCGCCATCACCTTTGTCTTTGGCGCCTTGGGCGTGACGTTCCCCAAGTTTTTCCAGCGCGTATATGGCATCGGTTTTGGCATTCTGCTCGCCACTATTCTGGTTGAGATCGTGCTGATGTTCATGGGCGTCTCGCAGACCATCACCGATCTGATCGTAATCGTGGTGTTCGCCGGCTTTATTGGCTACGACACCTATGTTGCCACGACGGTGCCGCCTACGCTGCCCAACGCCGTGCTCATGGCGTCCAATCTGTTCGTGGACATTATCAACGTGTTCCTGCGCATCCTGAACATCCTTGGCCGTCGCGACTAGTGGCGAATTGCGGCGGTGCTTGCCGTGCGTGTAAATCGATGCGAAAGGCGGTCCTTCGGGGCCGTCTTTTTTGTACTCGGCGGGGTATCATGGATGGGAAAAGCCGATAGCGGCAGCGACAGGAAAGGTGACCACTTATGGCAGACGTCGACAACAGGAACCGTAACCGCAGGTCCAACCGAGCGGGTCAGCCCAATCCCAAGCGCGAGGCCCGTGCCAAGGCCGCCGAGCGTCACGTGGCAACTGTGTCCGAAGCGTGCGCCAAGGATATCGAGCGTTCGCTTGCCGGCGTGTGCGAGTTCGATGGTATGCCTGCCGGTTTTGTCGCGGCGATGAAGGCCAAGGTTCAGAGTGCTGTGGCCGCCGAAGAACAGGTTGCCGAGGACGTCGAGGGCGCGGAGGCTGCCGAGACCGAGACGGCGCCCGAGACCGAGGCAGCGCCTGAGCCTGCCGAGGAAATCGCCGAAGCTGAGTCCGCGCCTGCTGAGGAGCCCGCTCCGGTTCTGCCTGAGGTCACCGTGCTCGATGCCTCCGCCACGCAGGCCATCCTGGACAACGGTCGTGGCTATGCGCAGTTCTGCGACATGGCCGTGCTCGCCTTTGCCTCGTTCACCAACCCGGGCGGTGGCTACATCCAGGGCTATCTGGGCCAGGAGGCCACGCTGTGCGCCGATTCGTATCTGTACAACGTTCTCGATAAGCAGCGCAAATGGTACGGCGAGAACCGTCGCCGCAACATCAACTGCGAGCTTTACCGCAACCGTGCGCTGGTGGTGCCTGCGGTGCGCTTCGACCGCAACCACGTGCATGCATACGCCGACGTGATCGTGGCCGCCGCGCCCAACGTTAAGCGCGCCCGCCAGGAGTATCGCGTGAGCGACGATGCTCTGCTGGACGCCCTGCGCGACCGCATTCGCTTTGTGCTTGCCATCTGCGACGAGCTAGGTCGCGAGAAGCTCGTGCTGGGCGCTTGGGGCTGCGACAACAACGGCTTTGACGCAGAGGCCGTGGCCGAGCTCTTCCGCAAGGAGCTCGCGTCGGGCGACTTTAAGGTCAAGCAAGTCTTCTTTGCCGTGCCTTCTACGCGCTGGGATGAGGATTTTGCCAAGTTCGAGCACGTGCTGGCAAACTTCCCCGAGCGCAACGAGGAGTCCTATGCCCAGGTTGCCGCTCGCGCTGCGGCAGCTCGCGCCGCCGAGCAGACCCAGGCTGCTACCGAGGATGATGAGGACGAGGACGATTGGCGCAAGTACCTGTAATCGGTACGTGCTGACAGATAGGTCGAGCCGGCGGGAGAGGCTGCTTCCGTCGGCTTTTTACTGAGCGAGGGGCTTACGATGAAAAACGTTCTATGCTTTGGCGACAGCAACACCTATGGTTACGATCCGGCGGGCATGCGCGACGGCACCGCGGTGCGCTATGCGCAGGATGTGCGCTGGTGCGGCGTGGCCCAACGTGACTTAGGCGAGGGCTGGCATGTAATTGAAGAAGGCCTCAACGGCCGCACGACGGTACGCGACGACATGTGCCATCTGGACACCAATCTTAACGGCATCCGCGCACTTCCGATGCTGCTCGAGGCCCATAAGCCGCTGGACGCCATTGTGATCATGCTGGGCACCAACGACTGTAAGACGGTCTTTAACGTGACAGCTTCCGATATCGCCCGTGGCGCCATGGCGCTGATTCGCGCCGTCCGCGCGTTTCCGTGGACCGACGCTGCGCCTTGTCCGCGCATTCTGCTGATGGCGCCTATCAAGATTAAGCCGCAGATCGCCGACGTATATATGACCGATTTTGACGAGCATTCCGTAGAAGCCTCGGAACATTTTGGTGAGTACTACGCGCATGTGGCTGAGCAGTTTGGCTGCGACTTTTTGAATGCCGCCGACTTTGCCGAGCCGGGCGATATCGACTATCTGCATATGATGCCCGAAAGCCATGAGAGCCTGGGTCACGCCGTGGCAGCCAAGCTCCAAGAGATGCTCGGAGAGTAGCGCGACCCCAAACCACCGCAAAGGGGGCGGGCGCCTTTGCGGTGGCTTGGGCTGTGAATCTTAATACTGCCACATGTGGTTGACGGGGCCGGAACCTTTGCCCATGTCAAAGCCGGCGGCGAGAGCGCCGGTTAGGTAGGCCTTGCCCGCGTTGACGGCATCGGCAAGATCCATGCCCTGGGCCAGCGCGCAGGCGATGGCGGACGAGAGCGTGCAGCCGGTGCCGTGCGTGTTGTCGGTCTCGATGCGCTTGTGGCGGAACCACGTGGTGAGTGGATCTCCCAGATGGTTGCCCTCGTCATCGAGTGGCGCGGGTTCGGCCAGTACATCGTTGGCCTCGTTGACAAGATGCCCACCCTTAACGAGGGATGCGCAACCAAAGCGGCGGGTGAGGAGCATGGCAGCATTTTGCTGCGTGCGCTCGGAGTCGACCTCGTAGTCGAGCAGGGCCATGGCCTCGGGAATATTGGGCGTGATAACCGTCGCTAGCGGGAACAGGCGGCGGGTGAGCGCCTCGGCGGCATCTTCGGCAATCAGCCGCGCGCCCGAGGTGGCGACCATGACGGGGTCGACGACCACGTTCGTTGCGTTCCAGGCGCTCAAGCGGTCGGCGATAACATCGATAATCTCGGCAGAGGAAACCATGCCAATCTTGACGGCGTTGGGGCGGATATCGTCAAAAACGGCATCGATCTGCGCCGCGACAATATCCGGGGAGATGTTCTGTACGGCGGTGACGCCCAGGGTGTTCTGTGCGGTGATAGCGGTGATAGCCGTCTCGGCATACAGGCGGTGCGCCGTGATGGTCTTGATGTCGGCCTGAATGCCGGCGCCACCGCTGGAATCGGATCCTGCGATGGATAGAACGGCAGGTACCTTACTGCGATCCATGTTCGCTCCCTTGTTCGGTTGGAATCAAATGGGTCTATAAGCCAGCATTATAAAGATGCCCGGGCCGACTCTATGTCGAACCCGGGCGGGCGATGCAATCTTTACGCAAATGCAAGCAAATGTTCACACGTCAACAATTGACAGGCACCAGCTCGCCGCCAGAAGCGGCCGCGGCGACAGGGCTAGTCCTCCATGCCGAGGTCGATCGTGGTGCCCTCGAAGATCTTGTTGACGGTGCGGACGGCGCACATCTTGCCACACATGGTGCAAGTGCCCTCGGTGGCGGCGGGGGACTCCTCGTAGCGCTTCTTGCCCGTAACCGGGTCGAGCGCGCACTTCCACATGGCGTCCCAGTCGAGCTTGCGGCGTGCCTGGCCCATCTTGTCATCCATGTCGCGGGCGTGGGGCACCTTTTTGGCGATGTCGGCGGCGTGTGCGGCGATCTTGGTGGCCATGAGGCCGTCGAGCACATCCTGGGCGTTGGGCAGGCATAGGTGCTCTGCCGGTGTCACGTAGCACAGGAAGTCGGCACCGGAGCTGGCGGAGATGGCGCCGCCGATGGCAGCGGTGATGTGGTCGTAACCAACGCCGATATCGGTCACCAGCGGCCCGAGCACATAGAACGGAGCATTGTGGCACAGGCGCTTCTGCAGTTTCATGTTGGCGGCGATCTCGTCGAGCGCCATGTGACCCGGGCCCTCGACCATGACCTGGACGCCGGCGGCCCAAGCGCGCTTGCACAGCTTGCCCAGCTCGATCATCTCAGCGGTCTCGGTGGCGTCGTTGGAGTCGTAGAGGCAGCCCGGGCGGCAGGAGTCGCCGAGCGAAATCGTCACGTCGTACTCGTGGCAAATCTCGAGCAACTCGTCGTAGAACTCATAGAACGGGTTCTCGTTACCGGTGACCTCCATCCAGCCAAACAGCAGTGAGCCGCCGCGGCTCACGATGTTCATCAGGCGACCGGTCTCCTTAAAGGTCTTGGTGACCGACTTGTTGATGCCGCAGTGAATGGTCATAAAGTCCACGCCGTCCTCGGCATGCGCGCGCACGACTTCGAACAGGTCGTCCTTGGTGAGCTTGACCAGCGGCTTTTCCATGTAGCCGATGGCGTCGTACATGGGGACGGTGCCTACCATGAGCGGCGTCTCGTCGATGAGCTGCTGGCGGAACTGGCGCGTCTTGCCCGAGTTGGAGAGGTCCATGATGGCGTCGGCGCCAAAGTCCTCGGCGATCTTGACCTTCTTCCACTCTTCGGCGGCATCGGCCTTATCGCCCGAGATGCCCAAGTTGACGTTGACCTTGGTGGACAGGCCCTCACCGACGCCAAAGGCGCGCATGCCCTTTTTGATGTGCACGATGTTGGCGGGAATGGCGATGCGGCCGTCGGCCACGCGCTCGCGGATGTACTCGGGGTCGCGATGCTCGCGCTCGGCGACTTCCTTCATCTGCGGTGTGATCTGCCCGGCGCGGGCGAAGTCGATTTGCGTGACGAGCTTGGGCTCGGTCTGTGTGCTCATTGGCACGGCTCCCTTCGTTGGCATTACCCATATCAGGTTTGCGGGTCAGGGCGGGCGCGCCCAGTCTCAGCCTGCCGTCTTGTCCTGCAAGCTCCCCGTTTATGTGGTGGGCTCAAGTATAGCCTGAATGGGTACGATTGGGCCAACGAGCGTGCCTGTGGGGAGGCGAACATGGAAGACAAGCATCTATATCGAGAGACGCAATGGGATGTATCGGCCGAGGAAAGCCGTGCGCACCATGGCCTTGTCGCGATTGGCTTTGCGTGCTTGCCGTGCTGGTGATTGCCTTTTGTATTTGGACGGTTTGGCGGTCGCGGCGGCGCTGCCTGGGAGTTTGAGGCCGACGATGCCCTGCCGATAATGACGGTGAGGGTCGCGGGCGGCAATACCGTTGCCGCGCCGGGGGACTATTGGTATCCGCGCGACGAGTTTGTGCAGCTGCAGCTGAGCGGCGGGTCTATTCCGGGCGAAGAAATCGAACGCGTGACGTTTGATGCGACGCTCAAAACGCTGACGGTGAAGCTCAAAGATCAAGGGGACGTGCCCACGACCATGGACATTGCGCTGACGGAATGGCGCTTGGAGCCCTCGGCGGGCGCTGCGGTATCCGAGGTGGAGCACGTTAAGATTACCTACCAAGATGGCTCGACGAGCGAGATTGCAAAGGCCGATGGCTTGGCGGAGTAATGGGGTGTTTGGAAACGGCGGGCCTATTGTGCCTGTGCGTTCATGAAAACCAGGGTGTTTTTGTCTGAAAGCTCGGGGATGTGCCGATAGCCGATGTTGAATGCGGTAAGTTCGCTTGCATCCTTGAGCTTGTTTTCTGCCATCCACCGCACCATGGAGCCGCGCGCCTTTTTGCTGGCGGTCGACCGTTGGATGGGCTTCCCGTTGCGGATGCCTTCGCCAAAGAGACATGTGACGACCGTGGCATCGGTGGTGAGGCGGGTGAGAACAGCTTTGGCGTATTCCGCGCTGGCGAGGTTGACGATCGTAGCGTTGGAGCCTGCCGGAGCGATAGTCCGTGCGAGCTTGTCGCCCCAAAATGCGTAGAGGTCTCGGGCACCGTCGACGACAAGCTTCGCGCCCATCTCCAGCCGATACGGTTCAACGGCATGGAAGGGGCGTACGCATCCGTAGAGTCCCGAGAGGATCCAGAGATGGTTTTGCAGCCAGTCGAGCTGTGCGGCATCCATGACCTCGGGCGCCATGCTTTGGTATTGGATGCCGTGATAGGACATGACGGCGGGGGAGATTCGACGCGCGATATCGGGATCGGCGAGGTCGGCATCGCTCAGGACGGGCATAAATTCGTGAAGCGTATCCAGGCACGCTGTAAGCAGCCTGTCACTTACGTTCCACAGCGCCTGCAGGCCGCCGCTGCCTTCATTCCGCTCGATATCTAGCAGTGCCCGGTGGAGGCGAGCCGTCTCGTGCACAAAGGGTGGAATGCCCAGGACTTCAAAAGCATCTTGGGCCGCGCGCATTTGCTTGGCGGGCGAAATGATGACTTGAAGCATAGACTCTCCTCTGCCAAAAAAGTTGCGGTGGAATACGGTCTGTTTTGGCCGTTTATGGGCCAGTTTAGTCCGCATTTCACCGCAAGTTATGAAGGGCTGGTTAGGCGCGCTCGAGGAAGGCCTTGTAGCCGCGGTAGGCCTCGTAGATATCGGCCTTGTTGGCGACCTCCCATAGGGCGTGCATGGACAGAACGGCAACGCCGGAGTCGATGACATTCATGCCGTACTTGGCCATGATGTAGGCGATGGTGCCGCCGCCACCTGCGTTGACGCGGCCGAGCTCACAGGTCTGGAAATCCACGCCTGCCTTGTCCATGATGTCGCGGACGAGGGCCACATACTCGGCATCGGCGTCGTTGGAGCCGCCCTTGCCGCGGCTGCCCGTGTACTTGTTAAAGCACAGGCCGCGACCCATAAAGGCGGCGTTCTTGGTCTCGAACTTGGCGGCATAGCCCGGGTCGAAGCCGGCGGACACGTCAGAGGAGAGCATGCGGCTGCGGGCGAGCGCGCGGCGCAGGGCCAGCGGGCTACCCTCGCCGGCGAGCGTCATGATCTCGGCGACGGTGTTCTCGAAGAAGCGGCTCGTCATGCCGGTGGCACCCACGGAACCGATCTCCTCTTTGTCGACGATGAGCGTGATGCTCGTGCGCTCCACGTTGGTGACGTTGATCTGGGCGAGCATAGAGGGGTAGGCGCAGACGCGGTCGTCGTGGCCATAGCCCAAGATCATGGAGCGGTCGAGGCCCATGTCGCGGGCGGGGCCGGCGGGCACGACCTCGATCTCGGCGGAGAGGAAGTCCTCCTCCTCGACGTCGTACTGCTCCTTAAGGATGTCCAGAAACATTTGCTTGACGGGCTCCTTGGGGGCGTCCTTGTCGTCCTCATCGAACTTGACGGGACGGCCGCCCACGATCACGTCGAGGATCTCGGCGTCGACGGCGTCCTTGGCAGGCTTAGACATCTGCTCACTCGAGAGATGGATCAGCAGGTCGGAGATGGTAAAGACCGGGTCGTCGGCCTTGTCGCCGATATTGATGTCGACGGTGGTACCGTCCTTTTTGCAGATGACGCCCACGAGTGCGAGCGGGGAGGCCACCCAGTGGTAGCTCTTGACGCCGCCGTAGTAGTGCGTGTCGAGATAAGCCATGTCGCCGGCCTCGAAGGCGGGGTTCTGCTTAAGGTCTAGGCGCGGCGAGTCCACGTGGGCGCCCAGGATGTTAAAGCCCTGCTCGAGCGGGGCGTTGCCCAGGTTGACGAGCATGAGGTCCTTGCCGTGATTGGCGGCGTACACCTTGTCGCCTGCCTTGAGCTCGCGGCCTTCGGCGATCACGGTCTCCAGGTCGACGTATCCCGCCTCCTCGGCCATCTTGATGCCGGCCTTGACGCACAGGCGCTCGGTTTTGTTCTCACTCAAAAACTGCTTATAGCCGCGGCAAAGCTCCTCGAGCTCTTCGATTTGCTGTGGCGTGTACTTTTTCCATGCGCAGGGACGCTCCATGACGCAGGCTCCTTTCGGATCGATCGTGCTGGTTGATGTACCGTGAGCCATCGTATCACGCGCGGGTTCACGGTGGCGGGGGAGCTTGATGTGAGGTGGCCGCGGGGCGGGGAGCGTGTAAACTGGAGTGAGCAAACCGTGCCCAGCCCAAAGCGAGGTATTTAATATGTCTGACAAGCGCCGCACTTTTGCCGTTATCGACGGCAACTCGCTCATGCACCGCGCCTTTCACGCCGTGCCGCCGACCATGAACGCGCCGGACGGTCGCCCCACCAACGCGATCTTTGGCTTTCTGAACATGTTTCTTAAGATGATTGATGCCTTTAACCCCGACGGTGTGGTCGTGGCGTTTGACAAGGGTAAGCCGCGCGTGCGCATGGAGATGCTGCCGCAGTATAAGGCGCAACGCCCGCCCATGGACCCCGATCTGCATGCGCAGTTCCCTATGATTAAGGAGCTGCTCGGTGCGCTCAACGTGCCGATTCTGCAGTCCGAGGGCTGGGAAGGCGACGATATCCTGGGAACCATGGCGCGCTTGGGCGAGCAGGCCGGCTGTGACATGCTGCTGGTGACCGGTGATCGCGACATGTATCAGCTTGTTACCGAGCACGTCAACGTGGTCTCGACCCGTAAGGGCCTTTCCGACGTAGCGATTATGACGCCCGAGAGCGTGGATGACCTGTATCACGGCATTACGCCGGCGCTTGTGCCCGATTTTTACGGTCTGAAGGGCGACACGTCGGATAACATCCCCGGCGTACCGGGCATCGGCCCCAAAAAGGCGAGTGCGCTCATTGCGAAGTACGGTAGCCTGGACGAAGTCATCGCGCATGCCGACGAGGTCAAGGGCAAGATGGGCGAGAACCTGCGTGCACACATCGATGACGCACTACTGAGCCGCAAGGTTGCGACAATTCGCACCGATGCGCCCGTCGAGCTCGACTTTGAGGCGACGTCCTTCCCGGCGTTTTCTGCCGATGAGGTTTCCGCGGCGCTGGGTACGCTTGGTATCACCGCCATGCAGAACCGTTTCTTGGCGCTGATCGGCGGCGAGGGCGGGGCTGCTGCCTCCAGTGTGTTTGAGATACCTGCTATGGTTCGCTCAGCCGCCGGCGATGCTGACGCGCTTGGTGCCGTTGCGGCTGAGGTCTCCC
>CABUKY010000034.1 GCA_902492185.1 uncultured Collinsella sp.
GAAGTGAGTGTCCATCCTCGCAGTATCCGGTTCTCAAGGTGCACGCCCCGCGGCTGATCCGGTCCGACCGGGCCGCGCGGCAAGGAGATATATTGCCAGACCGGAGGGGCGCCGTGGGCGGGAATTCCACTCTTCACAAGTCCTACACAATACATCGCTTCCTATATATGTCATAGAAAGGCTGGTGCAGAAATACTGCACGTATCAGATGATGACCCTTCGGTTAAGAGATATATAAAGATCGGTCACTTGTAAGTGTTTATCTACCCGCGCTTTTAGCAATGTAAACCGCGCTTCAGATAAAAAGAGGGAGCGCCGCGCACAACGCGACACTCCCCTAGCGATTCAAGAGAATCTATTAGGCCTCGAGAGCCTTCTTGGCGATGGTAGCCAGCTCGTTGAAGGACTCGATGTCCTCGTAAGCCATCTGAGCCAGGACCTTGCGGTCAAGCTCGATGCCGGCAACCTTCAGGCCGTGCATGAACTGAGAGTAAGAGATGTCGTTCAGGCGAGCGGCAGCGTTGATGCGGGTGATCCAGAGAGAGCGGATCTCGCGCTTCTTGTTGCGGCGATCACGATACTGATACTGCAGGGAGTGCTGGACCTGCTCTTTAGCATGCTTGTAAGTACGCGAAGCGGCACCGTAGTAACCCTTCGCACGGTGCATAACGGTACGGCGCTTCTTCTTGGCGGCAACAGCGCGCTTAATACGTGCCATGTTCTATCAACTCCTAGACGGTAAAACGAAAAACGGGAACGCGGACTTAGGCGAGACGCGACTTGATGACCTTGCGGTCGGCAGCGGCGATCTCGGTCTCCTGACGGAAGCCACGCTTGGTGGACTTCTTGCTCAGGATGTGGCTCTTGAAAGCCTTGGCGCGCATAAGCTTGCCGGTACCAGTCTTGCGGAAACGCTTCTTGGTGCCGCTGTGGGACTTCATCTTAGGCATGAAATACTCCTTAATCGGTTACAGAACACTAGTTACTTGGTATCGCTTGCCGCTTTATCCTCATCGAAGGCGCCCTTAATCGGGGCGAGCAGCATAAGCATGTTACGGCCTTCCATCTTAGGCTTAGACTCGACCGTAGCGTAAGGCTTGAGATCCTCGGCGAGACGCTCGAGAACGTTAAGGCCCTGCTCCGGGTGAGCCATCTCACGGCCGCGGAACATGATGGTGATCTTAACGCGTGCGCCCTTCTTGAGGAAACGCAGAACGTGGCCCTTCTTGGTCTCGTAGTCGCCAACGTCGATCTTGGGTCGGAACTTCATTTCCTTGACCTCGACCTTGGACTGGTTCTTACGAGCAGCCTTGGCCTTCATGGCCTGCTGGTACTTGAACTTACCGTAGTCCATGACCTTGCAGACCGGCGGCTCCGCGTTGGGAGCGATCTCGACCAGGTCGAGACCCTGATCGTCGGCGACGCGCTGGGCATCACGGATGGCGAACAGGCCGAGCTGAGAGCCATCGACGCCAATCAAACGGCACGAAGATGCAGTGATCTCGTCGTTGATGCGGGTGTCATCAGACTTAGCTATTTTCCCTACCTCCATTCATAAAAAAATAACCCGGCGCTTCTCAGCAACCAGGTCGTACACATAGACTTCCTCGATTTGAGGAAGGGAATCTAAGTTGTATGACCAGTCAGCTGCTCATTGGCGCCAAAAGGTGGGAACCCTCGGGTTCCTCTTTAGGGCATTGCGAGAACAACGCCTTGCGAATAATAACACGTACAGCGCGTTATCACATTACGTACACGAAAAAGGGGCCTTGACCCCCTTGAACGCTCGCTTGCATGTATGGTGCCCGAGGCGAGACTCGAAGGGCCTTCGCTTCGCGAAGCCCCGGGCTTCGGGCGCGAGGCGCCCTCGCCACGCTCCGCTACAAACAGGCCGCAGGCCTGTTTGCTTAACGCTTCGCGCGCTCACGCGAGTTCGGCACGAAAAAGGGGGCCGCAACCCCCTTGAACGCTCACTTGCATGTATGGTGCCCGAGGCGAGACTCGAACTCGCACGTTGTTGCCAACGGTGGATTTTGAGTCCACTGCGTCTGCCAATTCCGCCACTCGGGCACGTAATGCGTGAGTTAGTTTATCACAGCTTTCTACCGATTAGTCCGAAAATGGAACTTCGAGCATTTCGATGAGTTCGACCGTGCGTAGCATCTCGCGCTGACGGCATCCGCGACCGTCGACCGAAGCCTCACCCATCTGGTTATCGTAAGGGTCCTCGCGCATGCCGTCGAAAGAGGGCTCAAACTCTGCCTGGAATCGATTGTTGGCCACCATACGCCATGGGTCGAGATTGCCAAAGTAGTGACGGCGGCGCCACTCCTCCCCCATCCTGCGAGCAGAAGATCCAAATGACACGTCGGCGTTGAGCCAACCGGTCTGCGGCGTATAGAACTCTGCCCAGTCGTGCGACCCCACCGAATCGGGCGCAACGTAGAGGCCGCTCTGCCAACGGGCAGGCACGCCCGCGATACGGCACATGGTGATAAACGTGAGCGCCATAACGCCGCAATCGCCGCGGTGCGAATGCGCGCAGTCATCGGCAATAGATCCCAAAAGCAAGTACGGCGGCTGATAGCGATAGTCGATATACTGCGTCAGGTAATCATAGATAGCACGGGCGCGATCGAGCGGATCCTCGAGTCCGCCAACAACGCTGGCCGTCAGCTGCTGCAGATACGGCGTAAATGCAATGTGCGGACGGTCCTCGGAAATATCCTCGGGCAGAGGCGCGTCCATACGCGGATGAACCGGAAGTGTGCCACCGTAGACATCACAATAAGCAGCATCGATGTGATAACGATAAGTCACCGAGAATGAGCGCTCACTCGAAGAAGACCACGAGGCGGTACGCGCCGAAGCGTTCGCGGGAGCAACAGCACCCTCCGGCGTCATGTCGAGAATCTCGACCTGAGACTGTTGGCGGCAGGTGGCGGCTACGGGAAGCCAAGCGCGAACGGTCTCCCCCTCTAGAGCGCCGGGGACAGACAAGGACGCCTTAAGCGTAATAACGCGAGTCAATCCGTTTTGTGACTCCATCTCCTTGAGCATCTCGTTGCGCAGTGCAATTCCGTCCGTAGGATCGGGACGCATGCCGGGAACCTCTTTGGGATATACGCGAAGCGAATCGAGGAAGTTGTCGAGAACGAACAGCTCGCCATCGATAAAGCGCCAGTCAATACGCTTACGGTTAATCAGATCGTCAAACTGCTCCTCGGTAAACTCAGGCCACTCCTCGCGAATCATCGCAATAGCCCGATCGCGCGACACCGAAAAATGAAGCGGCATCTCAAGCATGCGATACCGCTCGGCACGAACGCAGGCAGCAAGCGAGGGATCGGGATCTTGGGCAAGTAGGCGGTCGCAAGCCTCAATAGCCTGCGAAAGATACCCCGCGTCCTTTAAACGCAGAATCTCGGGTGGCAAGCCAATATCTAGAAAACGGAAGTCATCATTGCAAACATCAACAGAGCAACCAACAGGACCCTCGTCAATAACCTTCCCATCCGAAGGCAGCACCTTAACAACAGCCATACTAAAACTCCAAGTCACTAGAACGCTTGAAGTCCATTGTAGCGAGATAAAAAAGAAAGCCCCAATAAAGGAACTCTCAACACCGATAAACGGTACCTAGAAAAAATGAATTCAGCCCAGTAACCCTGTAGCGAGTTAACGAAGGAGGCCCCGTTCACCCGAAGCTTTTCCCATTGCGCGACTTCTGGCAAAGCCAGGTGAGCGCAAGGGAAAAGCGTAGGGTGAACGGGGCCTCCGACGGGAAAGTTAAACCGCTACTTACGCCTTGTTGACGGAGCCAAACTCCTCCATGAGCTCCTTGGTGCGGGCAACGATGTTGTCGCGACCAGGCTTGAGGAGCTTGCGGGGGTCAAAGCCCTTGCCCTGCTGATCCTTGCCAGCCTCGATGTACTCGCGAACGCCCTTGGCGAAGACGAGCTGCAGATCGGTGTTGACGTTGATCTTGGAGATACCCAGGGAGATGGCCTTCTTGATCTGATCCTCGGGGATGCCGGTGCCACCGTGCAGGACGAGGGGCAGGTCGCCGGTCTGAGCCTTGATCTCGCCCAGGCGCTCGAAGGAAAGGCCAGCCCAGTCGGCAGGGTACACGCCGTGGATGTTGCCGATACCGCAGGCGAGGAAGTCGACGCCCAGGTCAGCAATCTGCTTGCACTCAGCAGGATCAGCGAGCTCGCCGCTGGAGGTCACGCCGTCCTCGGTGCCGCCGATGCCGCCGACCTCGGCCTCGATGGACATGCCCTTGGAGTGAGCAAGCTCAACGAGCTCCTTGGTGCGGTCGAGGTTAAGCTGGAAGGTCTCCTCGTGAGAGCCGTCATACATGATGGACGTGAAGCCGGCCTCGATGCACTTGAAGCAGTCCTCGTAAGAACCGTGATCGAGGTGAAGGGCGACGGGAACGGTAACGCCCGTGGCCTCGACGGCAGCCTTGACCATGTCGGCGCAGACCTTGAAACCGCCCATCCACTTAGCGGCACCAGCGGTGCACTGAAGGATCAGCGGAGACTTGGCCTCCTCGGCGGCCTGGAGAATAGCCAGGGTCCACTCGAGGTTGTTGGTGTTGAAGGCACCGAGACCGTACTTGCCGGCCTCGGCCTTCTTGAGCATGTCTGCTGCGTTGACGAGCATAAAAGAAACCTCCTGTAAGGTTGCTCCGATAACGCCTGAGATTTTACCACGACATACCCGAGCATAAACGTTCGTTTGTTCACGAATACCATCCGATTGGACAAATTTTGACCGTTTGCCCCACAGAATCGACCCACTGGGGAAAATAGCTTGACGATTGAGCGGTCTTCGTGGTTCGAAAGACGGCTTCAAGCCTACATCTGCATAAACGGGTTCTGCATAAGTTCGCGCGCCATCGTGGTCGAATCGCCATGGCCCGTCAAGCAAACGGTATCGGGCGGAAGCGTCTTGGCAAGTTTGGAGAGCGAGCGCATAATCGCCGCCTCGTCACCGCCGGAAAGATCGGTACGACCGTGACTGCCCGGGAAAAGCGTGTCGCCCACAAAGGCGATGTTCCCCTGCTCGGTCGCGGCGAACAGGACGATGCCGCCCGGCGTATGCCCCGGCGTCTCGATCACCTGCAGGCAGACGTCGCCCACCTCGATTGTATCGCCCTCGGCAAGCAAACGCGTCGGCTCACCCGGATCGGGCGTCTCGATACCCCACATGGCGCGCTGCTCCTCGATATTTGCGCGAGGTACCGTCACGTCCTTAGCGCACAACTCATATAGTGCGCTGTCGCCAACGACAGCTCGAACCCCGGCAACCCCGCCAACATGGTCGGCATGACCGTGCGTGCAGACAGAGCCGAGCACGCGCACCTCGGGATGCGCGGTGCGGATATGCTCCACAAGACGCTCGCCCTCCCACGCCGGATCGACGATTAAGCACTCGTCATTCGAAATCACGGCGTAGCTGTTGGTCTGAATCGGGCCGTTGACGAGCGCCTCAATCGAAGCCGCGCCTCGGGGGGTCAGGTCCAAAGTCATATCGCCCATGCGCATACCCTCCTTCTAAAATACGTTCGAGGCACCAAACGATGCCTCGAACGTAACCAATATCTATGATGCTGAGAGGCTCTCGCACCTACACACGGCGCTTGAGTTGCGCTCCGCCCTCGCCGGGCATAAGACGGCGAGCGTCGTAGACCGAGTCGACGCTGCTGATGGAAGCCAGCAGCGGATCCAGGCCGCTCGCATCCGAAATCTCGACCATAAAGCGCAGGGTCGCAATACCCTCGCGGTTGGTCGAGGTGGCGGCGGAAAGGATATTGCCGCCTGCATCGCCAATGGCAATGGTGACGTCCTTGAGCAGGCCCATGCGGTCCAGGCACTCGACCACGATCTCGACCTGGAAGAGAGTGTCGGCAGCACCATCCCACTCTACGTCAATCATGCGCTCTGGGTGCTCCATGAGGCCCTTGACGTTGGGGCAGTTGGCGCGATGCACTGAGACACCTCGGCCACGCGTGATGAAGCCGACGATATCGTCGCCCGTCACGGGGTTGCAGCAATGAGCCAGACGGACCAGCAGGCCACTGTTGCTCTCGCCCTTAACGATAATGCCGTTACTTGCGCTCTTGCCACGCTTTTGCGGCTTGCGGTTGGAGCCGCGGGCCGGCTGTTTCACGACCTCGGCGATAGCCTCGGCCTTGGTGAGCTGTTCCTCGGGCTTGGGGTCCAAGATTTGCTCGACCTTATTACCCACAGCGCGCGGGGCAACCTTGCCGGCGCCGACGGCGGCAAACAGGTCCTCGAGCTGCTTGAAGTTAAACTGCTCCGCCACGGCGTTGAGCGCACGCGTGGAGCGCGGCGTGGAGATGCCATACCCGCGCTTGCGCAGGTCCTTGGCCAGCATATCGCGGCCGGCGGCAGCGTCGTCGTCCTTAGTCGCGGCGGCAAAGTAGCGACGGATCTTGGACTTGGCCGAAGGCGTCTTGACGATCTTGAGCCAATCACGCGACGGTTTGGAACTCTTGTTAGTCAGGATTTCAACGCGGTCGCCCGTCTTGATCTCGTGCGTGAGCGGGGCCACAGCACCGTTGATCTTAGCGCCGACGCAGTGGTTTCCCACCTCGGTGTGAACGGCATAGGCAAAGTCGAGCGGCGTGGAGCCGGCACGAAGCGCCATGACCTCGCCCTTGGGCGTAAAGACGAAGATCTCCTGATCGAAGAGGTCGACCTTCAGCGAATGCAGGTATTCCTTGGCGTCGGTGATCTCATCAGACGCAGCCCAATCGAGCGAATGCTTGAGCCAGTTGATCTGGTCGTCCAAACGTTGAGCGTCATTGGTCTTGGAAGCAGACGATCCGCCCGACTTCTTATATAGCCAGTGGGCGGCAATGCCATACTCGGCCTGCTCATGCATCTCGTAGGTTCGAATCTGAATCTCGAGCGGACGAGCCGTGGGGCCGATGACCGTCGTATGGAGCGACTGGTAGTTATTGACCTTGGGCATGGCGATATAGTCTTTAAAGCGACCAGGCATGGGATGCCACAGCGTATGCACCGCACCGAGCGTGGAGTAGCAATCGCGCACCGAATGGGTAATAACACGCAGCGCCACCAGGTCGTAGATCTCGGAGAACTCCTTGCCCTTGCGCTTCATCTTTTGGTAGATGGACCAATAGTGCTTGGAGCGGCCATTAATCTGGAAGCCCTCCAGGCCAATGCGGTTGAGTTCGTCGGTGAGCGTCTTGATGGTCTCGGCAAGGTAGCGCTCGCGGACCTCGCGCGACTCAGCCACCATGCGCGCGATGCGCTGGTAGGCATCGGGCTCCAGGTAGAAGAAGGACAGGTCCTCGAGCTCCCACTTAATAGAGCTCATGCCCAGGCGGTCGGCCAAGGGCGCGTACACGTCCATGGTCTCGCGAGCCTTAAACAGGCGACGATCCTCACGCAGGGCCGCCAGCGTACGCATGTTGTGCAGACGGTCGGCAAGTTTAACGATGATGACACGAATGTCCTTGGACATGGCGAGGAACATCTTGCGCAGCGTGAGGGCCTGTTTCTCGTCCATGCTGTCGACTTCGATGTTGGTGAGCTTGGTCACGCCATCGACGAGCTCAGCAACGGTTTCGCCAAACAGGCCGGAAACATCGGTGAGCGAGGTCTCGGTATCCTCGACGGTATCGTGCAGCAGCGCGGCACACACCACATCGCAGTCCATCTTGAGATCGGCCAAAATGATGGCAACCTCGACGGGATGGTTAATGTACATCTCGCCCGAGCGGCGCTTTTGGTTGCAGTGCTTCTCGGCGGCAAAGCAGTAGGCCTGCTCAACCTTAGAAAAGTCGTCCTCATTCATATATTTGAGGCACAGGCGCTCCAGCTTGTCGTAGCTGTCCGCCATAATCTCGGGCGGCAGCTCATCGGCATGCTTATAGTGCTCCATCTCCGAAAACGGCTGGAGGGTGGAATCATGGGCGGTACGGCCTGCGGCATCCATCGAGGTCCCCTTCCCCTAGGCCCGCGGTACGATCGGGCGGTCAACTTTGGCTAGCATATCAGAAGCGCACGAATCGAGCGCCCAGCTCCGGAAAGCCGAGAACTCCATGCGCGAGCGCAAGCCCTCCAAATAGCGAATTGACCTGCTCAATTGCACGCGGCCGGGGTTTTCGGCCATCGCGATACGACGAGTGTCGTCAAACCCCGAAACGCGACAGAAACCAAGCTCTTCGAAGATTCCCAGGCCGCTTTCCACCGAGCGCTCGTCGACCGGCGTGCGGGCATCGATGGCAAGGCACATCTGCGCGATGTCGATATCACTTGCGCAGAATGAATCGTCCCCCGTCTTGCCACGGTTGGAGCGCCACATGGTCTGCAGCGCTCGATAGAGCGTGACGAGCTCGTCGCGCTCGGGCGCATAGCAGTCGAGTAGGCGCTCGTTAATGCGGGCGTCGCGCGACGAATAGAGCAGATGGATCACGGCGGGCTGGCCATCGCGACCGGCGCGGCCGCTCATCTGGTTAAACTCAATGCCGCCAAACGGCATGTGATAGAGCACGACATGGCGGATATCGGGCAGGTTGACGCCCTCGCCAAAGGCAGATGTCGAGACGATGCAGCTGAGGCTGCCGTCTCGGAATGCTTCCTCCACGCGACGGCGATCGGAACGCGCAAGCCCCGCGTTATAGAACGCGATATGGGTTGCGCAATCGGGCACACGCTTGCGCAACGTCTTGGCGAGCGCCACGGACTGGTCGCGCGAATTGACGTAGATGACGGTCTTTTCCCCCGTCGCCACAATCGACACCAAACGGTTCTCGCGACTTGCAAGATCGCGGTCGTCCTCGAGCTGCAGGTTCTCGCGCACCGTCTCGTCGACCACCGTGCGAGTGATCGGCAGCATGCGAGCAAGCTCGGCCACAACCGGAGCCGTCGCGGTGGCCGTCGCAGCCATAACGACCGGGTCGCCCAGGGCTTTGAGGATATCGGGCATGTCGAGATAGGCGCTGCGGTCGCCGCCCTTGGCAAGACCGGCGTGGTGCGCCTCATCGATAACGACAAAGCCGATGCGGCCCGAACGCGCGAAGCGGTCACGGTGGATAGATAGGAACTCGGGCGTCGTGAGCACGATACCGGTGCGGCCCGAAGCTAGGCCGGCGAACACGTCATCGCGTGCGGCCTCCACGGTCTCGCCGGTCAGCACGCCAACGCCAATGCCAAGCGATGCCATCGTCGACGAGAGGTGATAGGCCTGGTCGGCAACGAGCGCGCGCAGCGGATAGACAAAGATGCTCGCACGCCCGCGAAGAACCGCCTCGCGCGCGGCATGCACATGAAAGATGAGCGACTTGCCGCGCCCCGTTCCCATAACGGCCAGAACACTTTGGTGATCGGCCAGGGCATCGAGCGCCTCGACCTGCGCGCGGTGCGGCTGGTTCGAGCCGATAAAGCTATGGATAAGCGAGCGCGTGAGCTCGGTATAGGAAAGCTGGGCGAGCGTCTCGCGCTTACGCGACTCCAGGCGCAGGCCGGAATCCGCCGGCTGCACGCCACGACGAAGCTCGCATGCCGGATCGTCGATGCTGGGCAGCGTGGTATCGCGGACCAGAACATCCTTGATCATGAGCTTGGGCTTCACACGACCCTGCCAATGCTCGGCAACGGCCTCGAACACCAAATCGACAGCGCTATCGCAGTTGATGAGCTTATCGATTTGCGGTACACGAAACATGATGGCCGGCACACTCGCGGCGCCATCCGTCGCCACGAAGCGCATGTGCTCGCCGGTCTTACCCACCACGGCGCGATCACACATCGTCACGCCCTCGGCAGCCAGCAGCGGCACCTTATTACCCTGGCCAAACGGCTCAAGGCGGGAAATCTGCTCGATGGTCTCGATATTTAGCTCGGAGAGGTCAACGGTGGCGGCAACCTCGTCAGTGTCCTCAAAGTCCTCGGCGGGAAGCTCCGATAGCACGGCCGAAAGGCGACGGCGGAACTCGTCGAGCTTGGATGCCTCGATAGTCACACCCACCGCACCGGCATGTCCGCCGCGACGAATCATCAGGTCGGAACAGCGCTCGATGGCGTCAAACAGGTTAACTTTGCCCACCGAGCGACCAGAGCCGCGCGCGATACCGTCCTCGATCGAGAACAGCAGCGCCGGCACGTGGTAGCGGTTGGTCAGACGGCTTGCCACGATGCCCTTGACGCCCTCGTGCCAGCCTTCGCCGCCCACGACGATCGCGCGTCCGCCGTCATAGGTCTCCTCGACCTTTGCCATGGCATCGCGCGTGAGCTCCGCCTCGATCTCACGGCGCTGGCGGTTGATTTCCTCGAGCTCAGCCGCCAGTGCGCTTGCTTCGATGGGATCGCGGGCAAGCAGCAGGTCGAGCGCCAGCTTGGGATCGGCCATGCGACCGGCAGCGTTTAAGCGAGGAATGAGCGAGAATGACAGGCCATCCGCCGTAATGCTCGAAAGGTCCGCCTTGGCGAGCGCGGCAAGCGCGATATAGCCGGGGCGAGCGGTTACGCGCATCTGCTGGATGCCCTCGGCAACCAGCGCGCGGTTCTCGGGCGTGAGCGGCATCATGTCGGACACGGTGCCCAGCGCCGCGACCTCGATTAGCGAACGCCAATACGACGGCTTGCCCAGGCGCTCACCCAGGACTTGCACCAGCTTGAGCGCCACACCAGCACCGGCAAGCTCACGCGAGGGGCCCTCGTCCTCGAGCTTGGGGTCAGTCAGGGGCACACCCTGCGGCACCTGGTCGGAGGGCTCGTGATGGTCCGTGACCACCAAATCGATCCCCAGACTCTCCAGATAGGAGACCTCTTCCTTGGCAGCAATACCGTTATCGACGGTCACAATCAGGTTGGGTTGAGCGAGCTCGTTGACGCGGTCGAGCGCCGCACGCGACAGGCCGTAGCCCTCGTCAAAGCGGTGCGGAATAAACGGCGTGACGTTGGCGCCAAACGAACGTAGCGCCTCGGTCAACAGACAAGTCGACGTAATGCCGTCGACGTCAAAATCGCCAAAGACGGCGATACGCTCGTGGCTGCGAATAGCACGCTCAACGCGGTCGGCAACGACCGACATGCCCGGAATAACGAGTGGGTCCGCCCAGTCGCGATCGAGCGAAGGCGTCAAAAACAATTGGCCCTCTTTGATGGAGCCAATGCCGTGCGCGACCATAATGCGCGCCACCAGCCTGGGAATGCCCAGACCAGCCGAAAGCTCCTTTTCGAGCTCGGGGTTTTGCTGAGCGACCGCCCAGCGATGCGTCGTCTTAAGCGATGACATAGGCACCCACCCCCGATAGGGGCAGGTCGCCGCGATACCTCTCACGGTTCATAGCGATGAGTCCTCTGTGTATGCCCGCTTCGGCAGGCAGATCTGTTGAACGGATTTATTATACCGTGCGGCGCGGACGCAAATCGCCGCAGCACGCCGCGGTTTCGGTAAACGATGCCGGTAATACCCTCGAAATAATCGAGCGTTTCTGACGCACGGACACATGTGAGCGTCTAGCATATCCAGTCAAAACGGATTCACGAGCAAAGGGAGTCACAAGAGCATATGAAGCAATGGGTTGGACTGGGCAAGTTTCTCGCGGGGCACATGCAAATCATCGTTCCGACTTGCGTGGCGCTCGGCGTGCTCTTTCCTCAACAGATCGGCGTTCTCAAGCCCATCGTTCCCACCTTGTTTGCCTTTATGACGTTCCAAGGTGCGCTCAGCAACACCTTCCACCAGGTAGCCGAGGTGTTCCACCGTCCGCTGCACCTGATTGTGGCATTGTTGGTCTCGGCGGCGCTTATTCCCATCGCGGCCTATGCCATGGGATCGTTGTTCTTTGGTTCCAACCCCAACCTTGTCTGCGGCATCGTGCTCGAATACAGTGTGCCCGTGGCAGTCACCGCTTTTATGTGGATCAGCATGTTCGGCGGCAACGGCCCGCTCGCGCTCACCATCATCCTGACGTCCTCGGTCATCTCCCCTGTGACGATTCCGCTTACGCTCAAGCTCCTGCTAGGCGCCACCGTCTCGATCGACGTGCCGAGTATGATGCAGAACATGGCCTTTATGATCGCCATCCCCGCCGTTCTCGGCATCGTGATCAACGAGCTCACGCGCGGATGGGGGCACGAAAAACTCTCCCCCGCGCTCTCGCCCGCCTGCAAGTTCATGATGATGGGCGTTATCGCCTCCAACTCCACCGCCATGAGCGAGTACGTGCTGCACATGAACGCGGTGCGCTTGGAAGTCGCCCTCTTTATTTTGGTCTTCGCCATCAGCGGCTTTGTCGTCGGCATTCTGGTCGCCCGCGCGCTGCATCTGCCATATAGCGAAACGACCACCATGTGCTTTACCTGCGGCATGCGCAATATCTCTTCGGGCGCCGTCATCGC
Source organism: uncultured Collinsella sp. (assembly GCA_902492185.1). GTDB lineage: Bacteria > Actinomycetota > Coriobacteriia > Coriobacteriales > Coriobacteriaceae > Collinsella. The sequence continues at coordinate 12,408 of CABUKY010000034.1, forward strand.
CACGCAATACTTTCCGGGCGAAGTTGTGTTTCCCGTCATGTGTGGAACGTTGTTTCAGCAGGTGCTCGCCTCGCTTATCGGGCACTTCTTTGAGCGTCTGACCGGCGAGGAGCGCGCCGCCCAGCGCAAGCGCGTCGAGGCCGGCCGCGATGCAATGGCGCGCTAAACCGTCCGCAGTGTGCGGGCGCTCACTTTACGATGTGAGCGCCTCCAGATGTGCGCGGAGTCGCTCCGCATCGACATCGAGCGTGGTCTCAGCATTGACCTGAGCCAGCCGATACCCGACAAAGTAGGGTGAAACCACCCAACGTGGAAGCGCCTTGGCAATGGTTCGGTCGCTCATGTGATAGAAGAACAGGTTGTACGACTCTGCACGACCGCCATGGTGCTCGTGCAAGATATAGCGCAGAGCTATCTGGATTGCATCGGCGAAGAGGTCCGTCTCGGCTTGGTCTCTCGCGTCATCGCTGGCGGCGATTCCCTGCGGGGCTGAAACGTTGATCTCAAAGAACCCCATGATCGGTTCGGTTGAGATATTGACCGAGATCCTCCCCTGTTGCCAGACATTGATGCCTTCGAAATTGGCAGAAGTCAGCGAAGTGTAGCCGTCTTCCTGCTCCAAACCCACAATCTGCATGTGCGGATGCACGAGACTACCGCCCGAGAGCGGACCCTTGTTCTTGTACATGAGCACGCTTCGATACTGCTGTGAATCGATCATCTGCTGCCAGCAACCCAGGGCAAACCGCATCACATGGTGGAGTTCATCCGGCTCGTAGGTCACCAGGTCGGCATCGTGATCGGCCGACTCGATCAGCACGGTTTGACGGGTGGCGCGCAGGGTCTTGAACTTATTCTCGAGCCAAATGCAATCGCCATCACGGCGAATTATGTCGGTGAGCCCTTCTGTATCGCAAAAAGGGCACGCGGTGCCGGGACGACGGTTGTCGTCGGGCTTACCGTTCGCCTGCTGAACGTCAAATACCAGCGCCACGGGTTATACCTCCAGCGGCACAATCTTGGTGCCATGGAGCTCGGAGACGCCCAGTGCCGCCGCCACGGTATCGCGGTTGGCCGTGGAAATGCCGCCG
>CABUKY010000035.1 GCA_902492185.1 uncultured Collinsella sp.
GCAATGGGTACGCAGACCATGCCCGTATAGTCGGGGCTCACGATGGGGCCACCGGCACTGAGCGCGTACCCCGTAGAACCAGTCGCCGTCGAAACGACGACACCGTCACCGCGTAGGCGGTCGATATGATGGCCGGACACCGTGATGTCGAACTCGACCATATCGGACAGCGGACCGCGGGTAAGCGCCATGTCGTTGAGGGCGAAGGTGCGCACGACATCCTTCGTACCGTCTTCGCGCACGGACACGATATCCGCGGCGATGGTAGCGCGACGGCTCACATGCAGCTCGCCGGACAGGGCGTCGCTCACGACCTGCAGAATGTCGCGCTCCTCGGGACTCGCAGCAGTTAAAAAGCCCAGGTGACCATAGGAAAGACCGAGGATAGGAATCTCGCGATGGTTGAGGATGCGGGCAGCGCGCAGCAATGTACCGTCGCCGCCGAGCGTAATGACCAGATCGGAGCCGTCGATATCAGGTGTGCTTTGAATCTTCGATCGCTGGTCGGCAGCCCATGCGACCTCATAGCCCTGGCGCGTCAGCCAAAGCTCGAGCATCAGGCCGCTCTCGACCGCCTCTTGCTTGTAGTAATTGGGAACCAGAAAGACCTTCATAGCGTTGCAGCTTTCTCGCTCAAAACCGATACCTGGGATTGCAGCACGTCTTGCGAGCGGTCGCCAGATTCAAATCTCGTGCCGTACAGGAAAAACTCAACGTTGCCCTTGGCACCATGAATGGGCGACACGCACACATCGACCGGGAACAGCCCCTTGGCAGCAAAGAGCTCAACCGCCGCCACGAGCGTATCGCGGCGCACAGCGGGATCGGTCACAATGCCGCCCTCGCCCACCAGCGCCGCCGGAGCTTCAAACTGCGGCTTTACGAGCGTGCAGAATGCACCCGTAGGCGCCAGGCACGCCAGTACCGCATCGATAATGTTCGCGATGCTGGTAAACGAGACATCACACACAGCCAGGTCGATGGCGCCGGCATAGCCAAGCTCAGGCAGCTGCGTCACGTTTGTGCGCTCATGCAGCGTCACGCGATCGTCCTGACGCAACGACCAATCGAACTGGGCGCGACCCACGTCCACAGAGACAACGGTCGCAGCTCCGCGCTTGAGCAGGCAATCGGTAAAACCCCCGGTAGAGCAGCCCACATCCAAACAGGCAAGGCCCGTCGGATTGATGCCAAACGCATCAAGCGCGCCTTCGAGCTTAAGACCGCCGCGGCCAACATAGGGAATGCGCCCCTTCACGTGCAGCGGCAGCCCCGGGATTACCTTAAGGCCCGGCGAAGTCAAGCGCTCACCGCCACTCGAGACCAAGCCGGCCATAAGAGTGCGAAGGGCATCCGCGCGATCGGCGCAGATGCCCTGTGAAATCAGTTCGTCATCAAGACGCACGCGTTTCATGAATGCCATCAACCATTCGTATCCGGAGATGCGGCCTAGCTATCCTGGGATTCGTTTGCCGCATCCTCATCGTATTCCTGCTCGAGCTTGTCGGCCTCTCGCGGCGTCAGCTCAAACTTGTCGACCATATCGACCGCGCGGGAGCCCAGCTCAATCGCTTCGTCAAACAAATCGAGCGAACGCTCCAAGGAGGTATCCTTGGAGCGAACGGTAGCGATGATCTGGTCCAGACGGTCCGAGATCTCGTCGAAGTTGCGGACGGAACCCTCTGGCATGGCTACTCCTCGACGGAGTCGGCCTCGACGGCCTCAGCAGCGTCCGCATCCTCGGCAAGTACACCGGCGGCAGCCTGAGCGGCGGCGACCTTTGCGGCAGCCTCTGCAGCCTGCGCCTCCTCGCGAGCGCGGTCCTCGGCCAGCAGCTCTTGGTACAGGTCCTCGCCCGGCAGCTCCTCGCTGCGAGCGATCTTGCCCAGCACGCCGTTGACGAACGACGCGGACTGGTCGGTGCCATAGGCCTTGGCAAGCTCGACAGCCTCGTTGATCACGATGGCGTCCGAGACCTCCTCGTCGGTGAGGAAACGCATCTCGTAAACGGCGATACGCAGCAGATTGCGGTCGGCGCCGGGCATGCGCATAAGATCCCAGTTCTTGGCAACGGAGCGCAGAGCGCAGTCGATGCGATCGATATGCTCGTAGGCACCACGGCAAAGCTCAAGCGCATAGGGGTCGAGGGGGCCCTTCGAGATCAGGAAATCGCCCTCGAGGACGCGCTCAAGCGGGCTGTCCGTGGCCTCGGCCTGGAACAGCAGCTGCAGCGCCTGACTGCGGGCAAGCGTGCGCCCGCGATAAACCTTAAGGCTCAAAGGTTACTCCTTGGGGAAAACGAGGCCGTCAATGCAAACGTCAACGCGCTCGACCTCGACGCCCACCTGAGCATCGATGGCGGCGACCACGGCGGCGCGAACGGCCTCGGCGAGTTTCTTGAACGGATAGCCAAAGAACACCACGACACGCACGGTGAGTGCGAGCTTGTCGCCAACGACCTCGGCCTCGACCGCCGGCTCGGAAGCCGGGGCCTTGGACGAGAGCATCATGGAGACAAGATTAGTGGCAAGGTCCTTGACGCCAACGGAGGCGATGCCCTCGACATCGGACACGGCGCGCGAGACGATGGCGGTCAGAACATCGGGCGAAATGCCGATGCCGTCAATCTTGATTTCCTGGGGCATGAGTCCTCCTAGAAGAGTTGGTTGCTAGACGCGGGAGACGAACTTGCCGTCGCGGGTGTCAACCTTGATGACCTCGCCCTCGTTGAGGTACATGGGGACCTGGATGACAGCGCCGGTGTCAATCGTGGCCGGCTTGGTGGAACCCTGGACGGTGTCGCCCTTAAAGCCCGGGTCGGTCTGGACGATGGTGGTCTCGATGAACATCGGCGGAGTCACGCCCATGAGCTCATCGTCAGCGAAGAGCAGCTGGCAGATGTCGTTCTCGCGCAGCCACTTGGAGTTCTCGCCCACCATGTCCTCGGGAACGGGAACCTGCTCATAGGTCTCGTTGTCCATGAAGATGTAGTCGGCGCCATCGTTGTAGAGGTACTGGAACTCACGGGTGGTGAGCATGACGCTCTCGAACTTGGTGCCGGCGTTGCAGGTGTTCTCGACGACACGGCCGCTCTTGATGTCGCGGGTCTTGTAGCGCACAAACGCGCCGCCCTTGCCCGGCTTGACATGCTGGAACTCGACGATGGTGTAGACCTTGTCCTTGATGCGGAGACCGAGGCCGTTCTTGAAGTCGGCGGTAGAAATGGTAGGCATAGCGACCTTTCTTGTTATGGGCAGAACGCACAAGCGTCCAAATTACATACGACCGAAATTATACACTTGCTGACGGCGCCTGCAGCGAGCGCATAAAAAGAGAACGCGGGGCGTCCGAATCGATCCGGACGCCCCGCCCCAAAAATCTATCGAAATGGGCTAGCAATCGATGACGTGCAGGTCGTGCGGGGTCTTGGTGAAGGGCTCGTAGCCGTTCTCGGTGACCACGCCGTAGTCCTCCAGACGCACGCCGCCCACACCGGGCAGATACACGCCGGGCTCTATGGTGATAACCGAGCCGACCTCGATGGTGTTCTTGCTGCGGTTGAAGTTGGGCAGCTCATGGATGTCGATGCCCACGCCGTGACCCAGACCATGGTTGTAATAATCGCCATAGCCGGCATCGCCGATAATCTTCTTGGAAAGCTTGAAAATGTCGTTGCCCTCGACGCCCGGATGGATGGCAGCGACGCACTCCTCGTGCGTACGGCGCACGAGCGCGTACAGGTCGAGCTGCTCCTGGGTAGGCTCGCCCATCACGACAGTGCGTGTCATGTCGGAGCGATAATCGCAGTAGCCCGCGCCGTAATCCATGAGGACAAAGTCGCCCTTCTCGATCACGCGGTCGCTCGGGACGGCATGCGGGTTGGCGGTGTTGGGGCCGCTCGCCACGATGGAGCCAAAGGCAAGGCTGTCAGCACCGTTGGCGAACATAAAGTTCTCGAGCTCGTTGCGTACCTGCTTCTCGGTCATACCGGGCTTAATAAAGCCGAGCATATGCTGGAAGGCGGCATCGGTGATCGACTGCGCATGGCGCATGAGCTCGATCTCCTCGGCGTCCTTGATGGCGCGCATCTTGCGGATGTCGTCATGCATCAGCGGCAACATGCAAGCGACGGAACGGTCCTCCAGACCACGCTGAATACCCTGGTAGAAGTTGATCTGCATGTCGTCCTCGACAGCGCAGACGCGGCATTTGTTGGCCGCGATCTTGCCGGCGACCCAACCGGGGATGGTGCCCTCGTCCATGTCGTAGACCCAGGGGCTGCCGGCGGGCGTGTTCTCCTCAAAGCTGTTGAGGTAGCGCGAGTCGGTATGGAACAGGCACTGGTCAGCCGTAATAAACGCCGCGTGCGGGAACTCGAAGGTGTAGTCGAAGACGCCCTTCACGCCCGTGAGCCAACGAAGATTGGCCTCGTCGCGTACCACGATAGCGTCGTAGCCGCGCTCGACCATCAGGGCACGGACACGTTCGATACGACCGGCAGGACCGGCAGCAAACTCAGACATGCAGATTCCTTTCTTATTGTCTCCATAAAGACGGGACGGGTCTCAACCGAACGTCGGAATCGCATGCGAACCGCAACCGATTGGAAACCCGTCCCTCAACATGATACGAAAGACGATGGATGTCAATAAATCTTAGAGAAGTTCTTTGCGAGAAGCCAAGTAGGCGTGAGCGTGACGCTCAAGAACCTCGTCCTCAACGCCCGTTAGACGAATGGCGCCGAGTGCCGCGGGCAGCGGCAACATACTGCGGTTCGAGCGGGCGAACTGCTGCCTGCGGAACTCCTCGATAAACGCGGTGGGCTCCAGGTCGAAGGCAAGCTCCTCGATGCCAAAGTCCTCCAGGCAGTCATCGACCTCAAAAACGTAATCGATATCGAAGTCGCAGGCATCGTGGGCAACGCGCGCCTCAAAACGCATGCCCTCGGACAACAGCTGGTAGGCAGGGACCTGCGAAGCGGCATCGCCCAAGCAGGCGCGCAGGGCACGCTCCCCCGTCTTGCCAAAATCGAGCGCATGGCGGGCGCTCGGGTTCGTGGCCATCAGTACGTCCTTGCGGGCAGTCTGAGACCACTGAACGGCATTGACGAGCGCGACCTCCTCGCCCGCGAGAATCTCGGGGACGGTCTCGGTAAACTGATTCCAGCGGGACTTGCTGCTCGAAAGCATGGTGCCAACAAGTACCGCATAGCCGAGCTTGAGGTCCTCGGGGTCCGTCTCGCGAACAAGGTCGAGGTCACACACGACCAAGCCCGGCTCGGGACGGAACGCGATAGCCGGAAGCGCATTCGCCGACGAGGCGACGAGCGGCTTCATGGTCGTCGCGACCGTGAGCATGGCGTCGAAGGTCGTCGGCAGCAGCGCGCACTCGGTGCGACCGCACCACTGGATGGCGCACCAGCTAACAACCGAGCAGGTTACGGCATCGCCCACGGCGACAACCAGATCGTCGCAGGTAACGCCGTTGGCAGACAGGGCGCCAAAGATCGCATCGGCATCGGCCAGCGTGGCACCAGCAGGCGAAACCTCGAGGACTAGCAGCGACACGGCAAAACCGGCGTCGACCAGCGCATGCTCGACGACCTCACCAAAACGCTCGGATGTGGCGTCGTTCCAAACGACCATCGCGCGCTTAGGCTTGCCCACAGCCGAGGCAAACATGCGCGACAACTCCTCGAACGCGCCCAATCCGACACGGACATCGACGCTGCGGTTTTGGAAATTGATCAGTTGACGGCGAATCATAGCAGCCCACGCTCCAAAAGCATCTCGGCACAAAGGTAGGAAACGTCCTCGAAGGACTTGTTGCGAATATCAAGGGTAAGGTCGGCGGCCTGGCGATACAGCGGACGGCGATGCTCAAACAGGCGCGCGGCATGCTCGGGAGAGCGAAAATCGGGGCGCGTGTCGGACCGACGAATCTGGCGAATCGAATCCTCGAAGTCGCCCTCGAGGTAAACGCACGTACCCATATCGTGCATCAGCTCAATATTCACCGGCGTTTCGACGATACCGCCCCCGCACGAAACCAACAGGCTGCGCTCGCTTTGGAGCGAACGGAGCGCCGAGGTCTCGAGCTCGCGAAAACGATCCTCGCCCTCGGTCTCAAAAATCTCGGTTACCGACTTGCCGCAACGGCGCACGACCAGACGGTCGGTATCGATAAAACGCCGCTTGAACATGGTGCCCACGTTGCGCGCAAGCGTCGACTTGCCCGCGCCCAAAAAGCCGATAAAGAAGATATGGTCGCAGCCGTGTTTGATGTGCTGGGACATGACGAGACCTATTCCTCGCAGGGAAGGTCGCGCAGGGCCCGGCGCTCAAAGATACGGAAGATCTGCGTATACCACAGGTCCTGCGTCGCCTGCGGCTTTACCAGGATGGTATCGACGCCGGCGAAGTTGCCGCTCCACACGTCCGTGTAGAGCTGATCACCGATCAGCACGGCCTCGCCGGCCGTGGCGCCCAGACGCTTAAGACCCGCCTTCAAGGCAAACGGGGCGGGCTTCATGGCGTGGCTGATGGCCTCGAGTCCCAGCTCGCGTGCAGAGCTCATGACCTGGTCGCGATGCCAGTTGTTGGACACCATGCACAGCTTAAAGCCTTTGGCGCGGGCGGCATCGAGCCAAGCGGAAACCGCGGCGGGAACCTGCTCGGTGTCGCGCGGCACCAGGGTGTTATCGCGATCGAGCAGAATGGCGCGTTTGCCGTCGGCCCACAGGGTATCAAGGTCGATGCGATCGACCGAGGCAACGTAACGTTTGGGGCTAAAAATCCTCATGCTAATTCCAAGACTGTTGATGCTCTTCGTAGGTTTGCGAGAAGTACTCCTCGTCCTGCGTAATGTAGAAATACAGATCATCGGAGTCGGTCGGCTCAAGCGTGGCCTTGAGCGCCTCGAGCGACGGAGAGCAGATGGGCGTGGGTGGCAGGCCCTCGTGCTTATAGGTGTTATACGGACTATCGCTCTGCAGGTCGTCGGCGGTAACCTCGCCACCGGTGACATACATCATGGTCGCATCGCTGTTGAGATAGCGCAAACCGTCGAGCTTGCCGGCAAGACGGTTGTAGAAGACCGAGGCCACGTGCGCACGTTGGTCGGCGTTGAGACCCTCGCGCTCAACGATAGAGGCCAAGTTGACGATGTCGTAGTCGGACATCTCCACACCGTAGCGTTCCTTGATCTTGGCTTCGCAGCTCGCAAAGTCAAGCGACTTGTACTCGGTCTTAAACTGATCGAGCATGGCGCGAATCACGTCATCGGCCGTCGGCGAATCACCCAACGAATAGGTCTTGGGGAATAAGAAACCCTCGAGCGAGTCGTTGGCGGTGCCCTTAAGGAAGCTATAGTCGTCCACGTAGTTGGAGGCCTTGGCCTGGTTGAGGAAGTCTTCCTTAGAGATGCTGTCGTAGGCCTGGGCCACACGGTCGGCGACTTGATCGACCGTCAGGCCCTCAGGGATAGTCAGCGTATTGGAGCCCGCGTTGGGGCCTTCCATGAGCTGCTGAACAACCTTGGTCGCATCCATGAGTGTGGTGAACGAATAATCACCAGGCTTGAGCGACATATCGGCGTTGAGCTTTTTCACCGCCGCATAGTAATCCTTGGGATTTTCTACGATATGGTTCTCGGAGAGAATCGAAGCGATGCTGTCACCCGAGGCACCATCGGGAATCGTGATAGTAACCTGCTGGCCTGCAGCGACTTTCGCACCCTCACCGCCAAAGAAGCCCTTGACGGCTGGCACGACAAAGAAAACGATCGCGACAAGCGCAAGCACGGCAACAACGCCACCGATAATCATAGGCACCGGGGAGCTTTTCTTTTGAGCACCGCGACGAGCATGCGTGTTGTAGCTCGAGCGGGTCGCCGGAGCAACGCCATGCGAACCACGAGCGTGATGCGAATGCGATTGGGGGGCCTGCGTTCGCTGGGTAGGTGCCTGCTGCTTAAAGCGGGTGCCGCCTGCAGGCTGGGCCGTACGAGCAGTGGGCTGCTGAGCCGCGTGAGAAGCCGAATGCTGAACCGAACGAGCAGAAGGCTGCTGACCAGTCCGTTGAACAGGTTGGGCCGAACGAGAGAAGGACTGCGCCGGGCGCGCGGCAGGCTGAGCTGCGCGCTGCGTCGGCTGTGCCGGACGCTGGCCAGGCTGGGCAGGGCGCGACGCCGGCTGCTGTGTACGATTCGGCTGGCGCGGATCGGAAGCACTAGGCATGCGAAACCTCCTCGTTTTTACGATCGAGCCACGTCTGCAAAAACAGGCTGGCGGCAATCATGTCGATCTTGCCCCTCATCTGCTTTTCGTTGAGTCCCTGCTCGCGCAGGATACGCTTGGCCTCTTGCGAGGACAGACGCTCGTCCTCAAACTCCAACGGAAGATCGAGCTCGTCGGCAATCTTTTGCGCCACAGCGGCAACGCGCTCGGCCTGAGGGCCGGGCTCACCGGCCATGGTCAGGGGACGTCCGCTTACCAGGATGTCGGGCTCATAGTCCTCAACCAGGTAGCGGAACGTCTTGGCCATACCGGTGACCTCGGCAGCCGGAAGCACTTTGACAGGCATCGCCATCTTGCCATCACGGCTCGAGACGGCAATGCCGATCCTGGTCTCCCCTATGTCCAGCGCGAGCGCAACCACAGCGACTTCTTAGATTCTTAGGCGCCGAGCGCGGTCTTAGCGGCCGCGAGGGCATCGGCGATGCCGGCAGCATTCTTGCCACCGGCCTGGGCCATGTTGGGACGGCCACCACCGCGACCGTCGACCAGGCCCGCGATCCGCTTGATCACGTTACCGGCGTGGAACCCGGCCTTGACGGCGTCATCGGAGCCGGCAGCGAGCAGGGCCGGAGTGCCCTTCTCAGTCACGCTGGCGATGACACAAGCGACAGGGCCGGCCACCTTCTGGTGCACGGTATCCCATACGTTGCGCAGGTCGGCAGCCTCAAGGCCCTGGAGCTCAGCAACGACGAGCTTGTAGCCACCGAGCTCGACGGCACCCTCGATGGCACTGGAAATGGCGTCGGAGGAGCCACCGGTCAGAGCCTTTTTGAGCTTGTTGGACGTCTCGCGCAGCTCGGCCTGCAGGTTCTCCACGCGGGCGGGAACCTCGTCGACGCGGCACTTGAGCGCAGCGGCGGCGGCGTCAACGAGCGCCAGGCGGTCGGCCATGTAGTCGAGGGCACCCTTAGAGGTCACGGCCTCGATACGGCGGACATTGGAGCCCGTGGAGGACTCGGAAATGATCTTGAACAGGCCAATCTCGGCGGTATTGGCGGCATGCGTGCCACCGCAGAGCTCGCGGGAGAACGGCTGGTCCTCGGCGCCCACGGAGACGACGCGGACAACATCGCCGTACTTCTCTCCAAACAGAGCGACAGCGCCGGCAGCCTTAGCCTCGTCAATGCCCATGACACGGGTCACAACCGGCTTGGAAGCGAAGATCTGCTGGTTGACCAGGTCCTCGACAGCCTTGAGCTGCTCGGAGGACAGGGCCTCGAAGTGCGTGAAGTCAAAGCGCAGGTGCTCGGGCGTCACCAGCGAACCGGCCTGGGAGACATGCTCGCCCAGGACCTGCTTAAGGGCGGCGTCGAGCAGGTGGGTGGCGGTGTGGTTGCGGCGCAGGAAACCACGGCGCTCGGCGTCGAGCGCGGCGGTCACGGTAGCACCGACGGTCAGCGTGCCCTCGGCAACGTGGGCGACGTGAGCATACAGGCCGTTGTGGTTCTTGGTATCGGCAACGGTCAGAACAACGCCCTCGGCGGAAAGCTTGCCGGCGTCACCCTGCTGGCCGCCCATCTCGGCGTAGAACGGGGTGCGGTCGAGCACGACCTCGACGTTCTCGCCGGCGGCAGCGGACTCGACGGACTCGCCGTTGCGCACGATGGCGACAACCTTGGCGCCCTCGATCACATCGTTGTCATAGCCGTCGAACTCGGTCGCAGCGACCTTGTCGGAAAGCTCAACCCACACGTCGTTGAAGCTGCCCCAGGCGTCGCCCTTGGCATTGGCGCGGGCGCGGGCCTTCTGGTCCTCCATGCAGGCAGTGAAGCCGTCCATGTCGACGTCGTGGCCAGCGGTGCCGGCGATCTCGACGGTTAGGTCGATGGGGAAACCAAAGGTGTCGTGCAGCTTAAAGGCAACATCGCCCGGAAGCACAGCGCCCTCGGCAAGCGCTGCCAGTGCCTCATCCAGGTAGACGCGGCCGTTGTCGAGCGTCGTGGAGAAGCGCTCCTCCTCGGAGGCAACGATACCCTTGACGAGCGCGACGTTCTTGAGCAACTCGGGATAGGCCTCGCCCATCTGAGCGTTAACCTCGTCGATGAACTTGGTCAGGAAAGCGCCCTCGATGCCCAGCAGGCGACCGTGGAACACGGCACGACGGAGCAGGCGGCGAAGGACGTACTCGCGACCCTCGTTACCGGGGAGGATGCCATCCGAAATCATAAAGTCGACGGCACGGGAGTGGTCGGCGATGATGCGCAGCGAGCGGCTGGCACCGGAGTAATCGTCGGCGTCATAGGTCTTGCCGCTGATCTCCTCGCCCAGCTTGATAAGATGCTGCATCAAGTCGCCGTCGTAATTGGCGGTCTTGTGCTGCATGATGGCGGCCATGCGCTCCAGGCCCATGCCCGTATCGAGGTTGCGGTGCGGCAGCTCCGGCATGGAGCCGTCCTCCTGGCGGTCATACTGGGTAAAGACGAGGTTCCAGAACTCCAGGAAGCGGTCGCAGTCGCAGCCGGGCTTGCAGTCGGGGCTGCCGCAGCCGACCTCCTCGCCCATGTCAAAGTAGATCTCTGAGCACGGACCGCAGGGACCGGTGGGGCCAGCAGCCCAGAAGTTGTCGTCCTCGCCCAGGCGGGAGATGTGGTCCTCAGCAACGCCCAAAGAACGCCACACGTCGTGGGTCTCGTCGTCCTCGGTAAAGACGGTAAAGTACAGGCGGTCGAGCGGCAGCTTGAACTCCTTGGTGATGAGCTCAAAAGCCCAGGCGCAGGCCTGCTGCTTGGAGACGCCGCCAAAGGAGAAGTCGCCGAGCATCTCGAAGAAGGACAGGTGACGGCCATCCTCGCCGATGCAATCGATGTCGTTGGTGCGGACGCACTTCTGGCAGGAGATAGCGCCGATCTCCTTCATGGTCTTCTTGCCCTGGTAGTACTCCTTAAACTGGTTCATGCCAGCGTTGGCAAGCAGCAGCGAAGGATCGTCGGGGACGAGGGACGAAGAAGGATAGAGCTTAAGACCGCGCTCCTCAAAGAAGTTGAGGAACTTGGAGCGGATCTCGGCCGTAGTCATTGACGGGTAGTCAGCACTCATAGAGGGAATCTCCTCGGTTTCACATCGAAACAGTTCAAACGTAACGATATTACCATCCCACCGCGCAAGTGCAAAAAAGAGGGCCGGCAAACAGCGACCCTCCAGCGAAAGTGCATGTTATTTAGGACAGCCAAAGTCTTTGAAAAACTAATGACTGCTGTAGAATTACATATAAGAGCTACTCGAAAGGAGCGATCGATGAAAAGCAAACGATTTGTCCTGAATGCACTTCTGGTAGTAGCACTTTTAGCGCTCTTGGCCTTCTCCTGCTGGTACGCAAACCAACCAGCATTTGGCTACGTATTGTATGCAGCAATGTCCGGCGATAATGCATATTACGCTCTACGCGCAATTGACGTTCTCTTTTTCTATGTAGCCGGCCCCTTATCAATCGCTTTGCTCGCATTTCTTGTCATTTACAACTTCAAGAAGCGTTAATAGGACCTAATTAGAATCCGAATCGTCCATGGAGCCGTCGATACCGGTTTTGGTATCGTCGTCCGAGTTGGAGTCATCGTCCTTGGCAAAGGGGTTCTTGAAGAAGCCCGTGGCATCGGGTTGCAGACCTGAGAGCTTGATCCAGGGATTATCGAGCTCGGGCTTGGGCATGGCCTTGGCCTCGGGCGCAGTCTCGTTGCCGATGAGCTCGGACTCGTAGATGAAGGTGTCGTCGCCGAGCGCGTCGTAGGCGGCGACCGGGTTGCCATCGGCATCGCGGTACGGCGTGCCCTTAAACACGGCGCCGTCATAGGCCACAAGCTGTCGGCCGGTCTCATTCTCGAAGTAGTACACGAAGATACCTTTGAGGGCCGCACAAAGCGGGATGGCAATAATCATGCCGATGGGGCCCATGAGTGCCGAGCCAATAACGAGCGCCGTGAGGCTCATGATGGGATGCACCTGCACCGAGCTCTGCATGACCTTGGGCGAAATGACGTTATCGGTGACGTTTTGCGCGACCATCGTCACGATGAGCGTCCATAACGCCAACATGGGGCTGAACATGAAACCGAGCACCGTGGCGATTGCTGCGCTCACCCAGGGACCGACGACCGGAACCAAATGCATGATGCCGGTAAAGATAGCCATGAGCGCCGCATACGGATGGCCGATGATCATAAAACCGATAAAGGCGAGGAAACCACCGCAGATGGACGTCACGACCATACCGCGCATGTAGCCGCCGACAGAGCGAGAAAGGATGGCGACCATAAAGCGGTACGAGGTCTCCTTCTCCTGACCGATGATGGTGCAAATCTCGTGGTGCATGCGAGGGTAGTCGCAGGCCATCCAGTAGGCAAACACCAGGCCAAGGAAGATAACGAACAGCTGCGAGGCCGTATTGGTGATGAGTGGGAACACACCACGACCAAGCTCGGCGGCAATCTGAGACACATACCTCGATGCCACGGCAACCAGCGACGAAAGATTATCGTCCAAATAATCCTTGAGCGGCGTGTTGTTGAGCGTCTTGGCATGCGAGATCATCTCGTTGAGATCACCGCCCGCAACACGAAGCTGCTCGGGCAGGCGGCTCAGGACTTCCATGATCTGACCAAAGAGAATCGGCGACAAGATACAAACGACACCGACGAGCACGGCAACAACAACAATAAGCGCGATAAGCGAACCGATGCCGCGATTCACGCCATGGTGCTCGAGCCAGTTGGTGATCGGAGACATCACAAAAGCAATGATGGAGCCGACGGCAAGAAACTCAATAACCGGCGCCAGGATGCCCATAAGGTTAAAGATGACAGCGGCGATGACAATGCAGCCGACAACAGCCCAAATGCGCAGCGTCAGAATGCGGGTGTCGCGCAGCACGCGATCGGTTTGTTGGGGGTGCTCACTCATGAACGAATCATCACTCCGTCGGGGTCGATCTTGTCCTGAATCTTCTTAAGCGTGCGGCGCAGCAGACGCGAAACCTGCACCTGAGAAATACCCAGCTTCTTGGCGATCTCGATCTGTGTCATGCCCTTCACAAAGCGCAGCTCGATCACCTCGCGCTCGCGCGGCGAGAAATCACGGATGGCTTCCTCGATCACTAGGCGGTCATCGGTAAAGTCGAGCTCGTTGTCGTCGTCGGCG
>CABUKY010000036.1 GCA_902492185.1 uncultured Collinsella sp.
TTCCATCTCAAGATCGGTCGGCAGGTACGAGCCCAGCTGGGCCGACTTGGTGTCCTCAAACGCTGCGACCTTGCACTTGTATACCTGGCTCTTGTTGGTAAAGACCAGCAGCTCGTGGGTGTTGGAGGACGGGAACTCGATAAAGGGTTTGTCGCCGTCCTTGTACTTGAGCGTGGTCGCCTTCTTGAGCACGCGGTCCGTCATCTTCTTAAGGTAGCCATCGCGCGAGAGCATGATGGTCACCGGGTACTCCTCAACCTCGGGCTCCAGGCTTACCTCGATAACCTCATGGGGCTCGATCCTGCCCGTGCGGCGCGGAATCACGTACTTCTTGTTGACCGCGGCCAGCTCGTCGCTGATGACCTTCTTGATGTTCTCCTCGCTGGAGAGGATCTCCTCAAGCTCGGCAATCTCGCCCTCGAGCTTAGCGATGTCCTTGGTGCGGTTGAGGATGTACTCCTCGTTGATGTTGCGGAGCTTAAGCTCGGCAACAAACTCGGCCTGGGTCTCGTCGATGTCGAAACCCTTCATAAGGTTGGGCACGACCTCGGCTTCGAGTTTGGTGCCGCGGATGATGGCGATGGCCTCGTCGATGTCGAGCAAGATCGCCTCAAGGCCGTGCAGCAGGTGCAGGCGCTCGGACTTTTTGCCCAGGTCAAAGTTAATGCGGCGACGCGTGGACTCAATACGCCACTTGACCCACTCGTGCAGAATCTGGCGCACGCCCATAACACGGGGATATCCGTCGACCAGCACGTTAAAGTTGCACGAGAACGAATCCTGCAGCGTGGTCGAGCGGTAGAGCTTGGCCATGAGCTTGTCGGGGTCGACACCGCGCTTAAGGTCGATGGCGATACGCAAGCCCGAGAGGTCGGTTTCGTCGCGGATGTCAGCGATCTCCTTGACCTTGCCCTCTTTGGAGAGCTTAACGATGCGCTCGATGATGACATCGGTCTTGGTGGTGTAGGGGATCTCGTAGACCTCGATGATGCGCTCTTCCGGAATCCAACGCCAGCGGGAGCGAATCTGGAAGCTGCCAAGGCCGGTCTCGATGATCTTCTCCATCTCCTCGCGGCGGTAGATGATCTCGCCGCCGGTCGAGAAGTCGGGCATGGGCATGTACTCGAGCAGGTCGCAGTCGGGATCCTGCAGGTAGTGCATGGTGGCGGTGCAGACCTCGTTGAGGTTGAAACCGCAGATGTCGGACGCCATGGCGACGCCGATGCCCTTGTTGGCCGAGACGAGGATATTGGGGAACGTGGTGGGCAGCAAACGCGGCTCCTTCATGGCGCCGTCGTAGCTGTCGACGAAGTCGACCGGGTCCTTGTCGATGTCCTTGAAGATCTCGGCGCTGATGGGGGAGAGCTTGGCCTCGGTATAACGCGATGCGGCGTAGCTCAGGTCGCCCGAATAGTACTTGCCAAAGTTGCCCTTCGACTCCACGAAGGGCGCAAGCAGCGCTTCGTTGCCGGTGGCCAGGCGCACCATCGTCTCGTAGATTGCGGCATCGCCGTGCGGGTTGAGCTTCATGGTTTGGCCCACGATGTTGGCGCTCTTCTGGCGCTCGCCCTTGAGCAGACCCATCTTGTACATGGTGTAGAGCAGCTTGCGGTGCGAGGGCTTAAAGCCGTCGATCTCGGGGAACGCACGCGAGACGTTGACGCTCATGGCGTAGGGCATGTAGTTGACCTCGAGCGTCTGCGTGATCGGCTGGTCGGTGACCTCGGAGTGCAGGCCGATGACGTTCTCGGCGTTAACCTGCTTTTTCTTTGGCTGGTTCTTCGTCTTCTTCTTTGCCACGATATCCTCTTGAACTTCTTATAGGCCGTCGTTGTCGATTTGCTGCTACTGCAGGTCCAGCTGGTCCAGGTATTCCTTGCCGTGCTCGGAGATATGGCGTTTGCGGCCTGCCTCGTCGTTGCCCAGCAACAGGTTGAACATGGTCTCCATCTTAGTGACGTCCTCGGGCTCCACCTTGATCAGGCGGCGCGTCTCGGGGTTCATGGTGGTGAGCCACATCATGTCCGGATCGTTCTCACCAAGACCCTTGGAGCGGTTGATCGAGCACTTTTGGTCGCCGATCTCTTTGAGGATGCCGTTCTTCTCGAGCTCGGTGTAGGCAAAGTAGGTCTTCTCTTTGCAGTTGATCTCGTAGAGCGGCGACTCGGCGATATACACGTAACCCTCGTCGATAAGTGTGGGCACCAGGCGGTAGAGCATGGTGAGCACGAGCGTGCGGATGTGATAACCGTCGACGTCGGCATCCGTACAGATGATGACCTTGTTCCAGTTGAGGTTGTCCAGGTCAAAGGCACCAAGGTTCTTGATGCGCTTGTCCTTGATCTCCACACCGCAGCCCAGCACGCGCATGAGGTCCATGATGATGTCGGACTTAAAGATGCGCGGGTAGTCCTCCTTCAGGCAGTTGAGGATCTTGCCGCGGACGGGCATAACGCCCTGGAACTCGGCATCGCGCGAGGTGCGAATGGCGCCTGCTGCCGAGTCGCCCTCTACGATGTAGATCTCGCGGCGGCTCTTGTCCTTGGAGCGGCAGTCGATGAATTTCTGCACGCGGTTGGCCATGTCGGTCTTCTGCTGCAGGTTGGTCTTGATGCTCTGTCGCGTCTTCTCGGCATTCTCGCGCGAGCGCTTGTTGATGAGCACCTGCTCCATGATCTTGTTGGCGGCATCTTTGTTCTCGATCAAGTAGGTCGAGAGGCGCTCCTTAAAGAATGCCGTCATGGCCTGCTGGATAAAGCGGTTATTGATGGCCTTCTTGGTCTGGTTTTCGTAAGACGTCTGGGTGGAGAAGCAGTTGGTCACCAGCACCAGGCAGTCTTGGACGTCCTGCCATTTGATGCCGCTCTCGTTTTTGTTGTACTTGCCCTGTTGCTTAATGTAGGCATCGATGGCACTGGTCAGAGCGCTACGGGCCGCTTTCTCGGGCGAGCCGCCGTTCTCGAGCCAGGAGGAGTTGTGGTAGTACTCCTGCATCATAAAGGTGCGCGAGAAGCACATGCACGCGGTGATCTTTACATTGTAGTCGGGCAGGTCCTCGCGGTCGCGACCGCGGCGGTCGGCCTCGATAAAGAAGGGCTCGGTAAGGTAGTCGGTGCCGACCTTCTCGAGCACGTAGTCCTCGATGCCCTTGGGGTAGCAAAAGTCCTCTTCGGAAAACTCGCCATCGTCGCCCTCGATGCGCAGGCGGAAGGTCACGTTGGCGTTGACCACGGCCTGACGGCGCATGGTCTCGCGATACCAATCGTGGGGGATACTGATGGAGGTAAAGACCTCAAGATCGGGGCGCCACTTGATGGTGGTGCCGGTGCGGTCCTCGTCGCTGGGCTCAATCTCGAGTGCCTTCTTCTTGGCGCCGACGACCTTGCCCTTCTTAAAGTGTAAGGAGTACTTGTTGCCGTCACGCCAGACGGTGACGTCCATGTACTCGGAAGCGTACTGAGTCGCGCAGGAGCCCAGGCCGTTGGTGCCGAGCGAGAAGTCGTAGTCGCCGCCCTGGTTGTTGTTATACTTGCCGCCAGCGTAGAGTTCGCAAAAGACGAGCTCCCAGTTAAAGCGCTTCTCGGAAGGGTTCCAGTCGAGCGGGCAGCCACGGCCATTGTCCTCTACCTGAATGGAGCCATCGCGAAAGGCGGTAAGGGTGATGAGCTTGCCGTAGCCCTGGCGCGCCTCGTCAACGGCGTTGGACAGGATCTCGAAGGCGGCATGTGCGCAGCCGTCGAGCCCGTCCGAGCCAAAGATGACGGCGGGGCGCAGGCGTACGCGCTCCTCGTCCTTGAGCTGGCGGATACTGTCGTTACCATAGTTTGCGGTGTTTTTTGCCATACTCGCTCTCTCGGTGCTCCCTTGCTGCGTTTAAGTCATATAGATAGTCAAGGTAGCATAGCCCAGCCCACAGACGATTCCAACCAACACGAAATCCATCGAACAATCGTTCGGAGTTCGATGGAGATTCGTTTACTCGGACAAAACCGAGTCGGCTCTGTCCGAGTAAGTTTGAAGACGGCCGAATGTGTCTTGCTGCGTTTGCGGTTGGATACGCTGTCGAAGACATGTCGTGCGGATTGTTGGCGAAAAGACGCCGTGCCAAGCTCGAGGCAGAACTCGACTCCCCTGATGATATCTAATGCGAAATGGGCTGGCTCTGGGTATCCAGAACCAGCCCCTTTTGGTGTTCGATGAGCCGAGTCGGCGTCTCTCGCAAAGGTAACTGAGAGCTAGCGAGGCCTATCCGAATTGACCTCATCAGCGGTGTCGGTTTCGAGCGCCGTGCGGCGGGCGCTGTAGGCGACGAGGCCGGCGCCTGCTGCGGCGAGTGCTGCTGCGGCTGCCGTAAGGGGAGCGTTGACATCGCCCGTGCCCGCAAGCGCGCCCGCTTTTCCGGGGCGCTTGTTATTGCCGTGATCCTTGCCGCTGCCAGAGCCACTGCCGCTACCGGAGCTGCTTCCGCCGGAGCCGCCACTGCCGTCCGCCGTCATCGGTGCATCGTGAAGCCCCGTCGTATCCGCGTTGTCGCATACGCCGACCTGAACTTCTGAGCGTTCGCATGCCGCGTCGGGCACATGAAGCTCGTGCAGTACGGCGCCCAGCGCCGAGTTTGCGCCCGGTCGAATTTCCTCGAGCGTTACGGGATCGAGCGCCACCAGATTACGCGCTTTCGCATATAGCGTTACGCGTTTGCCCACCTCGTCGCTCCAGCTCTCCGGGATAGCAAAGCTCATGCGGAACTGTGCCGTGCAACCCGGTGCCAGCACGGCGTTGCCGTTGTCGGCTACCAGCGGGTGCGTTGCAAAACGTGTGCCCAGCGTCTCGAGCGCGTACTTCACGTGTGCCATGTCGTTGGCCGAAGCGTCCTCGGCAAGCTCCGGATCGTAGATCGAAGCCATGCGTGCGTTCACTCCGAATCCGATGGATGCGCTGGAGAACGGCTGGCTGGAGCCCTCTCGGTACAGATCGATCGTGCCGGCGGTCAGCAAGGTGTTGCCGTCGTTTCGCACCGTGACCATGAAGGATTCGCCTGCCGCTCCGGGCACCACCGCGCCCGAGGTGGCTACCGCGCCCGTCGGTGTCGCGCATGCCACCAGAGGCACTTCGATACCGTGTAGCTCTGCCTCGCTCTTCTCTGCACTCACAATGTGCGTGGCGAGCGCCGAGAGCATGCCGCCCGACGTTAAAAATGTCGTTATCTGATCGACGGGGTGGTCCAGCTCGCACATCACGAACGGCTCCGTGAACAGATCGCCTGCCAAGGTGCTGGCGAAGATGCGGAAGTGCTTGCCCATCACTGCTACCGGGTTGCCTTCTTCGTCGTAGGTTTGTCCCACCTTGCCATCGGTGTTCTCTACATAGAGCACGCACCTGCCGTTGTTGCTTACGCTAAACGATGCCGGGCCACAGCCTGCGGCACCCACGGGCTGCGTTGCAAATGCCGATGCGCCTCGCGTCCAAGTAATATGCTGCAGTTGTTCGTTGACGGTTGCCAAAAAGCCCGTGTGCTGCGGCCACGGCACCGCGTGGGGTACTGTGGCATCTGGCGACATAACGCCCCAGCCCGCGATGGACTGGCCGATCACAGCGTACGATGCGCAGCCACAACCGCCTGCAGTCTCGTATGCAACGGGCACCACCATTTTGCCGTTGATATTCTCGGGCGCGCCTAGCTCGATACTCGACGGCGCTTGCGGAAAGCGGAGGACCTGACGGAACGTGAGACTGTCGCCCAAATCATCCGACCACAGGGTAAAGCATTCCAGCGCAACCTCAGCCTCGCTGCCGAGCGCCTTTTCTGCGGTGGTTCCGCGGCGGTGAAGGTAGGCACCCGACAGGCGCCCGTCGACCAGCGTCTTGCCCACCGTGATACGCGGGCACTGCAGGCAATGGTAGCCATCCTCCTGAAGGCGGCCGCGCGAGATGCTGCGCCATGACGTGTGCGATACCACGCGAACTCCGTCGTTGCTTATGCGCAGGCGCACAACGGACAGTATGCCGGCTGTGCTCGCCGCATCGAAAGGGGTGTTGTCGCCGTCGCGGCGCTCGCCCGAGACCAGCAACACGTAGGCGTCCTGGTTTTCTCTTCCGTCCGTATATTCCACCACGTCGAAGTCGTAATCGAATATGCCGTCGCGCTCCACGTCGCTCTCGCCAAACCCAAGGGGAAAGTCCACGGGCGTGGGGGCGGACCATGTGCCGTTTGCCTTTGTGTGCACCACCAGGCGCGAGCGGCCGTTGTCGCCGTAGCGCACCGAGGCGATACGGAACAGACATTCTACGCCGGCAATCATTGCCAGCTTCATGTGAGCTTCGCTGAGCACGCCAGCAAACAGCACGTTGTCGCTCGAGGGCTTGATGCCGCCACGCTCGTCTTCCGATACACCGGCAGAATTGGCGTTGGGGTTCGCAACGGTGTCTTTCGCCTGCCCGATATGGGTGTACGCATACATCGGCGCGGCGTTTTCGTCGTTCTCCATCAGTGCATGGACGAAATGCTCGATCTGTCCTGTGTCGTCGCTTTCTGCATTCGCCTCGAGCTCAATGCGCGCGACCGCTTGATCCCAATCGCGCACGACAGGCGCGACATTCCTTGCAGTGGCCTTAACCTCGGCGCGTGCGAGCAGCTCGGCGTTGGTGACGATGGTGGCCGATGCGATAAACTGCGGCACACCACCTGCCTCGGCGTTGCCGGGCGTGCCGAAGCAGGCATCCAACGTATAAGGCGTATCTTCACCCAATGCGAGCTCAGAGCGCTGGAGCACATACTGGTCGCCATCGTTCACCGACATATTCCACGAATCGAGGAGTGTGGGCCACGACCCCGACCAAGCCTTGGTGGTCCACTTGAACATTACGAACTGGAGTATCACATCGACATCGACGTCTGCACCTACGCGCAGTCGCGGAAGCTGGTGTCCATCTGCCTTCTCGTACCCAATGAACAGCGTGAGGGATGCGGCGCCGCGCACGGCAGACGAAGCGACGCCTGCAACGCCGGCGCCAAAGGTGACGGCAAGCCCGATTTGGATGGTGAACGAGCCCGAGGTGTTTGAATAGTCGAGCGAAATGTTTTTAAAAAACGCCGCGCCGCTGCCGTGCGTGTGGGCACCCACGGCGAGTGCCAGCTTCGCCAGCACCCAGGGGTTGACGTTTAGGAAAAACGGCACCGGTCCCAAGGTAAACTGCTCGGTCCAATTGAGGTCGGTTCTTACCTGGAAGAGGGCCTTAATATTGCCGTATGCGGGGTCGTTGTTGTTACCCCAGGTTTTGCCCACCCAATCGTAGGCGAGCGAGCCGTACAGCTGTGTGGCGATATCCATCGTGAACAGCGGCGTGCAATGGTGGCGAAGGAGCTTGGTGTTTCTTGGATCGGTGCCCGAACCGGCACTCATACTCTTGTACTGATTCCACTTCCCCTTCATCTCGTCGAGGTAGCGGTTTGCCTGCTTGGCGCCCGACTCGCGCGGTGACTTCTTCCAGTACTCCGGATCCGGATTGCCCGAATCGTTCATGTAGCCGACCGGTTTGTATCCTCCGCCAAACAGTACATACCCGGCAAACGAGAAATCGAACAAAATGGGGAACGAGGGCATCCAGCACGTGAACTTATTGCCGCCGATGCCGGGAAACGCCGCGGGGAAATCAAACGGAGTGACCTCTTGGTCCATGGTGGTGGGGACGATAGTGGTCGAGCCCGATTCCGCCTTTGCGGCCGGCGCGGTGACAACGGTCATGGGGGATGAGAGCGTGTAGGTTTTGCCCTGGTAGTCGAGCACAAAGCGCAGCTTGCACCCTTCCTCCAGAAGGCCCGAAGCTGCATCGAGGAACGTGTCTTCGAGTGTGAACGTCGCCAGATTATCCACGCCCGATACGCTGGCCTTGACTTGGCCAATCTGCGTGACGGTTTCGGGTGAGCTGCCCGCGGCAGGCGTCACTTTGTTGATGCGCAGCGTTGCCTGTCCACCCTGTGGCAGATGTGCCTGCACGGTAAAGGCGTGCGTATCGGGCTGCTCGTTTACCGTGTCGTCCTTCGGCAATGCCATGAACGTAGCATCGGCGTACTGGATGTCCCATTCGTCGAATGTGAGCTGGCGGAAGTACGGCTCGCCGTCGGAAAGCGGACGCGTGGGCGCGGTTATGGCAGTGCCGCCTTGGACGCGTGCGAGGGGAATCTCGACATCACGGTAACCCGCCATGCTAATGGAGATGCCGCCGTTAAAGTCGTACGCGTCGAGAAGCGTCGCCTCGTCCACGTAGCCTTCTGAGAGCGGCGCGACCTCAAAGATGGCCGTGCCTTCGTCATCGGTCGTGGCGGTGAGCTGCTTGCCTGCGGCATAGCGCGATGTGAGCGTGACCTGAGCACCCGTGATGGGCGTATTCTTGTTGGCGACGTCGACCACGACCACGCCGAACATGGTGCGCGAGAGAACGAGCACCTTGAAGGGGTCTTCTTCGTCGGCATAGGCCTCGGTGGGGGCGAATGGTAGTATGAAAGCGTTTGCGCTGCCCGGCACGCGAGGCAGCATGATGCCTGCCAGCGAGGATGCTCCGGCGATAAGTAACGAACGGCGATCAAGCATTTTTGGGCTCCCATCCTGCAAATATCGGAGGAAATAATCCAATTTTGTGAGAAGGTGCCCCGTGGCGGTAGTGCCGTTCGAGAGCCAAAATGTCCAATTTGAGTGCGCGAAAGCGTCAGGCCCCGGGAGCGCTTTCGATACGCCGGGCAGTCTGGCCACTAGCGCAACATGTGGGCAACCAGCTCGGCGCGTGTGCCGATGCCAAGCTTTGCGTATACGCCGGATAGGCGGTTTTTAACGGTGCCCGGCGATACTTCCATATGGCGTGCGATTTCGGCGTTGGTCCACCCACGACAGGCGAGCATGGCCATGGTGAACTCCGTGGTCGTTAAATCGTCGGCAACGTCCTCGCCCGAATCGGGGTTGTGGATGCGCCGCCAGCCGCAGCTGAATCGATACGTAATCTCGATGATACGTGCGAAATCGTCAGGGTATTGCGATTTTAGGCATGCCTCGATGAGCCCTTGCAAAAGGCCGTGATGCTCGCCAATGAGCTCAATAAGGCCGTCGGGACGCGCAGTGTTCCAAGCAACTCCGAAGTGCGTTTTAGCGGCGTCGATGTCCTTGAGGCTCATACATGCCATGGAAGCTGCCAGGTGCAGGAACAGTTCCGAGATCGGATAGCTCCCCTGTTTCATGATCAGGGCGTTTTCCGCCATGCCCAGACTGCGGCCATATTCGCCGCGCAGGTACAGGGCATGCGCCATCACGTAGCTGGCGAACAGGCGCAGGCCTTCGGGCAGATGCGCCGCAAGCGGATAAAACTCTTCGGCAGAATACGGGGAAGACAAGTGCAGCAGGACGCTTGCGGCCGAGGCGAACAGGATGTGCATGACGTGTACGGCGGGTGATTCCTCGTCAGTTGGCGTATCGAGGATGCCCGCAAGACAACGGCGGGCGTCGGCGATACGGTTGAGCGACAGACTGGCGTATCCGCAGATAAAGCATGCGGAATAGCGCAGTGCGGAATCGGTGGCGTCAAGATAGGGGCGCGCCGTCTTGGCAGCGAAGGCGGCCTGTCCGCGAAAGTACAGCGCTTCTGCCGTGGCAATGGTGCGCGAATCGGGGTCGGAAATGCCTGCAACCGCAGCGTCAATCTGCCCCGGCACAAAGGCGGTGCACATCAACGGCATGGGAACGCATGGGTAGCCATCGCAGTCCATCTTCCATCTCCCAACAGCTGGCAACAATGCAGCAATTGTACTCCTGTTGTTCGGGACTGGAATTTGTGGGTATCGCCGACGATTATGCCGAACGTATAAAGGAAGACTAGCGGCTCTCTTGAACCCGAGGTCGAAGGGGGCGTTGTACAAGGCATATGGGGCCGAGTGGAAGTGGATCAAAAGAGCGCTACTTGACGTTTCATGCATAATGCCAACCGCCCCGCGACATCACGTTCGCAGCGCGCAGGGGCCGGAGAATCTTCGCGATGAGAGTTGACGTCTAATACCTTGCATCGTATAGTGTGTATAGCATAGTATATGACGAGAGGAGGTGTGCGGATGGAGGCCCAGATGAAGCGCGGCTTCCTGGAGGCCTGCGTGCTCGCGGCCGTCTCCGGCGAGGAGTCCTACGGCTACCAGATCGTGAAGGACGTGCCGGCGAGCATGGGGCTCACGGAGTCGACGCTCTACCCGCTGCTCAAGCGCCTGGAGAAGGCCGGGTGCATCACGGCGCGCTCTGCCGAGCACAACGGGCGGCTGCGCCGGTACTACCGCATCACGGACGATGGGCGTGCGCGCATCGAGGAGTTCCTGGCCGAGTGGCCGTCCGTACGGGAGATTTACGCATACGTTGAGGGGGCGCACCATGACGCGCGATGAGTTTCTGGGCCGGTTGGGCGAGCTGCTTGCCTGCCTGCCGGCCGAGCAGGTGGAGGAGACCAAGGCGTTCTATGCGGAGGCCATCGCCGACCGCATGGAGGACGGTATGAGCGAGGAGGAGGCCGTGGCCGCCATGGGCGCCCCCGGCGAGGTTGCCGAGGCCACGCTCGACGACCTGCCCGCCGTGCCGCGCGCGATCGCGAGGACGCGCCGGCGCAGCACCGCGCTGCTGTGGGTGCTGACCATCGTGGGCTCCCCGGTGTGGGTGCCGCTGCTCGCCGCCTTCGCCGCCGTGGCCGTCACGGTCTATATCTGCATCTGGGTGCTGGCGCTCTGCGTGTGGATCGTCGCGGCGGCACTCGGGGGCGTGGGCGTAGTTGAGCTCCTGCTTGCCGTAAGCGGCGTCACCATCGGCCACTTCCCGTACGCCCTCGCCTCGGCGGGCGTGGGGCTCGGCCTCGTCGGCGTGGCGCTCTTCGTTGGTGCTGGCGCTTGGGCCGCCTCAAAACAAATTGCGCGCCTCTCGGCGCTCTGGGCGAGGAAGGCCGCCTCGCCCTTCTGGAAGGGTAAGGGCGAGAAGGGCGGCGCTGCCGCGCATCTCGCGGCGTAGAAAGGAGTGAGTACCATGACCAGCGCGAAGAAGATCTACCTCGCCGTGGCGGGCGGGCTCGTTGCCGCGGGTGTTGTCCTCGCGGGCATTGGCTTTATCGCTTCGGGTTTCGACCCGGCCGTGTTCACAACCCAAATCGACACGCGCGACAGCACCATCGTGCTCGGCGGCGTCGAGGTGGACGACCCGACGGGCCTCCCCCTCATCGAGCAGCTCGCCGGAATCGGCGAGGTCGACACCTCCGGCATCACCGCGTCCGAGTCCCCTGCTGCCCCGGAGGCGCCCACCGCTCCCTAAGCATAGCGTGCCCGGACGCCCCGTCCGTCGGGCTGTGCAAGCCTGTGGAACCCGGACCTCAACCCCAACCCAACCGGCCTCGAGCCTGCGTCGATTCGCTCCCCGTCCCGCGCGGGGGCCCATGACGCATACCCAAAATCCATCCGAGGAGAAAGGAACGCAATGACGACAGCCATGCCCCTCCGCCTTCACGGGGTCACGAAGGCGTACCGCGGGAGGACCGTCCTCGGCCCCATCGACCTCGCCCTCGAGGCGGGGCGCGTCTACGGGCTCATCGGCGAAAACGGCGCCGGGAAGTCAACGCTCATCTGTATCGTCACTGGCACCGCCAGCCCCAGCTCGGGCTCGGTTGAGCTGTTCGGCGAGCGCGGCGGGCGCGGGCTTGCCGCCGCCCGGAGGCGTATGGGCTACATGCCCGACGCGAGCTCGGCCTACCCGGGGCTCTCTGCGCGGGAGAATGGATTTGCAACGGTTGCTTAAACATTTTTTACAGGGACAGCCCTGCGTTCCTGAACTCAACTGGGCTCATGTAGACCAGTGTCGAAGGGGCAGTCGCCCCAGTCCGCGTACCAGACCTGTGTGCCGCCGAGGGAATACTTCCTCCAGTAGGGCCAGTGCGGGACGTCCATCCTCTCTTCCTTTCGGGGCGTCAGGCGCCGGGCCCAAGGCCGCACCTGCGCCCCAGCTCCGCCACGAGGGCGTCGTTGTCTCTGACCGAGACGATGGCGTCGCCGTCGTAGGGCGCCTCGATGTAGACGCGGTCGAGCGAGTTGGCCGTCCCCGCCCAGAGCGTCCTGGTGCGCCGGACGCCCCGCACGTGGGCGTAGGGTATCACCGAACGCGTCCCAGCGTACACGACGACGAGGCGGTCGCCGTAGAGCTCGAGGCGATTGCTGCGGACGGGAAGGGCAGCCAGGGCCACGAGGGCCGGGATGGGCAGCAGCGCGAGCCAGCCCCATAGGAGCGCGGGACTCGAGCTCAGGAAACACGCGATACACGCCGCGGATAAACCGCCCGCCACAATCACCATGGCCGCTATGAACCACGGGTCTGTCCTGCCGGGGAACACCCGCTCCGGCCGCTCGCCCTTCTCGCCCATTACGGCCCTTCCGTCTCTTGCACCCCTCCCGGAACTGTCCACATCAGTATAGCCAATGCTTTTTCTGATTTGTCGAGAAGCCGGCATTTGGGGGCATTTTGGATAGCGAACAGTTCAAACAAGAAGCTGAGAAAATAGAACAAAGCCTGAGTGCCTTGAGAGTCGCCGAGCGCAATGCAGTGATTCCCTTTATGAACGGCGACTTTACCCAATGGGATCTATATCTGGCATCCTCCTCTGAGTATGCGATGAGACTGATAGACGGATTTATCTCCATGCTCGAATCGAGGAATCTTGTTTGCGTCTCCCAGCTTCTCCGCGCACAGGTTGGAGTCTGCCTGCGGACATTCGCGTTATTCGCCGCCGAAGACCAGGATGACTTTCTCCCAAAAGGCTGCCAAGTACCATGGCGTGAGCGTTGGGGTAGCCATCATTCAGCGTGGATACATCCGGATGCGCATAGATCCAGACGATTCCAACGTTCTCGTATTTCCCGTGCAGGTAATCGAAGAGGGCAAGCGACACCATGCGGTTGCCGCCGACGGTCACGACTCTGTCGGGGTTTTCTGCCGTAAGCTTCCTCTGCGCATCCTGAATCCCCGCCAGGACTTCGTCCTCGGCATAGATGCGAGCTGCCTCCCATTCCTCATATCCAAGTTTTGGGACGCGTTTCACAATGCCGAGTGGAACCCCTGGACAGTCGGATCACGTGGTGGCCCCCTTTGAGAGGGTCACGAGCATCACGGTTCCGTTTTCGGAACTTGTTTCGACCTCTACCGTGCCACCGTGAAGCGCTGCAATCTCCCAAACGAGCGCTAGTCCGAGTCCTGCGCCGCCATATGCCCTGCTGCGGGATTTGTCTAGACGAAAGAACGGCTGGAAGATGCTCTCTCGGTACTGCTTGGGTATTCCCGGGCCCTCATCTTTGACTCGCAGGATCACGTGGCTGTCGTTGTCGCAGATGGAGACGTTGACAGTCGAGCCGGAGCGGCTG
>CABUKY010000037.1 GCA_902492185.1 uncultured Collinsella sp.
GGGGACTGGCTCGCCCGCTTTTTCATCGCGCTAGCGCTTCTTTGGGATCGACCTAAGGCGAGCGAACCATAGGGCTGCGGCACCCGAGGTCAGGAGCGCGGTGATGCAAGCGGCGATGGGAACTGATCCTGTTGCCGGTAGGTCCTGCGGTAGGGTACAGCGTTGAATGACGCTGTCCTCGTCATGTGACTCAAGTTTATCGCCGCCACCGTTGCGGCAAAGATCGACGCGCGCGCTGTTGGTGAGTGCGGTTTGGGGCGTATAAGCCGACGTTGCCTGCATGTGTACGACTGCGCCCCGAGCGTCTGTGCCAAGGATTGCTTTGGCATCGTCAAGGTCGTCGTGCTCATCTTTGAGATCATCGCGGGTCCAAGAATCCGCATCGCTTCGAGTCGTAAAGTCGGCGGCTACCGCACCGTATTCAATTCGAATGCCCGTTACGACGGTATTGGATGCAAGGTCGAGTTCTTTCGCCTCGAGTGTGGTGGATTCCGTGGTCGAGATATCCGCCTTCCAGAGGTGCCAACCGTCGTAATCGACGAGGCGACAGTCCTCACCCAGGCTCTCTTTTACTTCGTCGGACTCAAGCCAAGGATTTTCGTGTCCATCGTCAAGTGTCGCGTTTGCCGGCTCATCGACGTCTGTCGAGTCCAACGGCGTCGTGCGATACCATACGTTGCACAGACCGTTGAGGTCGCCGATGGCGACGGGGGTTTCGATTGAGATGAATCTCGCTGTGCCGTCTTTGGCGCACTCAAGATCATCGGTAATCGTAAACTCATCAACCCAAGTAGCGGAATCGTTTCGAGCATCGATGGTATAGGAGAAAAGCCCATCACTATTGGTTTGCGTCGTGGCGCGGTTTTTACCATCGCCGTTAGCCAACAGGCCCTTTTCGATAGGTTGGACAAGTTCCTGACGCTTGTCGACCTGTCCCTTGATCTCGATGGGCGCATCCTTCATCGCGACGGATTGGACTTCTCCCGTATCCTTTATTTCAAACGTTATTTCCTCGGCAAGGTCATAGGTCCGCGGAGACATCATTTCGCGCAACGAGTAGGTGCCGGGTGCAAGATGTTCGACGCGGTGCGGCTTGTCGGATGAGGTCCAGGAGTCTATTTCGGTTTTATCGGGACCATATAAGGTGAGTTGTGCGCCTTCCACTTCCTGCTCGCCGCTTGCATCGACCTTGGAGATATCAACCTTGGTGTAATCGTCGGATACGTTAAGCCGTGCTTCTACAACGGGTGTTTTCTGGTCGGCATAAGTAAGGTCGACAATATGGGTTGTTCGATCGAGCAAGAACCCTGCCGGCGCTTGAGTCTCGACAACCTCGTAGCGTGCGGTGCCAGGTCCCAGCGGGAGGTTGTCCGCGCGTGCTTCTCCAGTTTCATCCGTCGTGACGGTAGCGACAGTCTCACCGTCGAGCGCGGCAATGCTACCGTCGGGGCGCACGATATCACCCGAGGCACGGATCTCAAAGACGGCGCCCGCGAGGCTGCTGCCGTCTATGGCATCGGTTTTAACGATCCTGATGTTTCCGGTCGCGGCGTGGTCATAATACGAGGCGACTGCAACGGGCGTTAGGTTCATGTCGGCGGGTATGTTTACCTCGATCTCTTCGCCGACAAGATAGGGCTCTTTGGCCGAGGTTTCGCGTACATAATAGGTGCCCGGCACGAGCGATTCGGGCAGTGTGACGGTCCCGGTCGCGTCAGTCGTAAAGGTGTCCATTACGTTATGTGCTGGATACCAGCAAGTTTGTGAGACAGGTTCGTGATTGCTGTCGAGGAGTTGGAAGGTGAATCCGGCTAGGGGAACAGAAGCGCCTGTTTGGGCATCGCGTTTTACAATCTGGAGATGCGTCGACAGCGCGTGGTTGTCCACGATATATTGAAGCTCGGCGGCGTCGGAAATCTGATTGGCCCCGACGGTCCATTCCCCTGCACGTTTAAAACCATCGGGGACGGTTTCCGGAACCTCGCGAACCGTGTAGCCGGCACGGTCGTATGGGACGGCTCCGTGGACACCGGCGGGTCGCTTGCCTGTGCCGAACCATGCTTCGGGCTGATCTTTGGTGGAGGCAAAGCCATAGATGTTTGTGGTCAGTGTGCCAACAACCTGCTGAGAGCTGTTGCTGACAACCTCAAAGACAACACCACCCGCCGGCTGCTCCAGGCCGGATTGGTCGCTATTGCCGTAATCCTTGAATTTGGAAATCTCAAGGTTAAACGCAATGGGGATATCGGAAATGCGAGATTCGATCTCGACCACGCCTGAATCGCCGAGCTGGTCGGCTCCAACGGTATAGGTCCAGCTATCGTTGGATGGCAGGTAGCCCTCGGGGGCTTTTGATTCGTAGATGGTAAAGGTTCCTAAGGGGACATCGGCGAGGGTGGCCCGACCGCTTTCGTCGGTCGTGAGGATTTGTGCCCATCCAGGGGTTGATTGCGACACACACGTGAACTCTGCTCCTGCGAGTGAAGATCCCACCTGGGGGCCGGCATTCGTCGCGGCATCGAGTTTTACGATACGCAGGTTGATGGTGCCGGGCTGTTCATCAATGGCGACCCGCCCGCCGTCATTCCCCGTGGTAAAAGCGATGCGATCACGACGGGGGACATAGCCGGCCGGCGCCTTCGTTTCAATCAGGTAGTACGCCGTGTTGGGTAGGAGTGTTGCCTGTGCTCGACCGTTGCCGTCCATCTGGATGGTACCAACACGTGCGCCGCTGGCGCTCTCAAAAACATCGAATGTTGCCCCGGTAAACTGATAGGTATTGTTTCCGCTGGTAATAACGGTGTTCGCAGACTGCTTTTGGAAGGAAACAGAGACCGCCGGCAGTACATAGAGCATGTCTTGACGTTTGCTGCCGCCCGATACGGCTCCTAGATAGCGTCGCGCGCGGTGCGGAGCGGCTTTGATGCTTCCTGATTTTGCGCTGTCGTGGAGCCACCGCGCAGCCGCCACGACTTCATTGTCGGCGGTAAAGCGTCCGCTCTTGGTTTTACCCTGAGCGGTCGTGTAGGAGTAGGTGCCGTCGACATGGGTAGTGCCGTTGAGCATCCATACGGCAAGCTGGGTGGCGGCGCGGGCGCGATCGGGTGAAAGATGGTAACCGCCAAACGACGTGGTGGTGGGATATCCGTGACAAACGATTGCCGCGAACTCGTCGTCGAGCCACACCCAGCCTTGATCAAAGTTGAGCCATGGGCCGCCCGGTTTGGTGGGGCCGGGGCGCTCCTGGTTCATGCAGTAGGCAATCGAGGTGTCTTGAGCTTCATACTTGCCGATGAAGAAGGGCCCACAATCATCGCTAATAGTGCGGAAGCCGAGCTGGTCGTAGCCATCGACGGCAAATGCGGCTCCCGGTGCCAGGCAGCCGAAAAGCAGGAAGAGGAGCAGGAGCAGCGGACCTGTTGCGATTGCGCTGTGGACAGAGTGCGTGGGTGCGTTGGACATGGCTGCTCCTTATCCCTCGTGCGTCGCACGGGGAGGCTGCGACGCGTAGGATGAGGCTACCCCCGAGGTTCATGCGGGTAAGTATCGGAGCCTGACCAAAAGCTTGCCCAATTCCTGACAAATTGAGCTCAAATACAACAATCAAGCAAAAGCGCAGGTAGAAGATAAGGAGAACAGGAGGTCAAAGGTCCTCATCTCCACAATTGACGCGATTTTCAAACGAATCTCCACAGCTAAAACAAGCATCGCCACTCTTGTATCGAACAAGACAACCGCGTTATACTATCCCCCACATATGCGGGCATCGCCAAGTGGTAAGGCATCAGCTTCCCAAGCTGACACTCGCGGGTTCGAGTCCCGTTGCCCGCTCCAGTAAAAAGCACAAGCACGGCAGCGTTACGTTGCCGTGCTTTTTACTACCAAGCGCCGGGACTCGAACCCGCCAGGGTGCGAGCGTTAAGCAAACGCGAAGCGTTTGTAGCGAGCAGGCGAAGGCGCCGACAGGCGCCTGAAGCCGGTGCGTATTTGCGAAGCAAATACGCGGATGTCCCGTTGCCCGCTCCATCGAGTACGGGGGACCTCGGGAACGTCGGGTCCAACCCGCTGTGCCCGTGCGTGTGCGCGGACCGGGTCTGCCGACCGCAGCCGGTGCGTATTTGCGAAGCAAATACGCGGATGTCCCCATGGCCGCTCTTGCGGCAAAATGTTAGGTTAATGCCTGCTGCCCATACTTGCACCTGCGCACGGTACAATGGTTAGGTTACGACCAACGTGCCAATAACCAAAAAGGAGCCGCTATGATCGATCGCTATACCCGCCCGGAGATGGGACACATCTTCTCCCTCGAGAACAAGTACGCCATTTGGCAGGAGATCGAGGTTCTGGCCTGCGAGGCCCAGGCGGAGCTCGGCAAGATCGGTATTTCCAAAGACGAGGCCCAGTGGATCCGCGACCATGCCAACTTTGAGAAGGCGAAGGTCGATGAGATCGAGGAAGTCACGCGCCACGACGTCATTGCCTTCCTGACCAACATGAAGGAATACATCGATGCCGATGTTCCCGAGGGCGACCCCAAGCCCAGCCGCTGGGTTCACTATGGCATGACCAGCTCGGATCTGGGCGACACAGCCCTGTGCTACCAGCTCACCCAGGCCTGCGACCTGATCATCGAGGACGTCAAGAAGCTCGGCGAGATTTGCAAGCGTCGCGCCTTTGAGGAGCGCAACACGCTCTGTGCCGGCCGCACTCATGGCATCCACGCCGAGCCGATGACCTTCGGCATGAAGTTTGGCTCTTGGGCCTGGGAGCTCAAGCGCGATCTGGATCGTCTTGAGGACGCCCGCAAGAATGTTGCCTTCGGTGCTATTTCGGGCGCTGTCGGCACGTACAGCTCCATCGAGCCGTTCGTCGAGGAGTATGTCTGCGAGCACCTGGGCCTGGTTCACGACCCGCTGTCCACGCAGGTTATCAGCCGCGACCATCACGCCTATCTCGCCGGCGTTCTCGCCACCACCGCAGCCACCTGCGAGCGCATCGCTACCGAGGTCCGCAATCTGCAGAAGACTGATACGCTCGAGGCCGAGGAGCCGTTCCGTAAGGGCCAAAAGGGCAGCTCAGCCATGCCGCACAAGCGCAACCCCATCACCATGGAGAAAGTCTGCGGTCTGTCGCGCGTCGTGAAGTCCAACGCCCAGGTTGCCTTCGATAACGTCGCCCTGTGGCACGAGCGTGACATTTCGCACTCCTCTGCCGAGCGCGTCGCCCAGGCCGATAGCTTCATCGCCCTCGACCACATGTTCCAGTGCCTCATCCGCGTTATCGACGGCCTGCAGCTGTATCCCGCCCGCATGATGGCCAACCTCAATAAGACCCGCGGCCTCATCTTCTCTTCCAAGGTACTGCTCGCCCTCGTCGACACGGGCATCACCCGCGAGGACGCGTACGCCATTGTGCAGGAGAACGCCATGGCAACCTGGCACGAGGTACAGGATTGCGTCTCCGGCCCCACCTTTAAGGAGCGTCTCGAGGCCGACCCGCGCTGCACCGTCAGTCAGGAGAAGCTCGACGAGATCTTTGATCCGTGGGACTTCCTCACCCGTATCGACACGGTCTTTGATCGTCTGGAGCAGCTGAGCTTCGAGTAGGTTCGGGCATAACGTTAGCTTTTTAGGGCGCTTTGCTGGTAATGTGTGTTGCCGGCAAAGCGCCTCGTTGCATTTAGGGAAAGACGGGGATAATAGTCGTCTCGAATAACATTCTGAGAGGGGATCGCATGATTTCGTTTGATTACAAGCCTCAAGGCGTGTGTGCTCGCAATATTCACCTTGACCTTTCCGATGACGGCAACAAGGTGATAGGCGTTGAGTTTACCGGTGGCTGCGACGGCAATCTCAAGGCAATCTCCAAGCTGGTCGAGGGTGCTCCTGCCGATCGCGTAATCGAGGTTCTCGCCGGTAATACCTGCGGTATGAAAAAGACCTCCTGCGCCGACCAGCTTACGCGCGCCATCGAGGCCGCTCGCGCCGAGATCGCCTAATGGGTATCGCCGATCACATCAAGAACGGAATATCGCGTCGCGGCTTCGTACTCGGTGGGGCTGCCGCGGGCGCTGCCACGGTACTTGCCGGATGCTCGAAAAAAACGGGCACCAGCGATGATGCCGCCGGCGAGCCGCAGGTTATCAAGGACGATTCCAAGATCATCTCGATTACGGATGAGTACGAGGCAGTCGACATCGATCTTGAGCCGGCGGCGTCGTGGACGCTGCCTCTGGGTACGCTGCTGTACTACTGCGACGGCGATTACGCCGCGGCGATGATGGCGCCCGCATCGGCGCTGCACGCCAACACACTCGGTGTGCTCAACCTGGGTGATGGCTCGCTTACCACATTAATCGAGGATCCTATCGAGGGCGCGGGATATGCATTCTACGATGTCCGTGCCGGCGACGGCGTATTCGCGTGGGTTGAGATGAACTTTGCCAATTCATCGTGGAAGCTCTACGCTCAAAATCTGTCGGGCGCTTCGCTCTCTGGCGACGTGGTTGAGCTCGATCGAGGTGGCAAGGACTATGATCCGCCCCTGTTTACGGCGTTCGGGTCATCGGTCATCTGGTATAAAATGCCTTCGGCAAGCGGCAATAAAACGAGTAGTGATTCGTTTTGCTATCGTCGCTCGCTTGATGAATCCAAGGCCGAGGTAATTTGGAAATCGACGGGCCGCTTTGCATCGGCCCCGCGCGCGAGCGACGGCATTTTGACCATCTCGCCGCGTGTCCGCAACGACGAGGGCGTCTACTACGGCATAACGGCAATCGATCTGACCGACGGCAACAACACCAAGCGTGCCCAGCTAGTCCTTCCCTCGTCAGTCTCGCCTTTCGAGGCCGTGTATATGGGCGGTACCTTCGTGTTTTCTATCGAGGCGGCCTATAGTGGCGTGGGCAGCCTGGGCAATATGGGCACGTATATCGGTAATGAGGGAGGGCCGTACCTCTTTCTGTCACGCGAGCCGCTCGCATGTGCGGCTGGCAAGAAGAATAAATACCTTGTTAAGGTACAGGCGTCGCATTTTCTGATCGACACCTCTACCAAGACCTATGGCTCGCTGCTGTCGCCCGACCGCGCTTTGGAGTATGGCGATTATCCAGCTACGGCGGGAAAATCGGACTCATTCCTTACGTACGCCACGGTGCGCAACAGCCAGGGTATACCAGAGACGGTCACTGCACGCCTATTCTCTCTTTAAGCTTAGAGGGGTTAAAAAGGCGCCAACAGGGGAATAAACGCGTTGTAATTGTGAGTACCGCCCGCCGAGCTGCCGCGTCATAGCGGCATCCGGCGGGCTCAGGTGCGTTAAAATGGGCTTGTTCTTAGCTAATTGAGACAGGGGGGCCGTGTTATGGCTTCAGATGCAAAAAAGATTCTGCTGGTCGAGGATGAGAAGGCAATCCGTGACGCCGTCGCTGCCTATCTCGAGCGCGAAGGCTACTGGGTTGTGGGCGTCGGCGACGGCCAGTCCGCGATCGAGGAGTTCGAGAAGCATCAGTTCGACCTGGTCGTGCTCGACCTTATGCTCCCCAAGATTCCCGGCGAGCGCGTTTGCCGCACCATTCGCGATACCTCGGATGTCCCCATCATCATGCTGACGGCTAAGGGCGAGATCGAGGACCGTATTATCGGTCTTGAGCTCGGCGCCGACGACTATCTGATTAAGCCGTTCTCGCCGCGCGAGCTCGTCGCCCGCGTTCGCGCTCTGTTCCGCCGTGCCCATCAGGCCGACGAGCCCGCCGTCGAGGTACTCGACTTCGGCGATCTGGTCATCGATATCTCGGGCCACAAGATCTTGGTCGAGGGCAAGGAAGTCGATCTGACGGCTTCCGAGTTCAAGCTGCTCACCACGCTTGCCCGCCATCCCGGCCGTGTGTATAACCGCATGGAGCTGGTCGAGAAAGTGCTCGGGTATGACTTTGAGGGCTATGAGCGCACTATCGATAGCCACGTGAAGAATCTTCGCGCCAAGCTGGGCGATGATCCCAAGAAGCCCAAGTGGCTCTACACCGTCCATGGTGTCGGCTATCGCTTCGAGGCTCCGGCCAAGACCGATAAGTCGGACGAGAAATAGGGAAATCACATATGACACCTGCGCGCTTTGAAATCGGACAAAAGCACAAGCAGGAGAGCGAGGCGGGTTCCAAGGCTAGTTGGAACACGCCTCGTTCCGATTCACGGCCAACGATGAGCTATCCCTCGCGCATGGCACTTGCTTTTGCTCTGACATCGCTCATGACGGTATTGGTGCTGGTGGGCGTTGTCTCTGTTGTGTGGGGCACGGTCTTTTCGGATTACACACGCTCCAATATCGTCGAAATCGCAAATTCCGCTGCCGAGAAGTTGGCAACCTCATATGAGGAAAACGGCTCTTGGACCGCGGGAGAACTGCGCACGGTCGCAACGTCGAGTTTGGTTTCCGACGATCTGGGCATGCAGGTCGTCAATAAAAAGGGCGTGATCGTTTATGACGATTCCTGGCCCTCGGCAAGCGCCACCGCCGATGTACGCGAAAACCAGGCTACGACCGACGACACGAGCGGCAAGAGGGCATCGCATAGCCCGGTCTCGTCTGCTCCAACCGACTCCGATAGCGTTGCTAACGTCGAGATTGTAACGTCTTCCGGCGAGCATGTCGGACAGGTAAAGCTGTGGGCCATCGGCTCCGACGCTCTGCTCACCAAGGCGGACTCTGCGTTTAGGGAGAAGACCTTTAACGCCATGGCCCTCGCCGCGGTTGTTGCAATCTGCATTTCGGTCGTTATCGGATCGCTCGTGTCGCGCATGCTCACCAAGCCGATTCATCGCATCACCAGTACCGCAAAGCAAATCCGTGACGGCGACCTGTCGGCTCGCACGGGACTGCGCGGTGATGACGAGATCGATCAGCTGGGTGAGACCTTCGATGAGATGGCCACTTCGCTCGAGAAGGATATGAAACACGAGAAGCGCCTGACCTCAGACGTTGCACACGAGCTTCGCACGCCGCTTATGGCCATGCTCGCAACGGTCGAGGCCATGCAGGATGGCGTGTATCCCACCGACGATGAGCATTTGGAGACCGTTGCTTCCGAGACGCGTCGCCTGGCTCGTCTGGTGCAGCAGATGCTCGACCTATCGCGTATGGAAAACAGCACGGCTCCGCTCAATCTAGAACCGGTGGACATGGTTCCGTTCGTGCGATCGATTGTGAATGGCCAGGAGCGCCTGTTTGCCGACCGTGACCTGCGTTTGCGCTTTGCAGATGAGACGCAGGGCCACGATGACGTTGTCGAGGCAGATCCCGACATGATCACGCAATGTGTTATCAACCTCATGAGCAACGCCATGCGCTACACCCCCGAGGGCGGTTGGGTCGTGGTGTCGGTGCTCAGTGACCGCAGGCACGTCAGCATTGCCGTTTCTGATACCGGCATCGGTATTGCCAAGGACGATCTGTCGCGCATTTTCGGGCGGTTTTGGCGCGCCGATGCCAGCCGCGCCCGCGAAGCTGGCGGCCTGGGCGTCGGCCTCGCCGTGACCAAGCAGATTGTCGAGCGTCACCATGGCTACATATCCGTGGAGTCGGAGCTTGGAAAGGGTACGACTTTTACAATTCATCTGCCCCGCGAGCACACGGCAGACGCGGCATCTACTACAATGGAGCACTAGCTTTTCGCTATTCGGTGAAGGAGGGGCCGCGTCCCTGCCGCTCCGAGTTTGCGAAAACATGCGGGAAAGAACCCGCATTTCTGTCGTATTTAGGTAAGGAGTGACTCACGTGACAACGATGGAGCGTCGTCCGGATTCCCGTGGCAAGGTTCGTGATATTTACGATGCCGGTGAAAACCTGCTGATGGTCGCCACCGACCGCATTTCTGCGTTCGACTTCATTCTTCCCGACGAGATTCCGTTTAAGGGAGAGGTGCTCAATCGCATCTCGGCATTCTGGTTCGATAAGTTTGCCGACATCGTCCCCAACCATCTCGTTTCCATCGACCCGGCGGATTTCCCCGAGGAGTTTGCTGAGTATCGTGACTACCTCGCTGGCCGCGCCATGCTGGTTAAGAAGGCCCAGACGATTCCTATCGAGTGCATCGTCCGCGGCTATCTGACCGGTTCGGGCAAGAAGACCTACGACGAGAACGGCACCGTCTGCGGCATCCAGCTGCCTGAGGGCCTGACCGAGGCTTCCAAGCTTCCCGAGCCGTTGTTCACGCCGTCCACGAAGGCCGAGATCGGTGACCACGACGAGAACATCTCGTTCGAGCGTTGCTGCGAGATCGTGGGCGAGGACATCGCCACGCAGATTCGTGACCTTTCCCTCAAGATCTACAAGGCCGCTGCCGAGTACGCCGCGACCCGTGGCATCATCATTGCCGACACCAAGTTCGAGTTTGGTGTTATTGATGGCAAGGTCACGCTGATCGACGAGTGCCTCACGCCCGACTCCAGCCGTTTCTGGCCTGCTGCCAGCTACGAGGAGGGCAAGATCCAGCCTAGCTACGACAAGCAATTCGTCCGCAATTGGCTCAAGGCCAACTGGGATATGACGGGGGAGACCCCGCACCTGCCCGCCGAGGTCATCGATGGCACGTCCGAGCGCTATCGCGAGGCCTTCCAGATCATCACCGGCTCCCAGTTCACAAGCATGAAGGAGAACGCATAAGTGAGTACCCGTAGCGCCACGAACAAGCGCACGCAATCCCACGAAGTTACCGGGGTTGCGCGCAAGTCTGCCGCATCTGCTAAGCCCGCCCGCCAAGCAGCGAGCTCCGTTCGCGTCGTGCCGGCTTCGTCTAAGGCACGCCGCAAAGAGCTCGAGAAGGGCGAGAACCTCGAGGGCCTCTCTAAAGAGGAGAAGCGCGCCCGCAAGGCCAAGCAGCGCGCCAAGGAGGACCGCATCTATACGGTGTCGAATATCCTCCTCAAGCAGGACGAGGACTACACCAAGCGCCGTCGCATCTGGTGGATTGTGCTCGCCATTGGCATGGTGCTCGTCGTGGCAATTTGGGCCTCGCTGTACTTCGCTCCCGCTGGCATGGTGTCCAGCCCTGTCCAGATGGTCGGCATCGTTTTGTCCTATGTCATCATCCTAGGTGACTTTATCTACGACTTCGCTCGTATTCGTCCCTTGCGCAACATGTACCGCGCGCAGGCCGAGGGCATGTCCGAGAACAAGCTCAACGCTCTTATTGAGCGCGCGGCTGCCGAGGAGGACCAGAAGGACTCCAAGAAGAAGTAGCGTTTGCATACATACTTATCGCTAAGATATAAGGCGCGTCGTTTTTGCGGCGCGCCTTTTTACTGTTCTATAGATAGATGGAGTGGCACATGATTCGAGCTGCCCTGACGGTCGAAGAGGCTCTGGAGGGCATGAAGGCCCTGGAGCCCAAGATTAAAAACTACGCGCGCCTGGTCGTCCGCAAGGGCGTAAACGTCAAGCCCGGCCAGGAGGTCGTCGTTCAGTCTCCGGTCGAGTGCGCGCCGTTTGCGCGCGTGGTGGTCGCGGAGGCCTATGCTGCCGCCGCCGGCCACGT
This sequence comes from uncultured Collinsella sp., assembly GCA_902492185.1. Classification (GTDB taxonomy): domain Bacteria; phylum Actinomycetota; class Coriobacteriia; order Coriobacteriales; family Coriobacteriaceae; genus Collinsella. The sequence continues at coordinate 11,531 of CABUKY010000037.1, forward strand.
GACGGTCATTTGGGCCGATGATGCCGTGACGAGGCTCACGTACGAGCATGTCGAGAAAAGCTATTTTGAGCAGACACCCGAGTGGAAGCGCATGCAGCTGGATTCCTTGGCCCAGGATGGTGCCTGCTTTGTCTTTATCGAAGGTGCGGATCCTGCGGCCCTCAAGGGCATCGATCCAGCCAAGCCGGCCGCGGCATCAAAGGCGAGGAATACGCAGTGCAAAGTTTTCCGCCGTGGACTGGATTACAACATCAATCCGTGGTGCATCGCCGGCGCTCCGGTCGTGGCTTGGGGGCACCAGGGGTTCCCAGGAGACGCCGATGAGGTTGCAATCTATAAACTGTGGAATGCGATTCTGCACACCGCGCGCGCCGATGGCCAGGACCCGGAGAGCGACTGGGAACTCCATGACGCCGCATTCGAAAAGAACCTGCGTTTCCTGAACGACAATCGTTTCGACTACTTGCATTACACCGCGGCAAATGGAACCGATCTGACGATTGGCATGACGAAAGGTCACGAGTGGGCCGGCGGCAAGGGCAAGACGCCCGATGGACACCCCTTCTTCCCCAACATTCCCACCGAGGAAGTCTTCACCTCGCCCGATCGCATGCGCGCCGACGGTATCGTGTACTCGGCCATGCCGCTCATCCACCACGGCAATAAAGTCGAAGATTTTTGGATTAAGTTCGAGGGCGGCCGCGTGGTGGACTACGACGCCCGCGTGGGCAAGGCAACGCTTGCGAGCATTATTGACACCGATGAAGGTGCCGCTCATCTGGGCGAGGTCGCGCTCATTTCCAAGAACACTCCGATCCGCGAAGGCGGCGTTCTGTTCTATGACACGCTCTATGACGAGAACGCTAGCTGCCATCTCGCGCTAGGTGTCGGTTTCCCCGAATGCATCGAGGGTGGGTATGACATGTCCAAGGAGGAGCTCCTGGAGCATGGCGTTAACGTCTCGAGCACGCACGTCGATTTTATGATCGGCACGGACGACATCGATATTACGGGCATTACGCCTGATGGACGTGAAGTTGTGATTTTCCAGAACGGCCAATGGAGTTGGGAATAGTCCCAGACCGTGGTACAATGCCACCCGCGGGCCGTTAGCTCAGCTGGCAGAGCAGGGGACTTTTAATCCCAAGGTCCAGGGTTCGAACCCCTGACGGCCCACCCAAAGATTGTTGAGACGGTCAACTTCGGTTGGCCGTCTTTTTTGTCGCCCTTTCATGGGTTCGAACCCGTCGGGGCGCGGAGCTGAGTAAACGCGTGAGCGTTTGCCAGCGCAGCGCGCAAGGCGCGAAAGCGCCGCAGCGGCCGCCTGCGAAGCAGGCTGAACCCCTGACGGCCCACCATAGAAAAGAAAGCGATCGACTCCGGTTGGTCGCTTTTTTGTTGCCGGTGCACGGGTTCGAACCCGTATCTATCTATATATAAGAACGCTTGGCGAACAAAACCCGCCTTTTACCGATGGGAAACAAATAACTGATGCCTTTGGAGTAAAGTAGCGCTCCAGAGATGACCGATGTCTCAATACACATAAAACAGCTGGTCATCGCCAATATCAGAAGCCAATGCTTCAGTTTTAACCTCAGTGATGCGACTGAGGGACCTATTCATTTGTGAACAAAATATGGAGTGCGCGATTCCCGCCCCCGGGGCCCCTCCGGTCTGGCAATATATCTCCTTGCCGCGCGGCCCGGTGGAACCGGATGAGCCGCGGGGCGTGCACCTTGAGAACCGGATACTGCGAGGATGGACACTCACTTC
>CABUKY010000038.1 GCA_902492185.1 uncultured Collinsella sp.
TCGGACTATAAAGAAACGAATGGTTCTTGAGATGCGAGTCGCAATTCCCCAACGCATAATCGACCATTACCTGACGAGCGAACATTTGAGTATCAGCAATTACGTTAGACGATTGCTCTCTTATCAATCGGCCGCAAAGAGCCATATAGCAGCTATCGGGACGTGTCTCGTATTTCATATACGAAGGCCAGCCAACCGCTTGGCAAAAATCCTCCTGATGCAGCCTCAGAGGCACATCGAATCCGCTCATCGACGGCGGCTCATTGCTCCAGATTCTGTCATAACGCTCGGAAAAGAACGCACCAGGAATCGTATCCGAAGCTTCTGAACGGGCAATTTCAAGCCCAGCAGCAGACGCTGCCGTCATGCAAATTAATTCGTTGAACGGCAAATCCGGATGTTTAGTTGAAGCAATCTTGACTATGTGAGTCGAGGGGGCAGAGCCGAGCGGCAGCATCCAATCCCCCGACCCGGCCTTTTTTGCATCTTTACCGCACGGTAAAAACCAACCGGTTTTAGACTGAGCGCCCGCCAACGACAGCCTCGAATCCTGCATATCATTTGCAATCTCAAACACTTCCGCCTTAGAAAGTGCCTCAAAATCCTCGTCTTGCAGAGGACGATAGCCCGGATCGTAGCTCGATTTCTCATCGCCGAGAAACCTCAAGGCACCAACGCACTCATCGCCCAAACGCTCGAGCATCGATAAATAGTCTGACTGGGGGATTTGAAAACGCATCGACAGCTCATGCCGAACCGGGCCCTCGGGAAGCATGCCCGAAAAGAAGGCCGAAAACTCATTGCTGGCATATGGCTCATGTCGCAAGGGAAGAGAAGCTGAGAGTGCGGCAGCATCGTCGCGTTCAAGATATCCCTCATCATATGCAAACGTCTCGTTTACGGGGTCGGCCCTCTCAAATTCTCCGACCAGCTCAAACGTTCCCCGATACTCACGATAAACCTTTAATGCCATGAGCCGTCGCCCCTCTCCCTCAGGATCAAATCGACCCCCAAGCTGTTAGCGATTTGAAGGGTTTGGCGAAGATTGGCACCCGCCTTTCCACGCTCAAGCTCGCTCACAAAGCGCAAACTGCACTGGTTGAAATCAGCCACATCGCGTTGGGTATAACCGAGCTTCTTCCGGCGCTCACGCAAATATGCACCGAGTTCAGCTGGGTCAAAAATCGTTCGCTCATTCCAGTCTTGCATGCTAATCCCCTATGATTATCCCAAACGGGATAATCATAGCACATCATGATGGAATTATCCCGTTTGGGATAATTGTCTTAACGTGAATGACGCTCCGGGACGTTACACCGCGACGACTACTCAAAGTATTGGAATTTGTTGGTCGAGAAGGCAAACGTGACGACGAAGCCTTCGCCGGGCTCGGATGCCGCGGTGACATCGATACCCATCTTGGAGCACAGACGCGCCACCAGGTAGAGGCCAATGCCCGTTGCGCGCTTGGTGGTGCGGCCGTTATCGCCGGTAAAGCCCTTCTCGAACACGCGCGGCAGGTCGGCCGCGCTCACGCCGCAGCCGTTGTCCGCGACGGTGAGCTCGATGCGTTCGCTCGCCAGGCCCTCGTCCAGCAACGCGCCCGAAAACACGATCTTTGCGCCGTCCTCGCGCGCATATTTAATGCTGTTCTGAATGAGCTGGCCCAGAATAAACTCGAGCCACTTCTCGTCGGTAAAGACCTCAAAGTCGAGGTTCTCGCACACCGGGGCCACGTGCGCCGCGATGAGCTCGCGCGCGTTGGCCTTAATCGCGCCCGTCACCAAGGTCTTGAGATCCCAGCGGCGAATCAGGTAGTCGCGCTCCACGACTTCCGAACGCGCGTAGTACAGCGCCTGGTCGATATAGCGCTCCACGCGAGCCAACTCACGGCCCAGGTCATCCACACGAGACAGGTCGTCTTCGCTGCCATCCAGGTTTTCCAAAATTAGATGAGCCGCCGCCAGGGGCAGTTTGGCCTCGTGGACCCAGCTCTCGATATAGTCGCGATAGTCATCGGTCTGACGCCGGCCTTCGGCAACCTCGTCGCAAGCGGCTTTGCCCACCCGGCGCAAGACCTCGTACTCGAGCTCGCCCTCGGCATAGGTCGGGCATTGCACCATCTCCTGCACCCATGCGGGGCTCTCGAGCTCCTCGGCCGCGCGCTCCAGCTGACGCAGAAAACGGCGGCGACGCGCGTACTCGACCACGATGCCGAGCATACCAAAGATAAAGGACACGCCGACCGCCACGACCACGATAGAGACGGGTGCACCGGCAACCGTCAGCACAAAGCAGCTCAGCAGCACACCGCACGTCCACACGGCGACGGGAAGCAGCGCATCTTTAAAGAACTTGCCAAACGACATAGCCGGCCCCTAGACCGAATAGCCTTGGCCGCGATGCGTGGTCAAATACCCCTTGATGCCGATTTTTTCGAGCGTGGTGCGCAGGCGGTTGATGTTGACGGTGAGCGTATTGTCGTCCACGAAGGCGTCGGAGTCCCACAGGTCCTGCATGATGGCCGAGCGCGAAACGATCTTGCCCGCGCGGCTCAGAAGCAGCGAGAGGATACGCAGCTCGTTTTTGGTGAGCTCGGTGCTGGTGCCCGTTTGCGTGTTGGTGACCATTGAGCGGGCGAGGTCGAGCTCCAGCCCCTTGTGGACAAGTGTGCTGCGCTCGCCTGACGCCGCGGTGCGACGCAGCAGTGCGTTGATGCGCGCCACAAGCACACGGGCGCTGTAAGGCTTGGGAACAAAGTCGTCCGCGCCGAGCGTCATGGCCATAACCTCGTCGATCTCGGTCGTGCGCGACGTGAGAACGATGATGGGAACCTCGGATTCGCGACGGACCTCATGGCAGATGTGCTGGCCGTCTTTGACAGGGAGCGTGAGGTCAAGCAGTACCAGGTCGGGCGCGGTGGCGAGAATATCGCGCGAGACATGCTCAAACGATTCGCAGGCCTCGACTTCAAACCCGGCGCGGGCAAGGATGTCGACAAGCTCACGACGAATGGGCTCGTCGTCCTCAACGATATAGATCAGCGCCATTGATTCCGCTCCCCTCTTGGTTGTCTTGTCCCATTATGACCGCAAAGCTGCAGGTACACGCCTCGCGCGGTGCCAGGTGACAGAACTGTTCGCGAGCGGGGGCGTTTTGTCCGCCTCGCACTCGCAGCGGTGGCGGGGACCAAAATGATTCTTTAATCCCCGTCCCAGAAAAATCATTTAGCGGCGGGCGCGGAGCTTTTCGTAGCCTTCGGCGAAGAAGGCGACCGTGGCGGCGTCGGCCTCGGCGGCGTCCGTCTCGGTTGCGGGGACCACGCCGTGCTCGTCACTCACCAGGAACAGCGCGCCCTTGAGCTGCGCGGGAATGTCCACGCGCGTGACCGGGATGCCCTTGGTCTGGGCCAGCTGCTCAATGAGCGTCGCCGTGCCGCACAGACACTCGTCCGCTGGCGCCACAAAGGCCAGCTCGCCGTTATCGACGGCGGCGAGCAGCTCGGGCGCCACGCCGGTTTCGTCGGCCTCGGAGCGGGCCTCGGCGGAGCGGGCACGTAGCGCCTTGGCCGACGTATCGGCCAGCGGCTCGTACTCGCCCACCGTCATGGCGGCGTTGCCGTTGATGTCGATCACCAGCATGAGCACGCCGTCGTGTGCGGTGTAATCACCCTCGGCAAGCGACCACTCAACGTGTTGTTTGGCCCAGCTGAGCATGTTGTGGGTAAGCGGCTCGCCCTGCACCAGGCGCTCGGACAGCGCGCGAATGTGGCGGTTGAGCATGGGCACCTTTTTGTTGGACATGCGCCAACGGCAGACAAGCGCGGGCTTGTCGAGCGTAAACTTCTCGACCGCCTCCTGATTGGCGCAAAAGTCCTCGTACGCACGCTGATCCTCGGCATTGCCAAACAGCTCGGCATCATCAATCTGGGGCATGGTCATACCTTTCGTGTTAGTCATTCCGTCCTCTTATACCAAAAAGACGGCCCTCCAAACGGAGCAGCCGTCTTTTGCAGAGATTATTTTGTCCCAAGGCGGAACTTAGTGGCGGAAGTGGCGGGCGCCCGTAAACACCATAGCAATATTGTGCTCGTTGCAGGCCTGGATGCTCTCGTCATCGCGCTTGGAGCCGCCGGGCTGGATGATGCAAGTCACACCGTGCTCGGCAAGCACGTCGACGTTGTCGCGGAACGGGAAGAATGCGTCGCTTGCGCAGGCAAAGCCGCCCTTCTCCACGCCCTCGCGCTCGCAGAAGTCCTCGGCGCGCTCGCAGGCAAGCAGCGCAGAGTCAACGCGGTTGGGCTGACCCGGGCCCATGCCAATGCCGGCCTTACCCTTGGAAACCAGGATGGCGTTGGACTTGACGCCCTTGCAGACCTTCCAGGCAAACTCGAGCTCGGCCATCTCGGCGTCGGTGGGCTTGCGGTCGGTGGGGAACGTAAAGGTCGCAGGATCCTCGGTCACGTGGTCGACCTCCTGCACCAGCATGCCGCCGTCGACGGAGCGCAGCTCCACCTGGGCGCCGTGGTCCACGCCGCCGGTGGCCAGCACGCGCAGGTTGGGGCGCTTGGCCATGCGCTCGAGCGCCTCGGCAGTGTAGCTCGGAGCGATGATAACCTCGACGAACTGCTTGTTCTGATCGGCAAAGTGCTCAACCAGCTCATAGGGAACCTCGCGGTTGCAGGCGATGATGCCGCCGAAGGCGCTCTTGGGATCGCAGGCGAAGGCGCGGTCGTAGGCGGCCGTGATGTCCTCGGCCACGGCGGAGCCGCAGGGGTTCTGATGCTTGAGGATCACGCAGGCCGGCTCGTCGAACTCGCGGACTAGGTTCCAAGCGGCGTCGGCATCCAGATAGTTGTTGTAGCTGAGCGGCTTGCCCTGGATCTGCTCGGAGCCCACGAGCGGGAACTGCGAGCTCGCGGTATTCTCGCAGCCCTCGGCAAAGCGATAGACCGTGGCCTTCTGCTGAGGATTCTCGCCATAGCGCAGGTCGTCGACCTTCTCCAGCGAGATCTCGAGCTTGGCAGAGGTGTCCGCCACGTCGCTTGCGTGGGCGGCGAGCCAACGGGAGATTGCCGTGTCGTAGGCGGCGGTGGTCTGGTAGACCTTCACCTGCAGGCGACGACGGGTGGAAAGCGTGGTGCAGCCACCGGTCTCGCGCATCTCGGCCAGGACGGCATCATAGTCGGCCGGGTCGGAGATGACGGTAACGCTCGCGGCGTTCTTGGCGGCAGAGCGCAGCATGGAAGGACCGCCGATGTCGATGTGCTCGATGGCATCCGCGAAGGTGACCTCGGGGTTGGCGACGGTCTTCTCGAACTCGTACAGGTTGACGACGACCAGGTCGATCAGCTTAATGCCGTGCTGTGCCGCCTCCTGCATGTGCTGCTCGGAATCGCGGCGGGCCAGCAGCGCGCCGTGAACCTTGGGGTGCAGGGTCTTAACGCGGCCGTCCATCATCTCGGGATAGCCCGTGAACTCCTCGATGGGGGTTACGGGGACGCCCGCGTCCTCGATGGCACGAGCCGTGCCGCCCGTAGAGATGATCTCGACGCCAAAGTCATCGACCAGCGTCCGTGCGAAATCGACGACGCCCGTCTTATCGGTAACCGAAATCAACGCGCGTGCGATCTTCACATCAGATCCCATGCAGTCCTCCTGTCTGGTACGCCGCCGTGCTCTGTGAGTCGGTGATACGTCGATCTGCAGCGCTCGCGCAGCGGCATTGAAAATACTGATTCAATGTAGCGCATCGAGCGCATCGATGCACCCCGCAACGGGCGCATATGCAGAAAAAGTTTGCGAGCGGAGGGGATGGGCACGGCACCGGGCACGGTGAGTTCATGGAACACAGGGGCACCATAATTAGATGCCAATAGCGTGGTAGAACTGTGCTCGATATGCATCCGCAAAAGAAAGAGGCACCATGGTCTCGCGGGTTCTCTACCGACCGTTTGATACCGAAGACTTCGACGCCATCGCGTTGATTCTGCAGCAGCTTTGGCATAACAATTCGGATAACGATGAGGACAACCGCCTCGCCTATTGCCTTTCGTCTTCGACGTTTTCGCAGGTTGCCGTAATCGACGGTCAGGCGCGCGGCATTGCGCTCGCGCGTGCGGGACAGAGCTCCGGCGCCACCGTTAAGGAACATTGGCTGGATACCGAACGCGCACTGCTATCGCAAATGCGCGAGCTGGAGCCCGATGCCTGCGCCGAGTATCTCTCGTTTGTGCGCGCAACCATCCGAACCAACAACCGCCTGCTCGAAAGCAGCCCGTTGCCACACGACAACGAGGTCACGCTGCTTGCCGTAGATCGCGACGTCCATGGCCTGGGCGTTGGCTCGGTGTTGCTCGACGCCGCAGTCTCGTACCTATCCTCGCGCGGGGCGACGAGGGCGCACCTGTACACCGACTCCAACTGCTCGTGGAAGTTCTACGAGCTGCATGGCTTTAAGCGCACGGCCACGCACCGCGCCAACCGCGAAGAGCGCCGTCACGACATGCCGCGCGAAAGCTTCCTCTACGAACTCGACCTAACAGCCTAGGCCCAGCAGCCATACCTAGTCATTTAGGAACGTCCCCAGTGACTAGTCGTTGGGGACAGTCTTCGTAGGTAGCGCATAAAAAGGGATGGGCTTCCCCCGACGGCTGTCGAGAAAAGCCCATCCCATAATTTACGACCGCTAGAACGTTCCGCCGCCGCCTCCGCCGACGCCGCCGCCTCCGCCGCCCGAGAAGCCGCCGCCTCCGCCGCCGCTCGAGCTGTCGGAGCTCGATGCCAGCTCACGGATGCTCTCGTGATACACGCCGTCGAACGAATCGAGCGGCGACTCGGTACCGTAATGATGGTAGTACCACCAGTAGCAGGGGTAATTGTCGTAGAAACCGTCGGCCTCGCGCACCTCGGGAGGAACAGCCTCGGCAAGCTGACGCAGGACTTCCTTCGAAACACCCAGCGCCGCACCCATCACCAGAAGTTTATTCCACAGGACCAGATCGCCGGGGACGGCTTCCTTTAGACGCGTGAAATCCTCAAGCCAATGCTTGAGCGCCTTGCAGCGAGCCGCCACCTCGGCGCCCTCCGGCGTAAAGCGGCGGAACGTAAGGCCCACGCCAATACCCACCAGCACAATCGGCACCGAGATAACCGCGGCGATAATGTTCGCCTGTGCGCCGTCGGTAAAGAAGATGGATCCCGCGGGAATACAGGCGATCAGAATACCAAGAACCAGGCAAAACACCATTGCGACAATGCCGTCCGAGGCAATGTACTCGCTATCGGCCAGCTTGCCCTTAACGGTGTTCTGATAGTCCTCGAGCTTGTCGCCCACGGGTGTAGCGTGCTGCTTGACGTAGTGCTGCAGCTCGTCGAACGTGCGCGAGCGATCGCCGTTCTCGTCGGGCTTAGCACCGGCAAAGAAGACCTTGAGCACCATGTGGTCAATGCCCTTGGCCGACTTCCAGCCCGCATCACTCACCGTCACGCGATACGTCTGCTCTTCTTTTTCACGCCCCAACAGACCCTTCTTAGCCTTAGTCACGGTCGCCTGCTCCAGCTTAATCACACGGTCGTCGGTGAGCTTCATGAGCGTGGCGATATATGCCTGATCGGGCACCTCGTTCCAGCTCATGAGGGCCGAAAGCACAGCGGGATGGTCGGCCGAAGGCACATCGCGGAAATATTCGTCCTGGAAAAGCGGCTTGGGCTTGCGGCGGCGCAGCTTGAGCACAACGATTGTGCCGGTAAAGGCCACCGCCGCGACAACACTTAGTACGGCAAGTACATTGGCAATCATGCGAGCGTGAGCGCGGCGGGCGTTAGCCTCGTCGGCCCATGCCTTCTCCTCGCTCAGGATTGTCGGCATGCGCTCCTCGCTCGAAGCGGAAAGCCAAGGCACCCAATCGCTGGGGAAGGTGATGCGCGCCTCGGCGAATTCGCCCTGATGCACGCAGGGAATGGTATAGGTGACCATGGGTTCATCCGCATCGAGCGATACGTCGCCCGTCAGCGGGCCGTGGCCCCATGCGCGGAAGTTATCGCCCTTGACGGCCGCCGTCCCGGCGGCGGCATTTGCGAAGCACACTTCCATCTCGACATCATCGGAATCCGCAGACCAGCCGTCGCCCACAAACTTCCAGTAGAGCTCGGCGGTATCGGACCAGTTCATAACCGCACCGGTCATGGTGTAACTCACGTAATAGATCGCGCTGTCGCCGCTCTCGTGGGGGCTGAACACCTTGATTCTTACGCCGCTGTCGGACTGCTCAACCGTATAGACGCCGTTGTCGCCTTTGTTTGCGCTGTCGACCTTGTTAAACGCGGTGTCGTCTTCCTCGACGCTCAGCACATTGACGCCCGCCGCGCCGCCCTGCTGGTTAGAGCCTGTATTGATCTCCCAAAACACGCCGTTGATGTCGTCATCGAAATCAAACTGGCGTCCCTCGACAACGGTCAGCGAGCCGTCGGCCTCGACCGTGGCACCGATATAGGTTTGGGTCATGGAGTAGCCGTCGGCACGTGCAACGGCGGGCAACAGCAGCAGTGCGCACGCGACGAGCGCGCAAATGGAAACAAATCGCGCAAACGGGCGGCGCTGCCGGCTGACTTTGGCGGCGAGGGTGTTCATAGGCACATCCTTTGTCTGTAAAACCAACAGCGCCATTGTCCCACGTTTGCGGGTACGCATGACGAATATCTGGGCCAACGGAACGTCAAATGGGACAAAAGTCCCACCCGAGTCTGGCACTTAGGGACGTTCCTAATGATCTATTGGGGACGGAGGAAAACGGATCATTGGGTTGAACCGACGGACTGCAACAAATTTGTCGTTTGGGACGCTCTTTGGCCGAGTCCTGCGCCAGCAATAGATACCACTTCACAGCTCCGTCACAGGTGTAGCGGCTTTGTGTGGGCGCGGCATGCGCTGATTGAGCCGTCAGTCGAGGGGCATAAAGCAGTTGAGCGAAAACGGTTGCCCCTTTCCCGTTCGCTCGAGGATCATGTCCCCCTTTTCCGCGGAAACCCCGGCAGTTGCGAAGAGCTGCCGGGGTTTCTGTCGTGTATAAGGCCGAGTCGGCGTACGGCGATCGAGACGTTGGGCCGCAGACCCACCGTGCGCAATGCGCAGCGCCGCCAACTTGCGAGCCACGGAAACGCCTTCCCTACCGTGCCCCGCGCTATACTCGTCCGCATGGATATCAAAACACGCAACATACCAACGCCCGCCGCGGATGCGCCAACGACGCAGCCTGCCTCCGTTCCCGCACCTGTCGTGGGCCGTTTTGCCCCGTCGCCCTCGGGCCGCATGCACCTGGGCAACGTGTTCAGCTGCCTGTGCGCGTGGCTTTCGGCCCGCAGCCAGGGCGGCAGCATCGTGTTGCGCATCGAGGACCTGGACGATCGCTGCAAGCGCCCGGAACTTGCCACTCAACTGATTGACGACCTGACCTGGCTGGGACTCGAGTGGGACGAAGGCCCCTACTACCAGCACGATCGCCTCGACCTGTACGAGGGCGCCTTGCGCCAGCTGCAAGACGCCAGCCTCACCTACCCCTGCTTTTGCACGCGTGCCGAGCTCCACGCCGCGAGCGCGCCGCACGCCAGCGACGGCACGCCCATCTACCGCGGCGCCTGCCGAGGCCTTTCGGCCGAAGAGGGCGCCCGCCGCAGTGCCCTGCGCGCCCCGGCCACGCGCCTGCGCGTGCCCGACATCGACGACCTCGCGGGCGACGTGATCGAATTCGTGGACCGCACGTACGGGGCCCAATGCGAGGCGCTCGCCACCGAGTGCGGCGATTTTTTGGTGCGCCGCAGCGACGGCGTTTTTGCCTATCAGCTAGCCGTGGTGGTCGATGACGCCGCCATGGGCGTTACCGAGGTCGTGCGCGGATGCGACCTGCTGGGCTCCGCGCCCCGCCAAATCTACCTGCAGCATCTGCTGGGACTTCCCACGCCACACTACGCGCACATTCCGCTGCTCATGTCGCCGGACGGCCGCCGCCTTTCCAAGCGCGACCGCGACCTGGACCTGGGCGAGCTCCGCGCCCGCTTTGGCACGCCCGAGGCACTGCTGGGCTGGCTCGCCAGGCAAACGGGCATCGCACCGGACACCACACCGCGCTCTGCCAAGCAGCTGGTCGAATACTTTAGCTGGGACGTCATCCGTGCGCATCGCGAGAACATCACTGTAACTGCCGAGTAGCCAAACGCCTCGCCCCTACGCAACATCCCAGGGCTGGAGTTCGTCGCCCAGGCGAACGATGCAGTCGTAGAGCACGGTGTGGCGCTCGGCCGGGTTGGCATCCCGATGGAAATGCCCGTAGTACCAGCGTTTGTAATCCAAGTGGTCTTCCAGCTCATCGAAAAATGCCGTAAGCCGATCAACGGCGGGGTAATTCCAGCCGGGTGCCGGATAAAGCGTGGGCGAAAGCATGCGCGTAGAGCAGGTGTGGGTGATCACGTAGTCGACCTTCCAGCCCACGCTGTCGAGCTTTGCCCGCGCCTCCTCAAAGTTGCGCTCGTCCGGCAGCCCCTGTGGCCACCAGCTGGAATACGGTATGCGGTATTCCTTGTCCACGCTCGTGGCACCGCCCATAGTAAAGATCGTTGAGTCATCGAGCTCAAAAACCTCGCCGCGCGTCAGGCGTCGGATGGGAGAGGTATCCGATAGGCGCTGCGTCAGCCCACCGTGCCACAACTCCATGGGGCGCTCCGCCCAATGATCGAAACGCTCGTGGTTGCCGTCGACGAACAGCGCGGTATAGGGACGCGATTCCAGCCAGGCGATGTCGGCGCACTCCTCGGCAGAGAAATCCCACGGAAAGCCAAAGTCGCCCGCGACGATGAGATAGTCGTCGCTCGTCAGGCTATCCCCAAGGTCCCAATCGCGCAGCTTTTGCATGTCGAGGCCGCCGTGAATATCGCCCGTCACATAGACCGTCATCGGATCACCACTTCCCTCTTATAACTTTCGAGATCGTGCTCGACCTGCTCGTCGCCCGTGGCATTGACCCACCACGGCCATTTAACGCAACACATCGGCTCGTCTACCTGCGCAAACCAAGCTTTGAGCTCCTCCAAGCTCACCGGGGCGTAGCTGTTGGCGTCCACGCCCACGTCATAGCGCAGCAGTCCCTGCCTGCGGTTGAACTCGTTGTATGCGCCGCCGCAACTGTGGATATGCCCGTGCAAATGCCAGCTGCCGTGCGACATGCCCTGCCAGTCGACCATGGGATAGTGGCTCAGCACGATTTTTTGGCAGTTGATCTTGAGCGCGCAAATGGGCGGCTCGACGATAAAAGCATCCGCTACCGCAGGCTGCGTCCAGTCTTTGTCGTGGTTGCCGGGCAGCAGATGGACGCGCTTGCAGGCAATGCTTTTGCGCAGCTCGTAGGCGTCTTGGACCGTCATCTTAAAGCTAAAGTCACCCAAGATGTAGAGCTCGTCATCCGCAGCAACCTTGCTGTTAATGTTGGCGACCATGGCATCGTTCATCTGCGCAACAGTCGACCAAGGCCTATCGCTAAGCCGTAGCATGTTCTCGTGTCCAAAATGAGTATCGCTGGTAAACCAGATCACGGGGACCTCCTGTTGCTGCGGGGCATCCATCCCTTAGGGCTTACCCTTCATTTTTCCATCCAAACGGGTCAAGCACCCAAAAAATCAGATCGAGCACGCCGCCGGTTATCATGGCGCCGGCAAGGGCCATGCAAACGTGCAGAGAGCTGACACTTCGGAGCACGTCGAACGGCCCCAGAACAGCCAGCAGCGCGACCGCTGCGCCGGCAAGGCACAACGCGAGGCACGGCCCCGCGTCCTTGACGCATTTCTTTGCGAGATGCTTGGTGTTGTCACTCATCAAAATCGAACTCCTTAGAGGGTCGTTGTTCAGGTACATGCCGCCGCGGCAGAGCAGGGCGACAGGGCAAGTGTCACATGTCGTGCGGACACAGCTGAAAGCCCCCGCGCAAAAAACAGCGCGCCGCAGGATTCGTATCACCTGCGGCGCACCGATAATAATCCGCTTTCCTCCGTCCCCAACGGATCAGCTGAGTTGGCGCCGCTTGACGGAAAGGAAGGAGCCGGCGGCGTCACGAGCTGCGGCAATGTCGCTAGGCATAGGAAACAGACGTGCTCCAAACGCTCTAAGCCCCAAGCCTACCCATTAAGAAATCGACTGCGGAAACGATTTTGATGCCGTCAATGTCGGTCGGATGGCTTCCCCGGCGAACAATGATGATCTTCTCGTAACCGCCGGTGATCTTCTCGAGCGACCTGAGCTCAAATGGACGCAATTCACGCTTGCGCGTCGCCTCCTCGTCAATCGACTCCGTGACCTGAATAAACTTACGATCCGAGCCGTCGCCGATCGCAACAAAGTCGATTTCAGCATCTCGAAGATGACCCGTGAAGACCTGGTATCCGTCATAGACAAGGCGATTGTAAATGGCATTTTCGAGAACACGCCCACTGTCGCTGCCGCGATACCCATCCAAGAAAGCTCGAAGTCCCAGATCCTCAATGTAGAATTTGCCACCGGTCTTCAAAATGTCCCGACCCTTAATATCAAATCGGCGCGCGTGCGAAAAGATATAGGTCTCCTCAAGGGCGGACACACAAGTGTCCACGACGCCGTGTGAGGATTTCGCCCCGTTCTCTGCCAGCGTTCCAACGATCTTATTAATTGATGTCGGGTTTGAAATGTTATCAGCCAAGTAGGAAGTGACGCGGTCGAGCACACTCCTGCTCGTCACCGACCGTCTGCCCCGACGGGCTTCGCGAGCCAAAATATCGCGCCCGACGATTGTCTGGTATGTGCTCCAGATATAGTCCCTCATTTCCTGCTCCGGCAGCTTTGAAGCAGCGAGGAACGGCAGGCCTCCAAACGTCAGATAGCGGTCAAGAAGATCGTCGAGTGCAACAATATCCTCCCGGCCAAAAACAGCTAGCCTATTCGTGACGTCAGTCGGACCAAGAAAGTCGACATATTCCGAAAAAGCGAGCGGATGCATCCGAATCTCGACATACCTGCCCGAGATTAAGGTCGCAATCTCTGACGAGAGGAGAAAAGCATTCGAACCCGTAACATATATATCGCAGTCCCGGTCGACACGAAGTGCGTTAATCGTCTTCTCCCATCCGGCAACCTCCTGAAGCTCGTCGAAGAATAGATAGCACCTCTTGCCCGCAGGCATTAGACCGTCCACGTGGCGGTAAAGCTCTCGCCAATCACGCACGCCCTCCAGCTCAAATGACTCCA
>CABUKY010000039.1 GCA_902492185.1 uncultured Collinsella sp.
CTCGTAAATACGAGCCACCATCAACTTAACCTGTATCTGTTTACGCAGATACTGTTCTTCAACGCCATTATCGGCGCACCGGATGCGCATGCGAAAAACTATTCCCTGCTCCTTGGAAACGACGGCGCAGCCATGATGGCTCGAATGTACGATGTCGCGTCGGGTTTGGCGTATGAGCGCATGCGCCGCCGGGCGCGCCTTGCCATGAGCGTTGGCGGCGAAAATCGTGTGGGGCGCATCGGTCCAGGCGCCATCCGCCGATACCACGGTATGGGCGACCCCGCGCTGGAGGCGGCGCTTACCGATGCCGGGCTATCCGAGAAGTTTTGCTTTGCGACCATGATGGACCTCGCCTACGAGGTGCCCATTTGCATGGAAGAGGTCATGGACGAATACGCCGATCTGCCCGGCATGGCGGACCTGCGCGAGCATATGCTCGGCCCCGTCCGCGAAAACTGCCAGCGCACCCTCGACCTCATCAGGGCAGAAATGGACTAGACACCAGACTATTTCCCATTTTTCAAACAAAAGAGAGGGGGCACCCGTCGCAAAAGACCGGGTGCCCCCTCTCGTAATGTCATTTGCAATCTGCTAGCACGTGGCTCGGACTGCTGCCAGCGCGACCTTTACGCAGCGAGGCGCTTGAGGACGTCGATGAGCAGCTCGTAGAAGCGCTCGGCAGAAGCGAGCTCCATGCTCTCGTCCGGGGTGTGGACATCGGAGAGCGTCGGGCCCACGGCGATGGCGTCCAGGCCGTGCAGGGCCTCGGCAAACAGGCCGCACTCAAGGCCGGCGTGAATGGACTCGATGCGCAGCTCGGAGCCAAAGAGCTCGCGATAGCTCTCGACAAAGACGTCGCGGACCGGCGAATGCTCGGCATAGCTCCAGCCGGGATACTCGAACTCAAACTTGGCGTCGAAGCCCAGGACATCGGCCAGCGTCTGCAGGCGGTCCTTGAACTCGTTCTGCAGCGAGGTGATCGAGGAGCGCGGGGACAACATGATCTTGACCTCGTCGTCAGAAGTGGCAACCACACCGATGTTGGAGGAAACCTCGACGGAGCCGTCGGTAGCGACGTTGCGGCGGATCACACCGTTGGGGGCAAGACGCAGGGCGTGGATGAGGGCAAGCGCGGACTTCTGGTCCATGGCCTCGACCTCGGCGTCGTCGGCAATCTCGACGGTGCAGGTAAAGCCGGGGTCGAAGACCTCGAGCTCGGCAGTGACGTCGGCGATGATGCCCTTTGCGATCTGGGCCGCGGCCTCGGCGGCAGCGTGATCGGCATAGACCAGAACGGCCTTGCACTCACGGTTGATGGCGTTGTCCTTGGTGCCGCCGTTGAAGCTGACGATGGCGGGCTCACCGGCGACCATCAGGCGGTCGATGATGCGGGCCATGATGAGGTTTCCGTTGCCGCGCTCCAGGTTGATATCACTGCCGGAGTGGCCGCCCAACAGACCGGAAATGTCGAGCGTGAGGGTGCTACCGGTCTTGTGCTCGCGCACGATGGGGCAGGTGTAGGTAACGACGACGCCGCCGGCGCAGCTGACGGTGGCAACGCCCTCCTCCTCGGAGTCGAGGTTGATCATGGTGCGGGCGCTGATCTGGGACTTGTCGAGCGTCTCGGCGCCAACCAGGCCGGTCTCCTCGTCGGTGGTGAACACGCACTCGAGGGCCGGATGGGCAATCGAATCGTCGTTGAGCACAGTAAGCATAAGCGCGACGGCGATACCATTGTCGGCGCCCAGGGTGGTGCCGTTGGCGGTAAGGACGCCGTCCTTGACGACCAGGTCGATACCATCGGTCGTAAAGTCGTGCTCAACGGAGCCCAACTTGTCGCACACCATATCGATGTGACCCTGCAGCATCACGGTCGGGGCATTCTCGGCGCCGGCAGATGCGGGCTTGCGAATGATGACGTTGTAGACCTCGTCCTGATACACATCGAGACCGCGCTCCTTGGCAAACGCGACCAGGAAATCGCTGATGCCCTTCTCGTTGCCAGACCCACGGGGGATCGCGCTGACCTCCTCAAAGAAATGGAACAGCTGGGCGGGCTCGTAGCCGGTAATCTTGTAGTCCATGGTGCCTCCTTGGCGCAACTGGTTAGACAGTAAGACATGCGACTTGTATATTCCCAGACTTTGCGTGCATAAACCAGTCGAAAACGCCGAGCGCCCTCGCATCATCGGCTAACGGTGGACCGTATAGCGTAACGGTCACAACTTCCGCAGCTCTACAAATCGAGGCGCCCTTTCCGGAGCGCCTCGATTGCGCGTATCAAATTGTCGCCACGCCCTACAGCGCGCCGGAACCGGCTTGCATCATGCCGCCGGGGCCCGAGGTCACGCCGCCGCTCACGGGCGCGACGTTGCCGGTGTGCGGAGCCGCCGGGGCGGTATCGCCACCGAGCGTGCCCGTCGGACGCGGTGCCGGAATCTCGCCCGTGCCGTGACTAAAGACAAACTTGCCGTCGGCCACATCGCACAGGACGGTATCGCCCTCGCCCCACTCACCGGCCAGCAGTTCCTCGGACAGCGGGTCCTCAATGAGCTTTTGGATGGCACGGCGCAGCGGACGCGCGCCATTGGTGAGGTCGGTGCCCTCGGCCACAATCTTGTCGTAGGCCGCATCGGTGAGCTTGATGTTCATGCCGTTGGCAATCAGGCGTTGACGCAGGTCGTCCACCAGCAGGTGCGCGATCTTGGTCAGATTCTCGCCCGAAAGCTTCTGGAACACCACGATGTCGTCGATACGGTTGAGCAGCTCGGGGCGGAACAGGCGCTTGAGCTCGCCCATCGCGCGGCCGCGGATCTCACTCGAGGTGAGGCCCTGCTCGCCGGTGGTGCCAAAGCCAACGCTCGCATCCTGCGCGATCTCGCGGGCGCCCACGTTTGACGTCATGATGATCACCGTATTGCGGAAGTCGACCGTCTTGCCCTGGCTATCGGTCAGACGGCCCTCCTCCAACACCTGCAGCAGGATATTGAAGATGTCGGGGTGCGCCTTCTCGATCTCGTCGAACAGCACGACCGAGTACGGGTGACGGCGAACAGCCTTGGTGAGCTGGCCGCCCTCGTCGTGGCCCACATAGCCCGGGGGGCTACCGATGAGCTTGGAGACCTCGAACTCACTGCCAAACTCCGACATATCGAAGCTGATGAGCGCGTCCTTGCTGCCAAAGAGATACTCGGCGAGCGTCTTGGCGAGCTCGGTTTTGCCCGTGCCGGTGGGGCCCAGGAAGATAAAGCTGCCGCCGGGGCGACGCGGGTCCTTGAGCGGCGAGCGGCTGCGGCGCACGGCCTTGGCAACGGCCTCGACGGCCTCGTCCTGACCGATGATGCGCGTCTTGAGCACGCTTTCGGCCTGCAGCAGGCGGCGGCTCTCGCTCTCGGTGAGCGAGGACACCGGCACGCCCGAGGTCACGGACACGATGTCGGCAATCTGGGAGACATCGATGGTGAGCGGGCTGGCGTCGAGCTCGGCCGTCCAGGCAGCCTTGGCCTCGGCGAGCTCAATCTCGGCAGCCTTTTGCTGCTCGGTGATCTCGGCGGCCTTGTTCATGTCGTCGCTCTCGGTGGCCTCCTGCGCGGCGGCCTTAAGCTCCTCCACGCGATGCTCGGCCTCGCGCACCGGCTCGGGCGCGCGGTTGGCGGCGATGCGGGCGCGGGCGCCGGCCTCGTCAATGAGGTCGATGGCCTTATCGGGCAGGAAGCGATCCTGGATGTAGCGGTCGGAGAGGTTCGCGGCGGCCTCGATAGCACCCTGCGTATAGCGCACATGGTGGTGCTCCTCGTAGCGCGGCTTGAGCGCGGTCAGGATCTTGACCGTGTCCTCGACGCTCGGCTCCTCGACATCGATGGTCTGGAAGCGACGCTCGAAGGCCGGGTCCTTGGTGAGGTACTTGCGGAATTCCTCGGCCGTGGTGGCGCCGATAATCTGGAAGGCACCGCGCGCGAGCACGGGCTTGAGCATGGAGCTCGCGTCGATGGAGCCCTCGGCAGAGCCGGCACCGATGATGGTGTGCATCTCGTCAATAAACAGGATGACGTCGTCAGCTTCGGTGGCCTCCTGGATCACGTTCTTGAGGCGCTCCTCAAACTCACCGCGATACTTGGCGCCCGCAACGAGGCCCGGCAGGTCGAGCGTCCAGATGTTCTGGTTCATAAGGTTCTCGGGCACGTTGCCAGCTGCAATCTGCTGAGCCAGACCCTCGACGATGGCCGTCTTGCCCACGCCGGGGTCGCCCAAGATAAGCGGATTGTTCTTGGTGCGACGCGAAAGGATCTCCATCATACGCTGGACTTCCTTTTCGCGACCAATTACAGGGTCGAGCTCGCCGTCGCGCGCCTTCTGCGTAAGGTTGGTGGCGAACTGCTTAAGCGTATCGGTGCCGCTCCCCTTTTGCTGCGACGCGTCCGAGCCGCTAAAGAACGGCAGGCCCGCACCGGGACGCCCGGCACCGGCGCCGGCGAGCGGACGCTTCTTGTCCTGGTCCTTGGCGGTAAGTTTCTCGATAGCCTTTTTGATGGAGGCGGACGACACACCCAGGCGCATGAGGATGTCCATGGCCATGCCGTTACCCTCTTCGACGATGCCAATCAGCAAGTGCTCGGTCGACACGTAGGTCTGGTTGTTCTCACGTGCCACGCGGAAGGAGCGCTCCATCACGCTAATGACGAGCGGCGTAAAGGCAAGCTTGGCAGCCTCGGTCTCCTCGCTGGGCTCGGGAACCGTGGTCTGGACCTCCTTGAGGGTGTCCATGATGTCGTCGTAGGAGATATCAAGCGAGCGCAGCGCCTCGGCAGCGATGCCCTCGTCCTCCTTGGCGAGTGCGAGCAGCAGGTGCTCGGTGCCCACCTTATTTGAGTGCAGATCGAGCGCCTCCTGTTTGGCCATCGACATGACCTTGCGCGCTCGATCGGTAAATCTATCTAACATGCTCGTTTCCTTACATGAGTTCATCGAAATCAAAACGCCCGCCCGTCGGCGGCGCTTTTGTCTCTTTACCCACAGGTTGTCTATGTTAACAGCTGGAGGAATATCTATAAACCCGGCTCACATGAATGCAGGTTATGACCGCATCGCGGGACTCACCGCGCGATGCGCGACAGGCGCCCCGCAAGAGAAACCCTAGGCGTCTTTCACCACGTCGGGACTCGTCGCACGCGATGCGCGATAGGCATCGGCCTCCTTGGAGACGCGTTCGAGCAGCTCGGATGTATCGACGCCCTCGACTTGCGCGACCGTTTCCACCGTCTGCATGGCGACCGCCCTCAGGTACGCGCACGCGCTGTCCCTCGGCTGCTCGAGGTCTATCTCCTCGCCGCCCTCCCGGGCAAAGCCGACCGCCGTCACAAAGCCCATGATGCCCGAGACCAGAAAGCCCACCGCAAAGCTCGAATCTGCCTTGAGCTCTTCTCCGTCGGGGTGGACGATCTCTCTCACGCGGTCGATGATGATCGTATGGATGCCCTGCACGACCTGCTCGGCGGCACCCGCCCTCATGGTGATGACGATGCGCCGCAGCAGGCAGCGGACGTCGCGCCGGTCGAACGCCGAAAGGTCGCCCTCGCTCGAAAAATGCCAGAGGGCATCGGTGATGAGCTCGTTATCCTGCAGCAGCTGGGCTATGGCGATGGCGACGAGTTCATCGAAATCGTGAAAATAGTAGTAAAACGTTCCGCGATTGCACTGGGCGGCGCGGGTCACCTCGCCAACCGACAGCTCGAAGATGCTGTTGTTCTCGATGAGCTCCCAAAACGCCTCGATGATACGGGTGCGTGCATCGGGCGCATCGGCGTCCTTACGCGGTCTCGCCATGCGCCTCACCGCACCCCTGCGCCTTGGCGTTCATGATGAGCATCTGAAGACGGTTCTCCACGTTGGCGAAGCTCACGTCGGGATCGTAGTCGAGCGGCAGGAACTGCGCCGTGGGATACTGCTCCTTGAGCGCATGGATGAGCCCGCGCCCCACGACATGGTTGGGCAGACACCCGAACGGCTGCAGGATCACGAAGTTGCGGCAGCCGCGCTTGGCGTGCTCGAGGATCTCCGCCGGAATCAGCACGCCCTCGCCCGCATCGAACGTATGGTGCAGGATCTTATCGCTCGCGCGCACGAGCTCGGGCATGCGCGTCGGCGGCTCGTAGAGCGGGCTCGCCGCGCCCAGGCGGTCGCAACGGTCGTGCGCGAGCTCGAACAGGTTGTCCGCCGTGGCGTACCAGGCCTTTTCGGGCAGCGACAGGTCGACGTGGAACTCGCGCGACTGCGCATGCTTGTAGAAAAAGGTCTTGCGGATCACGTCGGTCATGCGCGCCTCGATGACCTCGAGCCCGTTGTCCTCGAGGTAGCGCTCGATCTCGTGGTTGGCGCCGAGATGGAAATTGAGCAGGTACTCGCCCACGATGAGAACGGTCGGATGCGGGTTCGAGCGGTCGTACGGAACGGCGTCCATGATCGCAAGCGCGCGTTTGAAGCCCGTCGCCTGGCCTCTCAGCCCGGAGCGCTCCATGCCCTCGATAACCTCATCGAGCGCGCGGTCGAACGCAGCGTCCGCCGCGCCCTTCTCGAGCTCGTAGGGACGGATGCGCCTAAGCATGGCCTCGAGGGCATCGATCATGGGAAGACCGTAGGCGATCTGGATGCTCGGGCCAAGGCCGAGCTTGAAGCCCGGATGCGCATTGTGGGCATCGACGTCGTCGTTGGTGAGCACCGGGACATAGTCGTATCCCGCGTCGTCGAGCGCGCGGCGCAGCAGGGGCATGTAGTGCGTCAGGCGGCAGTCGCCGATATACTTGCCAGTCACCACGGCGACGTCGTGCGGGTCGTACTTACCGCTCTCGAGTGCCGCGAGCGCCTCGCCGATCACGATTTGCGCGGGGAAGCAGATGTCGTTGTGCACATAGCGTTTGCCCAGGCGGATGGCATCCTCGCGCCCGATATCAAGGGCCTCGGCGCGCACGCCCTGATTGCGCATCGCCGCGGTCATGAGCCTGCAGAACGCATGGGAGGTGTTGGGGACCAGCGCGATCTTGTCGTGCCGGTCGCGCTTGGTGTACTTGACCTTATACGGGTCGTCGAGCGGATGGACCGCGTGCACCCGGGCGCCCTCGGCACGCTCCTCCGCGCGACGACGGTTGACCGACTCGATAAACGAACGCACGCGAATGCCCATGGGACCGGCGACGTCGCTCTCATCGAGCTTGATCATCATCGGAACCTTGGAGCCCATCTCGCCCATCATGCGCGCGATCTCGTCGGTGAGATACGCATCGTGGCCGCAGCCGAAGCTGCCCATCTGCACGAGCTCGAGCTCGGGCGTCGATGCGACGATGACCGCGCACGACAGCATGCGCGCATGGTAGTTGTTCACGATGTCGATGCGGCTGTTGGAAAGATCGACGTTGCAGACCCCCGGCACCGCATCGGGCGTCAGCACGGGGATGCCGCGCTCAGAGAAGAGCTTGGGCAGCCCGTGGTTGACCAGCGGGTCGTTGTGGTACGGGCGCGAAGCGATCACCACCGCGTAGCCGCCGTCCTCGCGCACGTTCTCGAGCACCTGCCTGCCGCGCAGCTGCAGCTGGTTCTCAAACGTCTCCTGCGCGCGGTCCGCCTGCTCGGTCGCCTTGGCAACCAGGTCGGCATCGATATCGAAGGTCTCCTTGCACCACGCCTTGAGCTGGCGGTTTCGGTCGCCCTCGTCGTACCAGTGGAACAGCGGCGTATCGAACGGAACGCCGAAACGCTCCTCCGGGTTATCGGAATTGCGCATCACATAGGGGTATCCCTTTACGACGGCGCACATCCACTCGCTGGTAGAGGCGGTGTTTTCGGTGGGCACCGTCGTGATGATGGGCATGAAGATGCGGTCGACGCCGGCGTCGACGAGATTGCGGATGTGCCCGTGGACGAGCTTGGCCGGGAAGCACACGGTGTCGGATGTGACGTGCGCCAGACCGCGCTCGTACATCGCCTTGGTGCTGCGTCCCGAGACGCGCACCTTAAAGCCGAGCGTGCTGAAGAACGTCGACCAGAACGGCATGGTGTCCCAGAACTCGAGCACACGGGGAATGCCGATCGTGACATCGCGCCCCCCGCAGACGGGAACCGTGGGGCACGACTCGAACAGCAGCTTCTCGCGGTCGACAAAGAGATTGGGGGCAGCCGCGGTCCGGTCGCGCCCCGTGCCGGGTGCCTGTGCCTCGCAAGCACCCTGCGGACGCAGCTCCTCCGCCGCGGGAACCTCGCGCACGAGCTCATCCCATGAGATGGCGCCGCCGCGCGGGCAGCGATTGCCCGTGACGTAAAGCGAGCCGTCGCCAAATGCCACGACCGCGCGCTGGCAGCGGTTGTTGCACCGACGGCAGGTAACGCCGCCGAACTCGCGATGCTCGAAGCGCTCCACGGCATCGAGCCCGATAAACGACGTGCCGGCGTCGCCCTTGCGGCATTCCTCGCGCGCGAGCAGGGCGATACCGATAGCGCCCATCAGCCCCGGGTGGGGCGCACGCGTGACGGGTTTGCCCAAATACTGCTCGAATGCGCGCAGCACCGCGTCGTTTCGGAACGTGCCGCCCTGGACGACGACTTTGTCGCCCAGACGGTTGAGATTTGAAACGCGAATGACCTTGGTGAACACGTTCTCGATAATCGAACGGCAGAGACCGGCCATGATGTCGCCCGGACCCTTACCGCGCCGCTGCTCGGAAACGACGCTGCTGTTCATGAACACCGTGCAGCGGCTGCCGAGAACGGCGGGGGCTTTGGACGAAAATGCCTCGCTCGCGATATCCTCAACGGCTATTCCGAGGTTTTTGGCAAAACCCTCGAGGAACGAGCCGCAGCCCGCAGAGCACGCCTCGTTGACGACGATATCGGTCAGCACGCCGTGGTTGAGCCAGATGGCCTTCATATCCTGTCCGCCGATGTCGAGCACGAAGGTCGCATCTGGAACGCATGCGCACGCGGCGCGGGCGTGCGCGACCGTCTCGACCGTATGGTAGTCGGCGTGGAACGCGCGCGCGAAAAGCTCCTCGCCGTATCCCGTGGTGCCCACGGCATCGATCGCAAGCGTGACTCCCGCTGTCTCCCAGCGGTTCTTCAAGCTGACAAGACCCTGTTGGGCGACGTCGAGCGGTCTGCCGTTATTAGACGCGTAGAACGAATCGACAAGCTCACCCGCCTCATCGACCAGGGCGAACTTGGTCGTCGTGCTCCCCGAATCGATACCGAGCGCCACACGCACCGTCTCTCCGGGCGCATACGCATCCGGACCCTTTGCCGGCGTCTCTTTGCCATGGCGTGCCGTAAAATCCGCCTGCTCGGCAGGTGTGGCAAAAAAGGGCTGGGCAAGACGTCCCTCCCCGCTTGCGGGCGCGACCGTCTCGAGCTTATCCAGCCGGACAAAAGCGTCGGGAAGGTCGATCGGTTGGGACGATGCGAACATGTCGGTCAGCGACAGGGCGGCACCGCGCGCGACCATGATCTGCGGATCGCGCGGGACGATAACCTGATCGTCCGATAGATTCAGTTGCTCCCGGAACACGCGGACCAGCGTGGGGTTGTAGGCGAGCGTACCGCCCTCGAAGATTACCGGCGGCTCGATGTCGATACCCTGGGCCAGACCGCCGATCGTTTGGCGGGCGACCGCGTGAAGCGCCGAAAGCGCCAGGTCGGTGGTAGGAATGCCCTCGTTGAGCAGCGGCTGGATATCGGTCTTTGCGTACACGCCGCAGCGGCCCGAGACCTCGTGGACGGTCGTTCCCCGGCTTGCGAGCTGCTCGAACTCGCCCGATTCGGTGCCGACCCCCATGAGCTTTGCCATCTCGTCGATAAATGCACCGGTACCGCCTGCGCACGAACCGTTCATGCGCATGTCGGCAACCTCGATGTCTCCCTTATCGTTGGTGCGGAAGAAGATCATCTTGGCGTCTTGGCCGCCCAGCTCGATGGCGCAGCGCGTCTGCGGATAGAACCTGCTGATCGCGAGCGCGTTGGCGACCACCTCCTGAACGTACGAGGCGCCCAGCGCGGTCGCGATATCGCGCGCACCCGAGCCGGTCACCGCAACGCGCAGCGACTCATGGGGAAAGCGCTCGGCGAGCTCGCCGAGCATGGCGCGCACGCTCGCTGTCTGACACGCCCCATGGCGGCGATATCCCCACCACGCCTCGGTCATATCCTCGTGCATCGCGTAAACTTTGGTCGTCGTCGACCCTACGTCCAGTCCTACTAGCAACGCCATAATGCTCCGTCTCTCGCATTTTTCCTGCTAGAGATATACCACTCTACGTAATACAACAGACTGTTGTATTTAAACTCCGTATAAAAAGCGGCTGCCGAAACGCTTCAGCAGCCGCCGAATGCACCAACAGATTCTTCTGCGCGCTAGCACGTCGGGCAACGGAGCAGCACGGGCCCTCCGGTCATGCGCACCGCTCACGCCCGCGATGTCGCCGAGAGAGCTATCCACGCTTAGGGCTCCAACCAAGCAAGTCGCCCGCGCTCAGCAGATCCCTAAGCGAGCTACTCGCACTCAGGAGCCATAGCCTGCTCCAAGAGCTCGGCATGCTCCTCCTTGAAAACCGTCCCCACAGGGAAGGCGCGACGGAAGACGAAGTGGGAAATCGGACCGGCTACCAAAAGGTTCCACGGCAGCGCCATCACAAAATTATGCGGAATGTTGACGAGCCACATCATCGGCAGCGCCTGCAGATTGGCAAGCGGGCCGCCGGGCATATGGAACAGGCCTTCGCACGCGCCGTAGAGCGACATGATGATGACCATGGGAACGACCATGCAGGAGCTGACGGCGAGCGTCATGGCGAGCGGCGAGCTCTTGCCCGGAGTGACCAAGTACTTAAAGGCGAAACCCTTGGCAAGCGGGCTGGCGACGAACCGGTCGCAGCACACGGCAAAGATATAGGCAACGGGGAAGCCGAGCCACGCAGCGGCAACGACCTCGCCGTTGATGGCCCCGTGCTGCAGGGCAACGTTGTAGATGCTCATCCAGAGCACCATGCAAAAGCACATGATAAAGGTGAACAGCAGGCTCTCTCGTTTGTTGATAGGCATAAAGGGCATGGTCCTTTCTGTGTTGCGCCGCGGCGCACAACAAAAACGGGCGGGCGAGATGGAGCTGTTGGGACTTCATCTCGCCCGCCCGTGGTACGCGCGTCTGCGACTACTTATGTGGTGGAACCAGCCTAGCACGAAACGCATGCGCTTCGTAAGCGTTGAGTTTATGAAGATGCAGGGCACCGATAATCCCCCGACCCCATAAGTTGCGGTGGAATACGGACTGTTTTGACCCTTTAAGCAGCAATTCAGTCCCTATTTCACCGCAACTCATTTGGTGCAAAGTAACCTGTCCCCCTTGTACCAATTAGCTGGTGTGGCGCCAGCGAGGGTCGGTGAGCGTACGCGCCACACCCAGGCCAACAGGCAAAAACGCCACGATGAGCACTGCACGCACAAACCAGCCGAGCATATTGACCGTGTCGAAAGTGCACATGTAATACATCGAGCGATACAGATACAAGCCAGGCACCATAATGACAATTGATGGCACCGTGAGGGCGATGCGTGGGTAGGTGAGCTTGATTTCGGCTAAGCTCGCGAGCAACCCCGATACCAGTGCGCCGATAAACGCTGCTGCCTCGGGAGGCATACCTGCGCTCAGGCCCAGGAAAGGAAGTATCGTCGGCGCATCGACGAGCGTAAGGCGCAAGGTATTGGACACGGCGCCGATGAGCCCTGCCGCCGCTGCCATCTTTACCGGGCTGTTGAACATAACCGAGAAGCCAAATACACCGATAAAGCTCATCAGTATGCGCAAGAGCGTAAGAGCCAACGGTGAGAGGCCGAGCGGGGCGAAGTCATCCGGCGCCAGTCCCACACACTCAGCAACCATCCAACCTACGAGGGTCGCCATCACAATAATCGACACAGCATACGAAAGACGCTCGATACCGCTTCGCATGTCAAGCTTAGCGATGTCGAGGCCTGCCGTAATGAGGGGAAAGCCGGGAATCACAAAGAGCATGGCGCCGATATAGCCTTCTTGGTGCGACATTGCCCCTGGAATGACCTGGCTAAGGCCGAGCAATGCCAGCAGATACGAAACGCAAGCGAGCGCAACGCCAGTCGTCAGCGCGCTGAACTGGCCAAGACCCTGCTTGAGAATATGGGAGCGAGCAAAGTTGCCGACACCGGCGCCCACGAACGCGCAGGCCATCTCGATAGGACCGCCGCCGAGCAAAAAGACGAAGGCGCCGCAAGCACAGGCTGCCGCAAGGCCCTGTTGCCAGGGAGCGTAATCGGGCTTTGAGCTCTCAACGGTCTTGAGCATCTCGTGGTACTCGTGCACGGTAAACCGGCGCCCGTAAATCTCGATTTCCTTTAGGAAGCTCTCCATCATCCAAATGCGATGAGTATTGACCCCCGTTGTGGGTAGGCTGACGACCTCGTTAAAGCAGTGGCCATCTTCGATGCAGGTGCACTCAAACGACAGGAGACTCAGGTCGATGTGAATCGTGACGCCGAGTACAGCGGCAACACGATTCATGGTATCGCGCACGCGCCAGGCACCTGTTCCGCTTGCCAGCATAAGCATACCGGTGCGGCAGATGATGGATGACTTATCGGTGAGCGGCGCATCGACGGCAAGCTCATCGCCTGCCGTCACAATCTGGTGCCAGTCAGTTTTCATATGGAGCGCGCCGGCACGAACGCCGTGGTGTAGGGGGGCTCTCGAAAGCAGCGAGTCAAGGCGCGAAGGCTGTGGGGGCTCCGTTGATTCACCCTCGTCCTCGTCGGGCTCTTCATCGACCAGATCAAATGAGTCAAGCGATGCCGGCTCGCGACGATCGATCAGCTCCTCATCCTCATCGTCAAAGTAATTGAACTGATCGAGCATGTCCTCTTCGATTGCACGCTCGCTCGCGTCGTCCATATAGACACTCCCTTCCTACCGACTAACCCCCATCCTAGGCAGCGACGGCTAAAGGAAACATAAAAGAGACGACTGTCATGCGAGCCGTGTGTGCAAACGTCGATTCATCGATGGACCACTCTCGTGTATTTGGTGCAAAGTAATGATCCCTTTTCCTCCGTCCCCAAGGGATCAAAGTGCCGGCAGAAAAGGAACGTCCCTAAGTGCCAACCAGGGCAACGCCGCAGGTAGAGGACAGACAGCGAAAGCCCGCCAGAGCGAGCAAGGTGCCTTGAAACAAGGCGGCATTGACCTT
>CABUKY010000040.1 GCA_902492185.1 uncultured Collinsella sp.
GTGCAGCCCCAGGGAATGGTTGCCCGCGCGCTGTCCGCCGAGCCGCTCGTGTGGGTTGGCAAGCGCTCGTACAGCATCTACCTGTGGCACTATCCCCTGCTGTTGCTCATGAACCCGGTCGCCAACATCAACGATACACCGTGGTGGCAGTACATTTTGCAGGTGCTGTTGGTGGTCGCCGTGGCCGAATGCTCATATCGCTTTATCGAGACGCCGTTTAGGAAGGGCGCCTTCGGCCGCACCGTATCCGAGTTCCGCGATGGCACCGCCACGCCCGCCAACTGGGTGCGCGCGCACGTCCCTGCCTGCGCAGCCTGCGCTGTCGTGTTGGTCGTTGCACTGGGCGGCCTGATCTTTGTGCCCGAGACGTCTGCGCTGAGCGGCGAGGGCGCCGAAGTTCTGAACAAGGAAGCCAAGAACACCGCGCCCACCGACCAGCAGGCGGCCGACGACACCGACAAGGACAACGACGGCTTCCCCGATGGCTCCTACGATCTGCTTATGATCGGCGACTCCGTGTCGCTGCGTGCCGTAGACACCTTTGACGGCGTGTTTCCGCACAGCCATATCGATGCCGAAAAGGGCCGCCAGTTTGATGCGGGCCGCGCGACATTTGAGGGCTATATCCAGCAGAACCTTGCCGGCAAGATCGTGGTCTTTGCCCTGGGCACCAACGGCTTGGTAACCGACGACCAGATCGACGCCATCATGGCCGATGCAGGAGATAAGCGTATTGTGGTGTTTGTGAACACGCGCAGCCCGCAGCCGTGGGTTGGCTCTACCAACCAGGCCATCGCCAACGCCGCTACGCGCTACAAGAACGTGCGCGTTATCGATTGGTACGGATACAGTGCCAACCGCAACGACCTGTTCGATGGCGATGGCAGGCACCTATCGACCACTGGCGTGACTGAGTACCTCAACTTGATCCACGATGCCGTCAAGAAGGACCTGCCCGTACACCCCGAGGATCACGTCAACGATCCGCAGCCGGCAGCCGTCAAGTCTGCCACCGACGCACTCGTCAATGCGCTCGCTCTCAAGCCGCACAAGCTGGGCACCGACAAGTAGCCTGCAGCAAACAACCCAAAATCACTCTTTTAGAGCCGGCCCCAAGAGGTCGCGGGCAAAAAACAGGCCGCAGCCCATGGCTGCGGCCTGTTCGGAAGCAAAAGAGGCGCTAAGCGCTGTAGCCCATCGCCTGCAGGACAAACATGACGACCGTGAGCACCGTAATCACACCGATAGTCGCCCAGGTGAGCACATTCCACACGCGGCCGTTGCGGTTGGCGCCCATAATGTGACGATCCGCCGCGATAACCACCTGGAATACCAAGACTACGGGCAGCAGCACGCCGTTGATGACCTGCGAGGTCATCATAATCTGGAACAAATCGACGCCGGGCATAAGCACCAGCACGGCAGAGATACCGATGATGGCCGTAATGATGCCGCGATAGACCGGGGCCTCGTCCCAGCTGCGGTCGGCACCGCGCTCCCAGCCAAATGCCTCGCAGATAGCGCTCGACGTAACGCCCGGCAGCACGCAGGCAGCCAAGAAGCTCGCCGCGACCAGGCCCGAGGCAAACAGTACCGTGGACCACTGACCCGCAATAGGCTCCAGCGCACGGGCAGCATCGGCAGCATCGCTAATCTGAATGCCCGCCGGGAACAACACCGTACCGGTCGTGATGATAATAAAGCCGGCAATGACATCGGCGGCAAGCGAGCCGCTCACGGTATCGATGCGCTGCAGCACGATATCGTCCTCGCCCGCGTTCTTGTCGACCACGTTGTTCTGCGCCAAGAAAATCATCCACGGCGCGATGGTGGTACCGATCGTTGCGACCACGAGCGACACGTAGCTGGGGTCATTTTGAATGTTAGGCACGACCAGGTCGACCGCGACCTCACCCCAGTTGGGGCCAGCCATAAACGCGGCGACAATATAGGTCACGAACACGCAGCTCACCAGCAGCAGAATCTTCTCGATGCGCTGGAAGCTGCCCGACATGGTAAGCATCCACACCAGCAGCGCCACCAGCGGCACCGAAATGCTCGCCGGCACGCCAAAGAGGGCAAGGCCGCTGGCGATGCCCGCAAACTCCGAAATGGTCACAGCCGTGTTGGCGATCAACAGCGCCGCCATAGCAAGTACACTCTTGCGCACGCCAAAGCGCTCGCGAATGAGCGATGCCAGGCCCTTGCCCGTGACGCAGCCGCAGCGCGCCGCGGTCTCCTGCGTCACGATGAGCAGCACAGTCATGACGGGAAGCATCCAGAGCATCTTGTAGCCATAGCTGGCACCCGCGCTGGAATACGTTGCAATGCCGCCGGCGTCATTGCCCGAAAGCGCCGCCAGCAGACCGGGGCCCATAGCGCCAAAGATGGCCGCGATGGTCAACTTTTGCTTGGTGCCCGACTTTTGCTTGGTATTTTGCACGCGACCACCTAACCCATGACCGACATGGTGAGCAGCACCGCAGCGGCGCAGTACGCTACGCACGAGATCATGACGGCAATAACGTTCATGGCGGTGCCCGACGTGTTGAGGTCATGCTCGTCACGCCAGAACAGCACCATCAGGTAAATCACGGCACTCATGTTGCCAACCAGGCAAATGATGGCAGCGATATTAAAGCACCCGGTAAAGAGTTGCTCCTCAAACATGGGCGCATCGGGGAACGCGGCGGTGCGCACCAGCTGAGCGCACAGGTAGGTCACGAGTGACAGAATCAGGCCCATGCCCGTGCTCTGGAAGAAGAACCCCAGATACGGCTTGGGCTCGTCGTCGTGACCGTCATACTCCAGGAAGTAGTTCTTGACGAACGACACCATGCGCGAGGCCGCCAGCAGCACGAGCGGCATGGCGCACATGGGGAACACCACCAGATGCGCGGAGCCGAGCGCCGTCCCCAGCACGGTCGCCATGATACACGACGCGATGCCCCATACAACAACCCAGTACTGGCGATGCACGAACCAGCTGAGCACGTTCGTCGAGTCGTCCGACGCGCTATCGCCCGAGCCGACACCGGCGATCTGCAGGTCCTCCTGATGCTCCTCAGCGATAACGTCCATGGCGTCGTCGAAGGTTACGATACCCAGGATATGACGGTTCTCGTCGCAGACAGGGATGGCAACCAGGTCGTACTTGGTCATCTCGTCCGTCACGTCTTCCTGGTCCTCGTCAGGCGACACATAGACCAGGTCGCGATAGGCCAGCTGACCCAGCGTGGCGTCGCGGTCGGCTACGATCAGCGTGCGCAGCGAAAGCACGCCGGTCAGCATGCCGCTCGGATCCTCGGTATAGACGTAGTAGACGCTCTCGAAGTCCTCGTCGAGCTCGCGAATCGCCTCGATGGCGTCACCGACCGTTGCCGTAGCGGGCAGGGAGACAAACTCCGAGGTCATGATGCGGCCGGCGGTGTTGTCCTCATACCCCAGCAGGTTACGAATCGCCTTCTCCTCCTTGACGCCCATCAGGCGCAGGAGCTTCTCGGCCTTCTCGTAATCGAGCTCGTCGATCAGGTCGGCGGCGTCGTCCGGGTCCATCATGGCCAGCATCGACGATGCGTCCGTATCGGACAGGCCCTCGAGCATCTCGGTCATGAGCTCGTCATCATCGAACTCCGAGATGGCCTCGGCGGCCTGGGCGGTGTCGAGCTGCGCGAACACCTGCGCACGCAGGCGCGGGTCGAGCTGCTCGATGATGTCGGCAATGTCGGCAGGGTGCAGCTCGCCAAGCGTCTTGTGCGACACCGAGAGTTGAATGTTCTTAGTCGAGCGATCGAGCAGGTCCATGTAAGACCAGGCGATAATGTCCTCGCTGAGCGGCTTGCCCAGGTGCTTCATAAAGCCCTCGACGACATGCTCGAGTGTGGGGCTGATCGCGCGCAGCAGACCGCGGGCGCCAACTTCGGCACCCAGTAGGCGCAGCTGATTTTCGCCCGACATGGAAAACTTGATGTCGTTTACGCGCACGACCTTCATGCCCTGCGTGTCGACAATTTGCTTGTTAAGCACGTCGCGGGCGAGTAAGAGTTCGGTCGGCTGCAGGTACGAAAAACGGATTTCGGTGGCCGACGTCTTAAGGTGTACACCCGTCTCGTCGATACGGTCGACCCATTTGCGCCAGCTGATCATAAACGGCGTCTTGCCGGGACCGCGGAACGCGAGCGACGTCACGTGCGGAAAAACTTCGCCGGTTGCAATGCCAAAATCGTTAACCACGCCGAGCTTTTCGCCGTCGACGTCCAAGACCGGCAATTTGAGCATCTCACTCAGATAATTCAATGGTGCTCCCCATCATTATTCCTCCGGACGCGGCCGCGCGTGCGGCGTCCGGGGGCTTCTGGATATGTATACGCATGCGCGGGCGGCACGCCGCTCGACGCTTACACCCCGTGCATGCGCAAAAAGCACCTGCATGGGGTCATCGACTGTATGGTCGAGGTTTGGATTTCACCTGTAACCTTTCTCTTGACCCTCATTAACCGCAGTAACTATAGCATCAGCATCGCCCTGCGGCATCGAATTTATGCGCTGCACATTGCAGGCATACCAAACGCTGACGCATCCGTGACATAGTCATTGGGGAAGTCATTGGGGACGTTCTTAAATGACTACCCAATAACTACTCTGTGGTGTCGTCGTCCTCGGCAAGTTGGGGGAACACGGCGTCCTTGGGCATGGTGGCCTTCGTCAGCGAGGTGAGCTTTTTGCTCAGCGACGTGTCCGTCTTGACCAGGTCGCTGAGCGTCACGATCTTGTAGCCGTCGGCAATGAGGCCGTCGATAATCTGCGGCAGCGCCTCGAGTGTCTGCTCAGCGCATTCGTCTCTATCGGTGAGCAGCACGATATTGCCCGGCGTCACCGAATCGAGCACCGTCGAGACCTGCTCGTCGGCACCGTTGAGCAGCCAGTCGCCCGAGTCAATATTCCACGAGACCACGGCGGAGACCAGGTCCATCGAATCAATCCAGTTTTGCTCGTCAAAGGCAGCGTAGGGAGCACGCAGCAGCATCGTCTTCACGCCGGTCGCCGACTTAATCGCATCGGTGCCTTTCGTAATCTGTTCGCGTACCGCCTCACGGTCCTGACCCTTGAGCGAATCGTCGCTGTAGCTGTTGGATCCGATCTCGCACCCGGCATCGACAATCGCCTTGGCCGTGGCAGGCGAGGCCTCGGCCGCATCGCCCGAAAGGAAGAACGTCGCGGTGACGCCCTTTTCCTTGAGCACCTGCAAGATCTGCTTGGTAGCGCCGCTCGGACCCTCGTCAAATGTCAGGGCCACGTACTTTTCGTTGCCCTTGGGCGCTACGCTTGCGCACTCGACTACGCAGTCGGTGGCGGGCACGACCTCGCCGCGGTCCTGCGTCTTGCCCGACTGCTCGCCGACCCATACCTCGGAGCGGCCCTGAACGCCCCAGGTTTTGACATACTCAATGGCACCCGTGCCCTCGACCTTAAGCTTTGGCTCGATAGTCGTGGCCTGGACCTCGTGCTTTTCGTACACGTTGCGGCCGTCCTTGACCGTCACCTTCTCGTCACCCGTAAGCTCGCGACTATCCCATTTGCCTTGCTTCACGCGCTTGCCGTCGACCTTCACCGACAGCTTTTCGCCGCCATGGCGCTTGAGCACGCTGTCGTCGACGGCCAGCAGATCGCCGGCGTCGTACGTTTCGGTCAGGCTTTGATCGTCGATAAGATTCTGCAGCGTAGAGCCCACGCGCACCGCGGTCTTCTGGCCGTTGAGTTCCACGTCAACGCTGCGGTTGACGTAGCCCACGACGGCAGCGATAAACAGCACGAGCGCACAGCCCACGGCGATGAGCGCATAGGGCAGGCGAGACGAACGACGGGGCGTACGGCTGTTGCCGATGCGCGCGCTGCGATCGCTAAAGCCGCGGCTATGGTTGAGATACATCGCGCCGGGCTTACGGTGACGCTTGCGCTGACCGCCGGGCAGCTGCCCCAGGTCGCGGCGCGCCGTCGGACGCGCACCCGAACGCCCGTTTAAGTTGGATCCGTTTTGGCGCATGTGCCCTCCCCCATAAACACAGCAAGCCGGAGCAACAGGTCTCCGGCTTGCCTCCCATCATTTGGTACGTCGCTATTTTGTAGCTTTTGACGAGCCTCCGCTCGCCTTTTGGTATTCGTCCTTAAAGGCCTTGAACATGCCGCGCGTCTTGCCGAGCTGCTTGCCCAGTGCGCGACTGCCCTTGTCCACGGCAACCGACCCCTTGTCGTCGAGCACCTTGGCGCCCTTTTTGACCTTGTCGCCCACCACGACGCTGGCCTCGGCGGCCTTGGCAGCCGCACCGCCCGAATACCCGAGCGACTTGACCTCGTCCGAGACGACCATCGCGCCGTTCTCGTAGCCGCGCAGCATCGTCGGCGGCACCTGCGTGTCGCCCACCAACATGCTCGATGCGGCGCTGGCGGTCACATAGAACGTCTGCACAATACCCGAGCGCGGCTTGAACTCAACGTCCGAGCAGTAGCCCACGACATCGCCCGATTCCGTGCGCACGTCCATGCCAACCCAGATGATGCAATCGTCCAGGTTGATATCGAGGCGCTTGGCCGCGGCGGCATCGTAGGTGCCCTTGACGTCGTCGACCGCGACAGCACCCTCATAGACGCCGATGGCATCGAGCGCCACAAATCGGTCGGGGCGCTCGATCATACCCGCGATATCGGACTGGCGGACCATAAAGCCCACCACGCGCGTACCGCCCGGGGTAAAGACGGGAAAGTGAATCTTGCCGAGCTTTTTAGGGCTGCGCGGCGTGCCGTCCTTTTTGGTGCGCTTGTCTTCGGCAGGCTTACGATAAACCTTGACGCCGACAAAATCCCCTGCGCGCATTATGCCTCGGTCGAGGGCTCCGTGGCCTCGGTGCCGGCCTCGGTGACGTTCTCAACCACGACGTCGGCAGCGGGCGTCACGTTGCCGCCCGAGATGGCGTCGTTGAGCTGCTCGCGAAGCTGGTCCATGCGCTCGCGGGCCAGGTCGACCTTGGCGCGCAGGTCATCGGTCTTGGCGTCGACCATCGGGCCAAAGTCGTTGACCGCGGCACGAGCCTCCTCGGCACTGTGCTCGTAGGTGTCACGCATGTTGTCCCAGGCGTCGTTGGCGATATCGGCAGCCATGGCGCGGGTCTCGGCACCCGAGCGCGGGGCCAGAGCAACGCCGATGATAGCGCCGGCGGCAGCACCAAAGAGCGCACCGGAGACAAAGCTGAAAGTCTTTCCCATGATCATTCCTCTCCTGCGGGCACCTCGATGCCCACCGTTTGAATGCTGTCCATTATACCCGCAGCGCAACACTTGCCGTCGCGCTCATCTGCGTACGGTAAAAGCGCAGGTACATGATGGTGACAAGCGAGTGAGTCTACTCCTGCGGCATAGCCGGCATGGCGACCGTGGCGGCCGGGTTCTCGCCGGCGCCATCGACGAGCGGCAGGTTGCCCTCGTGCGCCGAGCCGGACGGAGCCGTTGCCGCACCGCCAAAGACGGCCGCGGGGGCCTCGTGGTTCTCGGCGACCGCACCCTCGGTATCGATTGGCGTCTGCGGCTCGTCGTCAAAGCTCGGGACGCCTTGGGGCTCCGCAGACTCGGGCTCGGCAGGCGCCTCGGCAACGGGCTCAGTGTCGGCGTCGGCGGGAGCGTCGCCCTCGGGCGCATCCTCGGGCGCGTCCTCGCCGTTCGCAGCGGCAACGGCCTCGTGCGGGTCCTTGCCCTCGGCCTCGGCACGCATGCCCAGCACCAGGTTGCGCAGGCCTGCGACCGTGCCTTCCACGTCGGGGGCCGGCTGGTCGGCGTGCAGGTACGCCCAGTCCATCATAAAGGTCGCCGAAGACAGCGCGCCAATGGCCAACGCGTCATCGGGACACGAAAGCTCGACCTCAAAGACGCGCTCGTCGTGCTCGCTCACGCGCGTGCGGCCGCACGAGATGCTGCCGGCAAGACCGGTCTCGTTCATGAGCTCGACCGTCACGTGCTCCAGCAGGTGGCAAAGCTCGGTCTGGCCCATGCAGTCCTGGAACTCGCGACCCGAATCGCCCAGGCACAGATGCTTGGCAATCGCGGGCACCAGGTAGTACACGCGTGCCGTGGCCTCGATATCCTCCGAGGTCATGAGCGGCATACCGGGGTTCACCAGCACGTGCGCGCAAATCTTGTCCTCGCTGACGGTGACCTTAAGGATGTTGAACAGGCCTGCCATAACTCTCCCCTACTCTTCCTTGCCCTACTCGTCGCCATCGTGCGGATCCACAGAGCCCGCACCCGACGCCGCCGGCTTCTCTGCCGAGGACTCGGAATCCTTCTTATCGGTTTCGGCCGGAGCGATCACGCGAATGAGCGAGATGCGCTGGCCACGCATCGACTGCACCTTGAACTTGTACCCTGCGACCTCAAACACCTCTCCGATGTCGGGCACCGAGTCGCAAAGCTCCAAAATCCAGCCGGCGATGGTCTCATAATCATCGCTTTCCTCGAGCGGCCAACCAAGCTCAATCGCGTCATCGCACGAAAAACGCCCATCGACAAGCCACTCACGGCGCGAAAGGCGCGTGAGGTACTTGTTGTCGGGATCGAACTCGTCCTCGATCTCGCCCACAATCTCCTCGACGATGTCCTCGATGGTAATGATGCCGGCCGTGCCGCCGTACTCGTCCACGACGACCACGATTTGGTCGTGCGAGGTCTGCATCTCCGACAGCAGCGGCAGGATGTCCTTGGTATCGGGCACAAAGGTGGCATCGCGCAGGTAATCGGCGATGGGCTGGTCGCCCTTGCCGTCGAGCGCGGGCTGGATCAGGTCCTTGATGTGCGCGATTCCCGCGACGTTGTCGGGGTCCTCGTGATAGACGGGAATGCGGCTGAAGCCGGTCTGGCGCATGGTGGACAACACGTCGGCGACCGTCTCGTCGTCCTCGCACATGGTGGTGTCCACGCGCGGTACCATGACCTCGCGGGCAACGGTGTCGCCCAGGTCGAAGATCTCGTGGATCATACGCTTTTCCTCGTCGAGCAGGTCGTCCTGTTCCGAGACCATGTACTTGATTTCTTCCTCCGAGACGTTCTGGCGGTCGTCGGCGCTCTTGATGCGCAGGATGCGGGCCAGGCCATCGGAGCAGGCGCCGGTCAGCCACACGAGCGGACGGGCGATCTTTTGGAAAAACGACAGCGGGCCCACGACCTGCTTGGATACGCCCTCGGCGTTAGCGAGGCCGATGCGCTTGGGCACGAGCTCGCCGATCACGATGGACACAAAGGCGACGGCGACGGTGATGATGACCGGCGCCAGGCCGCGCGCGATGGCGGAAAGCGGCGCGATGCCAAAGCTCATGAGCCATGTGGCAAGCGGGTCGGACAGGCTCGTCGAGGCAACGGCGGATGAGGCGAAGCCCACGAGCGTAATGGCAACCTGGATGGTGGCCAACAGCTGATCGGAGTCGGCGGCGAGTTGGACGGCGCGCTCGGCGCGCTTATCGCCCTCCTCGGCATCGTGCTCCAACACGGCGCGCTTAGCCGTGGTGAGAGCCATCTCGGACATAGAGAAGTAGCCGTTGATGAGAGTCAAAACGAGGGTGGTAATAAGGGAGATGGTTATGTCCATCGGGAGTTTCTCGAACCTCCAAGATTCGGGACGTTAAGGTAAAACGTTGATGGCGGATACGGCAATTGCGCCGGTCGCCCGCGCGAGCGGGGCCGTGGGCGCGGTCGCTAGATTACGAAGAGGATCACCGCCATGAACTGGAAGATGCTGCCAGCGAGCACCCACAAGTGGAAAACACTGTGCAGATAACGCACGTTTTTGGCGATATAGAACGGCACGCCCACGGTGTAGCACACGCCGCCGACGGCGAGCAGGGCAAGCGCGACAGGGTTCAGCAGCGCCACAAGTTCGGGCAGCTTAAAGACGACGAGCCAACCCATCAGCAGGTAGACCAGGCCGCTTACCCAGTGCGGTTGACGCTCGCGCATAAAGCACTCGAGGGCGATGCCGATAATGGCGATGGCCCATACGGCAAAGAACAGCGCAGGACCGCCGTCGTTTGCAAGCGTGATGAGGCAAAACGGCGTATAACTGCCGGCTATGAGCAAGTAGATGCAGCTGTGGTCGATGATGCGGAACACGCGCTTGGCGCCCGCGGGCTGAATCGCATGGTAGAGCGTGGAGGCTAGGTATTCGAGGATAATACTGACGCCATAGACAATTGCCGCGGCCATGTGGGCTGGGCCTCCGCCGCGCAGGGCGGCGAATACGATCAGGAGCACCAGGCCCGCGATACCCAGCAGGCAGCCGACACCATGGGTGACGGAGTTCATGATCTCCTCGCCCACCGTGTAGTGTGGAACGGCCGCGGTCTTGGGTCGCGGCTTAGAACTGTCGCTCGAATCGGACATGCCGGTTACATCCTCCAACGTAAAGAGTTCTCAACACTATATCAAAGCGTCTGGGTGCGTGCGAAATTTGCACCATACGTGACCCTTTGTTTACCCATTCTTTGCCTGTTGACGCATCAACGGCGAACGTCCATAATGCGCTTGCATTAAATGTTGATGTATTAACATCTTATAGGAGAATATCGCATGGCTCAAAACGCACGCTCCCATCGAAAGCTCAAGATAGCCGGCATCGTTGCGCTGGTGGCTGTCGTTGCGCTGCTCGGATTTGCCGGCAACTTCTTGTTTGACTTTGCCCTGAACCCCCAAGCGCCGTACACCATGAAGATGATGCAGGATAGCAAGAACGACAAAAAAGGTGAGCAGCCGGATGCCGAGGAAACCGAGGCGCGGGCGTGGTTTAAAGAGAATCGCGAGAGCAGCAGCCTCACCGCAGATGACGGAACCGAGCTTGCCGCTTGGTATTTTGCTGCTTCGGAGAGCACGCACGACTACGCCGTCTGCCTGCATGGATATACCAACGAGCCCATCGGTATGGCCCGATACGTCAAGCGATTCCACGACCGCGGCATGAACGTGCTCGCGCCCGCCGCCCGCACCCACGAGCGCTCCGGCGGCAACTATATCGGCATGGGCTGGCCCGAGCGCCTCGACATCGTCGCATGGATCGAGCGAATCGTTCAGGCTGACCCCGAGGCGCGCATCCTGGTCTTTGGCGAGTCGATGGGTGCGGCAACCGCCATGAACGTCGCGGGGGAATCTCTGCCCGCAAACGTAAAATGCATTATCGAGGACTGCGGCTATACGAGTGTTTGGGACGAGTTTTCTCTGCAGCTCAAGGACGTGTTCGGCCTGCCCAGCTTTCCCTTGCTCGATGTGGCAAACTTGGTATGCAACGTGCGCGCGGGCTACGACTTTCATAAGGCGAGCAGTGTGGAGCAACTCAAACACGCGACGGTTCCCATGCTGTTTATCCACGGCGACCAGGACACCTTTGTGCCGTACGACATGCTCGACCAAAACTACGACGCGTGCGCCAGCAAGGTCAAGCAAAAGCTCACCATCCATGGCGCCACCCACGCCAAGAGCGCGCAAGTTGACCCCGAGCTCTACTGGAACACGGTCGACGACTTCCTCGATAGGAATTTTTAGGAAAAAGCGGCGTCTGGCGATTTATCTAACCCCCTATTTTCGGAAGTATGCGGCAAAATCTGGAACTGCCGACCAGACCGCAGTTTTACCAACAATTTATCAGGTGTTTTGTTGCCAAAAAATGTCGTGTGCTCGGCGGTCTCGAAATTTGCCGCATACTTCCGAAAAGCCGCCCGTGGACACTGTGCTCACGGGCGGCTTTTGCTAACGTTGCGCCACAAAAGCGCTTGATATGTCCAATAGACAGGTGCTACTTGACCTCGATGAGCTCGTACTCGCTCGTGCCCAGGCCGATCTTCTCGGCATGCGCGATGCACGCGCGCCAGTCGGTGTCGGGATGCGTGATGCAGAAGGGGTCGCGCGCCTGCTCGCCCTCCAGATGCTCGTGATTGTGCTCCATCTTGGCCGCGCTATCGGTGAGCTCGGTGTTGGGTAGCGGCTCGGATGCCATGACGGCATCGGCACAGGCCTGGTCGATGGCGACCGGGTCGAAGCTCGCGAACATGCCGATATCGTTGACGATAGGCGTGTCGTTTTCGGGATGGCAATCGCAGTTGGGGCTGATATCCATGGCAAGCGAGATATGGAAGCTCGGGCGGCCGTCGACGACGGCCTTGGTGTACTCGGCGATCTTGCAGTTGAGTACATCGGCTGCGGCGTCATAGCCGGGCTTGATACAGTCCTGGTTGCATGCCGCAATGCAGCGGCCGCAGCCCACGCAGCGATCGTGATCGATAGCGGCGACGTGAACCGTGCGGGTGTTACCGTTGGCAAGCTCGCGCTCGCGGATGTCGTCAAACGAGATGGCGTTGTGCGCGCAGATCTTTTCGCAGGCATGGCAGCCAATGCAGTGCTCGGTCGCGACGTTCGGCTTGCCGGCGGCATGCTGCTCCATCTTGCCGGCGCGGCTGCCGCCTCCCATGCCCAGGTTCTTCATGGCGCCGCCAAAACCGGCCTGCTCATGGCCCTTAAAGTGGGTGAGGCTGATCACGATATCGGCGTCCATGAGCGCCTGACCAATCTTGGCCTCGTGTACGTACTCGCCGCCCTCGACCGGGACGAGCGCCTCGTCGGTACCCTTGAGGCCGTCGGCGATGATGATCTGGCAGCCCGTGGCGTACGGGGTAAAGCCGTTCTGGTAGGCGGTGTCGATGTGCTCGAGCGCGTTTTTGCGGCTACCGACATAGAGCGTGTTGCAGTCGGTGAGGAAGGGCTTGCCGCCCAGCTCCTTCACGACATCCGCGACGGCGCGGGCGTAGTTGGGGCGCAAAAAGCTCAGGTTGCCCAACTCACCAAAGTGAATCTTGATGGCGACGAACTTGTTCTCAAAGTCGACCTGCTCGATACCGGCGTGACGGATGAGGCGCTTGAGTTTGTCGAGCTGACTCTCGCGAGCATGCGTGCGCAGGTTGGTGAAGTACACCTTAGCGGGTGCAGTTGCGGTCATAGATATATCCCCTCGGTCTATATGGCGTTACAGACATAAGAGGATGGTACCAGTTAAAGCAGAGTTAAAGTCAAGTACGGCACCTAGTCATTGGGGACAGACTTAAATGACTGAAACCACTCATTGGGGACGGACTTAAATG
>CABUKY010000041.1 GCA_902492185.1 uncultured Collinsella sp.
CGAGATTGGTCAATCTCGGCCGACTATATTTGGCTAAATTATTCCGACGCTAACAATGGCTTCGCCCTTTCTAAATACTTCATGCCTGAGTTAATATTGCCGGTTTATTCCTCTAGGCAGTGTTTTAATCATTGCGCCTTCTGCACCATTCCCGGTGCTACCGGTGGTTGTTACCGAAAGATGCCTATATCGAGAGTATTTGAAATAATGTGTCGGTTAAATGAAAAATACGGCACGAGAGTTTTCTCTTTTGTGGATGAAACATTCGAAGGCAAAAGAATGGAGCAACTCGCGGATGAAATAAACGCATCGGGAAAAACGTTTTTCTGGCATGGAGAAACGAGGTTCTCTCCAACCCTAAGTACAGACGTTTTCAACAAGATATACCAAAGTGGATGTAGGCAGATTCAGTTTGGCCTCGAGTCATACAACCAAAGAGTTCTTGATCTAATGAAGAAGAACACGAGAGTTGATTGGATTGATCGCAATATCCATGATTGTCTCAATGCGGGTATTCCTGTTCATCTATTCTTTATGATTGGCTTTCCGACCGAAACTAAAGAAGAGGCTCTGAACACCTTAGCTTATACAGAGAATGTTTTGAATTATTCAAAACAGGTATGTGGTGTTCCATATTCCACGAGAGGATTTACGAATTTTGGTCTCGTTATGGGGTCGGATGTTTGGAATCATCCCGATAAGTATGGTGTCTCTGTAATGCCGAAGTCCCAATATGAGGATTTGCGCCTCGAAGTGGATTATGTTTCAGGCACTGGTTTAACTTTAAATGAAGCAAAATCCTTATCTGATGAGCATCATATTGATTTTTATATGCAAGAGGTCATAAACGGTAGCGACACAATTGACTTGCCCCAGCGGCTTCATATTTCAGAGGTGACCTGGATCCTAGATTCTATTCACGCTGTCAGGTATAAGGGACATTTGACCAAAGTAAAGCGACGGCTAACTAGTCTAAATCCAGCTGATCGAATCTGGCTGGATTCCAAGACCTCAGTCGTGCTCGTTGAGCCATTTGCCTACTTCTATAATTCTGAATACCATCATGTCTATGCTGTTTCCCAGTTGGTATACCTTAAGTTGGCCCGTTTATTGGAGGCCGATTGTAGCATTTCTCTTATCCTTGATCAGGGCGACCTCGAGCTGACAAGGGCGATAGAAGAACTGTTGCATTATGGATTGCTGAATACAAATATCGATGCCGATTATGTAATGCACGATAATGGTTTTCAATTGGTTAAAAGTTCGTTTGTGAAAGAAGTCGGACGCTCAAAAGAGGGGTTAAGAGTACTGCTGAGTTGTGCCACCCATAGAATGTGTGCGGTTAATGATTTTTCGTTCGCTTTGCTTTCGTTGTTTGAAAAGCCGATTACTAAGAACGAGGTGCGCGACATTTTGAAAAAAGAGGGACTATCGGCAAACGAGGAGCAACTAAACAAGTTGGTTGATAATTGCATGAAAGCAGATATACTACAATTGATTACATAGAGGAGGTTTCTGCATGGACGTTATTAACAAAGATCTCTTGGAGCAACTGAAAGAGTTTCAGGAAGAGGGCGTCGTGGTAGAAGTGTTCGACTTTGAGGACTACATGGATAAATTCTGCCATTAGTTTCGAAATTTACTCGCCTCGCTTAAAG
Source organism: uncultured Collinsella sp. (assembly GCA_902492185.1). GTDB lineage: Bacteria > Actinomycetota > Coriobacteriia > Coriobacteriales > Coriobacteriaceae > Collinsella. The sequence goes on from CABUKY010000041.1 coordinate 1,659, forward strand.
GAGAAGTCGATTATCGATTTCTCCTTTTTAATTAAAGATATTATTGAAATACATGCTCTTAGCACAGGTTGGCCTCTCAGTAAACTGGGAGGTTGCTTTGGCTAGTTAGAGATATGTGAACGTCCGTTAGACTGAATCTCAGGGTAGAAGGGGCCTCCAGTGTCCAGATCAACAAGGCAATGCTGCGTTTCGGCTAATAAGAACGATGGCTTTTTGCGTGTGGCGGCGGCGTCGCCGCAGATTCGCGTTGCCGATGTCGAGGACAATGTCGAGGTTGCATTGGCGGCTGTTCGCGAGGCTGCCGAGCGCGGCGTTCGCGCGCTGGTGCTGCCCGAGCTCAACTTGTGCGGCTATACCGCGGCCGACCTGTTCCATAATCGCACGCTGCTGCATGCCTGCGAGGCTGCTTTGGTGCATATCCTCGATGAGACTCGAGAGCTGCCGATTGTCTTTACCATCGGTCTTCCCGTTGCGGTTGCCGAGAATATCTACAACTGCGCCGCCGTGTGCTGCGCGGGCGAGCTTTTGGGCCTCACGGCCAAGAAGTATCTGCCCAACTATGGCGAGTTCTACGAGCGCCGCTGGTTTGCTCCGGCGCCCGCAGATCCTGTGTGGGTCGAGTTTGCCGGTCAGGGTCCGGTTCCGCTGGGTTCGGAGCTTGTCTACCGCTGCTGTGACGAGGGTGCCGAGGATATGGTGCTGGGCGTTGAGGTCTGCGAGGACCTGTGGGTGCCGGCGCCCCCTTCGACCGAGATGGCGCTTGCCGGTGCGACGGTGATCCTCAACCCGTCGGCCTCGGACGAGATTATCGGCAAGGCAGATTACCGACGCAGCCTCATATCCAACCAGAGCGCGCGCCTGTACTGTGCCTATGCCTATGCAGATGCGAGCGAGGGCGAGTCCACGACCGACATGGTCTTTGCGGGCGAGAACCTCGTCTATGAAAACGGATCTAAGCTCGCCGCCACGAAGCTCCTCACCTGCGATATGGCGGTGGCCGATGTCGATCTTGACCGCCTGGTTGCCGAGCGCCGTCGCTCGACGACGTGGACGTGCGCGGACGATGCGCCGGAGGCCACGACCGTTGAGTTTTCGTTTGAGGGCGTGCTGGCCAAAGAGCCTGTCCTGCGCGATGCCTGCGATATCGACCGTGTCTTCCCCCGCGCGCCTTTTGTGCCTGCCGACCATGGTGACCTGGCTGAGCGCTGCGAGACCATCCTCGACCTGCAGACCGCGGGCCTCAAGACCCGCCTCGCCCACACAGGTACCAAGGCTGCGGTCATCGGCCTTTCGGGCGGCTTGGACTCCACGCTAGCGCTGCTTGTGACCGTGCGTGCCTTCGATGCACTGGGGCTGTCGCGCACGGGTATCACGGCGGTTTCCATGCCCGGCTTTGGCACGACGCACCGCACTAAGTCCAATGCCGAGTCGCTCGCTCGTGACTTGGGTGTGAGCTTCCGCGAGGTCTCAATCCATGCTGCCGTGGAACAGCACTTTAAGGATATCGAGCATGATCCGGCCGTGCAGGACGTGACCTACGAGAACAGCCAGGCGCGCGAGCGTACGCAGATTCTGATGGATCTGGCCAACCAGGCTGGCGGTTTTGTCATCGGCACGGGCGACCTGTCGGAGCTGGCGCTCGGCTGGGCTACCTATAACGGCGACCACATGAGCATGTACGCCGTCAACGCGAGTGTGCCTAAGACGCTTGTGCGCCATCTGGTGCGCTATGCGGCCGATGTGTTTGGCGGGCGTATTGCCGAGACGCTGCTCGACATCCTCGATACGCCGGTGTCCCCCGAGCTTCTGCCGCCCACGGGCGACGGCGAGATTGCGCAGAAGACCGAGGATTTGGTGGGCCCGTACGATCTGCACGACTACTTCCTCTACTACCTGCTGCGTTTTGGCTTTGAGCCGGGCAAGATCTACCACATGGCGCTCAAGAGCTTCGAGGGTGTCTACGACGCCAAGACCGTCCACACGTGGCTACGTACGTTCTACCGTCGCTTTTTTGCCCAGCAGTTTAAGCGCAGCTGCCTGCCCGATGGTCCCAAGGTGGGATCGGTGACGCTCAGCCCGCGCGGCGATTGGCGTATGCCGAGTGACGCTAGCTCGCGTCTGTGGCTTGCGCAGATCGACGCGCTCAATCCAGTTGACTAAGGTTGGCTAAATTGAACCAATACGGGGGTTGCAAGCGTTACACTTTTGCAATCTGATGGCCCGTATCGCGCGGTGCTCTTGTCGGAGCGCCGCGTTTTTTATATCGAAAGGTGGCACCATGCAGGCATCGCAGCGTCTCGACCGCTTTGGCGCGGAGGTCTTCGCCTCGCTCAACAACAAACTTCTCGCGCTGAAGGCTCAGGGCAAGACCATTTACAACATGAGCGTGGGCACGCCCGACTTTAAGCCGTACGACCACGTGGTCGAGGCGCTCACGCAGGCAGCCCAAGATCCCGAGATGTGGAAGTATGCCCTGCGCGACCTGCCCGAACTCAAGCAAGCCGTGTGCGATTACTATGAGCGTCGCTTTGGCGTTTCGGGCATTACACCGTCTATGGTGCAGTCGTGCAACGGCACGCAGGAGGGCGTGGGCCATTTGGGCCTGGCCCTGCTCGATCCGGGTGACACCATTCTGGTTCCCGATCCGTGCTACCCGGTCTTTGAGGCTGGTGCCAAGATCGCCGATGCCAAGCTCGAATACTATCCGCTGGTTGCTGAGCATAATTACCTGCCCTATGTGGCGGGTATCGATCCCGAGGTGGCCGATCGTGCCAAGTATATGATCGTGTCGCTGCCCGCGAACCCGGTCGGCTCGGTGGGCACACCCGAGGTCTACGAGGAGATTATCGCCTTTGCCCGCGAGCATGATCTGTTGATCGTTCATGACAACGCATACTCCGACATCGTGTTTGACGGTGAGCCGGGTGGCAGCTTCTTGCAGTATCCCGGCGCGCTCGAGGTGGGCGTGGAGTTCTTCTCGCTCTCCAAGTCGTTTAACGTCACCGGTGCGCGTATCGGCTTTTTGGTCGGCCGCGAGGACGTGGTCTCTGCCTTTGCCAAGCTGCGCGGCCAGATTGACTTTGGCATGTTCTTCCCGATCCAGAAGGCTGCTATCGCCTGCCTGAACGGTCCGCGCGATGAGGTCGAGGCGCAGCGTCTGAAGTACCAGGAGCGCCGCGATGCCCTGTGCGACGGTCTCGAGGGTCTGGGCTGGGAGCGTCCTAACGCGCATGGATCTATGTTTGTATGGGCCAAGCTTCCCGGTGGTCGCACCGATTCCATGGCGTTTTGCGAGGAGCTTATGGAGAAGGCCGGCGTTGTGGTGACGCCGGGCGCGAGCTTTGGCCCTTCGGGCGAGGGACACGTGCGCATGGCGCTGGTCCTGCCGCCCGATCAGATCGCTTTGGCTGTCGAGGCCATTCGCGAGGCAGGCCTGTATTAGAAACCTATTTCGACTCGTCAATAGCTCGAAACCGATTTCGTGCAGTTATTTTACGAATTCTGCAAACAATTTCGGTAAACGGTCGATTTTTGGCTGCGAATAGGAGCATAATCAAAGTCCCGATTGGATGTATTGGGATTACGACAAGCCGCTCGGGTCGTTCCCGGGCGGCTTGTTTGTGGAGAGAGATGGGAGTTTCTAATGGTTAACGAGAAGAAGGTCGCTATTGTCGGCTGCGGTTTCGTCGGTTCGTCTTCGGCGTTCGCGCTGATGCAGAGCGGTCTGTTCTCCGAGATGGTCCTCATCGACGTGGACAAGAACCGCGCCGAGGGTGAGGCCCTGGATATCGCGCACGGCATGACGTTTGCCGAGCCGATGAAGATCTACGCCGGCGATTATTCCGATGTCGCCGACGCCGCCATGATCGTCGTCACCGCTGGCGCTGCCCAGAAGCCCGGTGAGACCCGCCTGGACCTGGTCAACAAGAACGTCAGCATCTTTAAGTCCATTATTCCCGAGATTAAGAAGTCCGGCTTCGACGGCATTCTGCTCATCGTCTCCAACCCGGTCGATGTTCTGACCTACGCCGCCATCAAGATGTCCGGCCTGCCCGAGGGCCACGTCATCGGTTCCGGCACTGTGCTCGACACCGGCCGCCTGCAGCAGATGCTTGGTGCCCACGTCGAGGTTGACCCGCGCGATGTCCAGGCCTATGTCATGGGCGAGCACGGCGACTCCGAGTTTGTCGCTTGGTCCAGCGCTCAGGTTGCCGGCGTTCCGCTGAACACCTTCTGTGAGCTTCACGGCCACCTGGAGCATGAGGCTGCCGAGAAGCGCATTGCCGAGGACGTCAAGAACTCCGCCTACACCATCATCGAGAAAAAGCACGCCACCTACTATGGCGTCGCCATGGCCGTCAAGCGCATCTGCACCGCCGTCATGCGCGATGAGCAGACCGTTCTGCCTGTCTCCTCGCTCATGGTGGGCGAGTATGGCCTGTCCGATCTTGCCATCTCCATGCCGACCGTCGTTGGCCGCGACGGCGTTGTCTGCCGCGTCCCCGTGCCGCTGAACGATGACGAGCAGCATGAGCTCACCGTCTCCGCCAAGGCCCTCAAGGACATCATCGACAGCGTTGATTTCTCCTGCTAAATCAAGCTCGCTAGAGCGAAAAGCTACAATGAAGGCGTCCGGGTCCACACGGCCCGGGCGCCTTTTTGGTGCAAAGTAACCTGACCCCAATGCACCATAGTTGATGGGAGGGCCATGTCGGATTCGCCTAATTTTTTGACCTATGCCCAGACGGCGTTTGATCCGTTTGAGGAGCGGCCGTTCTGCGCGGTGGATAGCCTGGTCTTTGCGTGGTTGTCCTATTTGCGTTTGCCAGGTGATATGGCGGAGCTGACGAACTGGCAGGGCCTAGACGTACGCGAGCTGCTGCGTGCCGAGTGCTACCGGGACATGATTGACGACTTGTGGGACCCGGAGGGGAGCAGGGCCTTGTTGGAGGCCGTGGCAGCAAGTCCTCGCTACCGTGGCGTGCACGTTTGCGGCTATCGTGCCGTGAGTGATGTGGTGGCGACGGAGCAGTTTGCAGCCATGGCGTTTCGGTTTCCGGCAGGGTTTAGCTATCTTTCCTTCCGGGGGACCGACAGCACGATTGTGGGCTGGAAAGAGGACTTTAACATGGCGTTCCGGTGTCCTGTGCCGGCCCAGGAATCCGCGGCACGTTATGTGGACGAGGCGGCGGATGCGATTGACGGGCCGCTTTTGTGCGGAGGTCATTCCAAGGGTGGAAACCTTGCGGTGTACGGTGCGGCGATGTGCTCCGATGTCGCCCGTGAGCGAATCGAACGGGCGTATTCCCATGATGGCCCGGGCTTCGTCGAGGAGTTTCTGAACGGCGACGCCTTTGCCGATCTTTCCGGTCGAATCGACAAGACGCTACCTCGGTCGTCGATCTTTGGCATGATGTTCGAGACACAGGAGGACTATGCCATCGTTGAGAGCACCGAGTTCAGCCTGCTGCAGCACAATCCCTTTAGCTGGGTGGTTGATGGTCGCCACTTCGTGTACTGTGAGCGCCTGTCCGCCGGTGCTCGATATGTTGATGGCTCCATTCGCGAGATGCTGCTTGCAGTGTCGCCTGGCACGCGCGAGCGTTTTGTAGATGCGTTGTTCTCCGTGTTTGAGGCAACGGGTGCTGAGCGGTTTGCGGATATCGCTGGGAATCTGCGCGAGAGCCTGCCCGTGATGCTCCAGGCTGCGCAAGGCTTTGACAAGGATACACGACGCTTTGTCTCGCAGACCATCGTGGCAATCCTTAAATGCGCACTGCTGCCCAAACGCCCTCAGATCGACATGCCCGCTGCCGGCAAGAGTTTGGCAGAACAGCTCGAGGCTTGGCAGTCCGAGCTCCTGCGCTAGCCATTGGCGCAAAGCAACCTGTCCCCGATGCACCAATCTTCGATGCGCCTGGGGTGGGCTCGACCGCTATACTGGTTCGTGCCGAAATCGATCTAGAACGGAATGCCGTATATGAAAATCAATCATGCGATTCTGCATATCCTGGACTTTGACTCTGCCGTCAACGTCATGAGCCAGCGCGAGCTCGATATCGAGAGTCGTACCGTGCGCAACTTCGTGACCACGCATCTGCGCCGCGCCCGCACCTCGGCCGACAATAAACGCGCCACGTTTGCCGAGAACTCTGCGTTTGGCGGCGAGCTTAAGGGCTATTTCTTTGGCGAGCGCGAGTTCGTTAACCTGTCGCAGCAGATTGCGGAGTTTATTTCCTCCGAGCTCACCAAAGCCGAGAAAGCCGAGTCCACCGACGTGCTCGTGGCCGATTTTGACGACGATGAGGATGCCCGCTGGTTTGCCGTGATGCTGCTGGGCTCCAAGCAGGCTTTTATGCACGAAGTGGGCCGCGAGGAGGGGGAGGTGCGCAACGACATCGCGCGCCACTACGCCATTCTGCCGAACCCCTCGCAAAAGGTGCCGAGCTATGCCATCGTGCGCGCGAGTACCATGGAGATCGGCTACGTGGACAAGAAGCGCAAGATTGCCGGCGAGGACCGTATGCTTATCCCCGATGGCCTGCTGCAGTGCGACACGGGCGTATCGGGCAAGGAGGTCATCGACACCGTGACGCGTGTGGTCGAGGAAGTCGCCGAGGAGCACGGTGCCAACACGGCTGTAGCGCTCGCTAAGGTTAAGGCTGCCGTTGCCGAGAAGGTTGAGGATGACGAGGAACTGCCGCCTTGGGATATCGTCGACGAGGTCTTTGAGGACGAACCGGTTATCAAGGAGAGTGTGCGCGCCGCACTGACCGAGGAGAAGGTGCCTGAGCGTGTGCCCGTGGAGCGCAAGCAGGTCGAACGCGCGGCGGTGCGCAATCATAAGATCCGTACCGACACGGGTATCGAAATCAGCTTCCCGGCCGAGATGGGTTCGAACTCCGAATACATCGAGTTTGTCAACGAGCCCAACGGCCTCATCTCCATTGAGCTCAAGAACATCGGCAGCATCGAGAACCGATAAACTGCGCTTGGACGCTGCGGAAAACAAAGGCCGAAACCCTTCGGGACTTCGGCCTTTTTGTTTTCGGCTTGGTCGCTGACATTGCGCCGTAGGTTGAGCATGCGCCAGCGAAAACGCCCCTAGGCGAGCAAGGTGACGCGAAAGAGGAGGGCATTGACCTTCTGGTCATGCCCGACGATTGAACGTCAGATTGCCGCTTAGGGGCGTTTGCAGCGTCGGGTCGTTACGGCGTTTGGTAAAACGCCGTAACTATTAAAGCTGGCGCAGGCCCTCTTCCAGGCCGGTCTTGCTGTCGGTCTGGGCGTCGCGCATCTTGATGACGCGGGCAGGAACGCCGGCCACGACGGCGCCGGCGGGGACGTCCTCGACGCACACGGCACCGGCAGCCACGACGGCGCCCTTGCCCACGCGCACGCCCTCCAGGACCACGGCGTTGGCGCCGATCATGACATCGTCCTCGATGATGACGGGCGTGGCGCTTGCGGGCTCCACGACGCCCGCCAACACGGTGCCGGCGCCGATGTGGCAGTTCTTGCCCACGGTGGCGCGGCCGCCTAGCACGGCGCCCATATCGATCATGGAACCCTCGCCGATAACGGAGCCGATGTTGATGATGGCGCCCATCATGATGACGGCACGGTCGCCAATCTCGACGCGGTCGCGGATGATCGCGCCCGGCTCGATGCGGGCGTTGATGCCCTTAAGGTCGAGCATGGGCACGGCGGAGTTGCGGCAATCGTTCTCCACATCGTAGTAATCGATGGAATCGGCGTTGGCGTCGAGGATTGCCTTGAGCTCATCCCAGTCACCAAAGACGGTCTTGCCTCGACGACCGCCGTAGACGTGTGCATTGCCCCACTGGACCTTCATGCCCGGCTTCTCGCGCACATACAGCTTGACGGGTGTCTTTTTAGGCGCGGTGGCGATGTAATTGATAATCTCCTGGGCATCCATCTCGGCTGCGTTACTCATATACTGTTTCTCCTTTGCGTGGGTACGGTAGATACCTGGTTAGGCAAACATGACCTGGTCGAACGTATAGAAGCCGGGCTCGCGGGCGACGAGCTTCTGCGCGGCTGCCAGGGCGCCGTTGACAAAGATCTGACGACTCGTGGCGCGATGCGTGAGCGTGACTTCTTCGTCCTGGCCAAAGAAACTCACTTCGTGCACGCCGGCGACAGTGCCACCGCGCAGCGAGTGCATGCCGATCTCCTTGGGGTCGCGCGCTCCGCACATGCCCTCGCGGCCATAGACGGGGTGGTAGCCTGCCTCGGGCTCGGCTTCGACGACGGCGTCGAGCAACAATTTGGCAGTGCCGCTGGGGGCGTCGACCTTTTGGTTATGGTGCGTCTCGACGATTTCGCAGTCAAAGCCGGGCAGCTCGCGTGTGGCCTGTGCTACCAGATGGCGCAGGGCTGCGATACCGATGGAATAATTGCCGGAGTGCATGACGCGGGCGTTCTGACCCAGCTCGCGCAGGCGGTCCATCTGATCGGGTGTGTAGCCTGTGGTGCCCGAGACCAACGCCGCGCCCGTGCGCTCGACATAGGAGACGACGGCATCGAAGGTCACGACGTTCGAGAAGTCGATAATCACATCGGCGGCCGGTGCGTTCTCGAGCTCGCTCAAATCGAAGCCAATCTGGGCGACGATATCAAAAACGGGCTGACCGGCGGCGTCGACAACGCCCTCGGCGGTAGTGCGGATGAGCGAGCCCATGCGGCCCGTTCCCATAATGACGGTCTTAATCAAGCAGACCAGCTCCCTTCAGAGCATCGGTAAGTGCAGAGCGCGTGTCGTCTGCCATGGGGCACAGCGGCATGCGGTAGTTTGCCTCGATCATACCCATCTGAGCGAGCGCTTCCTTGACGGGGATGGGGTTGACCTCGCTAAAGAGGGCATTGATGAGCGGCTGACCGGCAATCTGGATATCGCGGGCACGCGCCACGTCACCGTCCAGATAAGCGCGGCACATGTCGTGCACGAGCTGCGGCTGAACATCGGCCCACACGCTGATGGTGCCCGAGGCGCCCAGGCTCATGAGCGGCACGGTCAGCGCGTCCTCGCCCGAGTACATGCGGAAGTCATCGGACAGCAGGTGGGCGATCTTGGCTGCGTAGGCGACGTTGCCCGAGGCCTCCTTGATGCCCATGATGTTGGGATGCGCGGCCAAGCGCTCTACGTTGCGCTCGCTGATGCCGCAGCCACAGCGGCCGGGGATGTTGTATAGAATGCAGGGGATGTCCACGGCGTCGGCCACGGTCTTAAAGTGCTGGTAGATGCCCTCTTCGTTAGACTTGTTGTAGTAGGGGGTAATGAGCAGCAGACCATCGGCGCCCAGGCCCTGGTAAGTGAGCGACTTGGTGAGCATGGTCTGCGTGGAGTTAGAGCCCGAGCCGGCGATGACGGGGACGCGGCCCGCAACCTGCTTGACCACTGCGGCGACGACGGAGTTGTCCTCGTCGTCGGTCATCGTGGCACTCTCTCCGGTGGTGCCCAGGGTGAGGATGGCGTCAGTGCCATTTTGCAGGTGGAAATCGATAAGGCGCTCAAGCGCGTCAAAGTCGACACTGCCGTCCTTTTTAAACGGCGTGACAAGGGCGACGATTGAGCCCTCGAGATTGCGGATATCCATGTTCTTCCCCTTCGCTTCCGCGATCTGGATGCGTTTGTTCCATTGAGCGGCGACGGCCAGACGCTCGTCCTGAGCGCGACGGCGGGCGCTTTCGGCGCGCGATTTGGCCAGCAGCTCTCGGCAGCACGTCGAGCGTGGCAAAGTAATCGCCCGGGCGCTCGGCGCGGCGGATGAGGTCGGCCGAGCCATCGGGGCGCAACAGGACCTCGGCGGAGCGCAGGCGTCCGTTGTAGTTGTAGCCCATGGAGTAGCCATGCGCGCCGGTATCGTGAATTACAAGCAGGTCGCCCATGTCGATATGCGGCAGCTCGCGATCGATGGCGAACTTGTCGTTGTTCTCGCACAGATTGCCCGTGATGTCGTACGTGTTTGTGACGGGGGCTGCGGTTTTATCAGGACCGTCCGGCTGGCCCATCACCGTGATGTGGTGGTAAGCGCCATACATGGCGGGACGAATGAGGTCGACGGCACTGGCGTCCACGCCGATATAGTCCTTGTAGATCTGCTTCTCGTGGATAGCCTTGGTGACCAGGCAGCCGTAGGGGCCCATCATAAAGCGGCCCATCTCGGTGCAGATGGCCACATCGCCCATGCCGGCGGGGACCAGGATCTCGTCGTATGCCGCGTGTACGCCCTCGCCGATGGCGTGAATGTCGTTAGCCTGCTGCTCGGGCAGGTAGGGGATACCCACACCGCCGGACAGATTGATAAAGGCGACGTGTGCGCCGGTCTCGCGCTCCAGGCGTACGGCAAGCTCAAAGAGGATGCGCGCGAGCTTGGGGTAGTAGTCGTTGGTGACGGTGTTGCTGGCAAGGAATGCGTGGATGCCAAAGTCCTCGGCGCCCTTGGCCTTGAGCATGCGGAAGGCCTCGAAGAGTTGCTCGGTGGTCATGCCATATTTGGAGTCGCCCGGGTTGTCCATGATGCCGTTGGAGAGCTGGAACAGACCGCCTGGATTAAAGCGGCAGCTGACCGTCTTGGGGATGGGCCCCGCAACGCGCTCAAAGAACTCGATGTGGCTGATGTCGTCAAAGTTGACGATGGCGCCCAGCTTGTCGGCGAGCTCAAAGTCGGCAGCCGGCGTGTCGTTGGACGAGAACATGATGTCGTGTCCTGTGATACCCAGCGAGCGGGCGATCATGAGCTCGGTATAGCTCGAGCAATCGCAGCCGCAGCCGTATTCGTTGAGAATGGAGATGAGCGCCGGGTTGGGGTTGGCCTTGACGGCAAAGTATTCCTTAAAGCCCGGGTTCCATGCAAAGGCGTCGCGCACTTCTTGCATGTTGCGGCGGCCCGCCTCGTCGTATAGATGAAACGGCGTGGGGAACTGCTCGACGATATGCTCGAGCGTCTCCTTGTCCACAAACGGCTGCTTGGCCGCATATGCCTCGTTGGGGGTCAATGCCATGTCCCGTAAACCTCGCTATCCAGACGGCGCCATCGCGCATCGAATCCGCATAGCGTGGACCCAATGTCCGGATAGCGCTCCCGCATTGCTGCAGACAGTCCTGTGGGTGTTTCCCACAGGCCCACCAGGTTGTTCGTGCCCGTAAAACCCAGTTCGGCGGGTTTCGCCTCCCCACGGGGTCAAAGCCTGCCGGCTCGCCCGCGGCTCTTCGTGCCCGCGCCTCTATCAAGTGGTAAAGACCCTATCACGTTGCACTTTACCAAACAAGAGTATTCGTATATAACGTTTAAAAAATGCAGGGATATGCTGG
>CABUKY010000042.1 GCA_902492185.1 uncultured Collinsella sp.
CGGAAGCTCGCTCTCATCATCAATAAACAGGAGACGAGACGTATCGAGCCGACTTGACGCCTGAGCATAAAGTGTCGCGGCAATCTCAGACGGAGAACCAAGATAGACATCGCAACCACGCAACTCCTCGAGCGCAAACTCACAAGCAGCGCGAATAATATTATGCGGACCGCGAGCACAGACATAACGTCCGTCCTCATCCTTGACGGCCTGGGGCCAGCTGGACTGATCGGCACGCTCACTGAGACGGTCGGCCGCAACGCTCACCTTAAAGGCTGAACCAAGATCGACACCGGATGTGACCACACGGGCCTCGTCGGTGTTCTGCTTGATCGAAAACAATGCCATGCCACGACCGTGAACGCCCCAACGGTCCATCTTCATGCTCTCGAGCTTGGAGGTAACGCGGGCATCGAAGATTCGCTCTTGCATATCCTGCGGAACACCCGAGCCGTTATCCAGAAAGACAAGCGTGCGGACGCCATCTTCCTTGGTCGTGGCTAAATAGACCTTGTCGGCGCCGGCATCGCGAGCATTACGGAGCATTTCGATGACGATATCCTCGACATGCTGAATGTCGTGCTTTGCCTGGCGCCGCTCGGCCTCCGAAACGCGAAGGCGGACATACCCCTCGCCAAGGTTCTCCTCGACGCGAAGGTTGCCCTCCCCCGACATCGACGCGATAAATGAGATGAGCTCGTTCGCGTCGCTCATGTTATTTAGCGATATCGACAGCGCGGCTCTCGCGAATCACGACGACGCGCACCTGACCGGGATACTCCATCTCTTCCTCGATCTGATGGGCGATATCGTGAGCCAGAACCGTGGACTGGGCATCGGAGATCTTGTCCGGCTGAACCATGACGTGGACCTCGCGACCAGCCTGCATGGCATAGGTACGCTCGACGCCGTCATGGGAGTTGGCGATCTCCTCGAGCTTCTCAAGGCGCTTGATGTAGTTCTCGGCAGACTCGCGACGGGCACCGGGGCGAGAGGCGGAGACAGCATCGGCGGCCTGCACCAGGACATCGAGCACCGTGTTGGGGTCGACATCGGCATGGTGAGCCTCGATAGCGTGGACGATAACGGGCTTCTCGCCATAACGGCGGGCAAGCTCGGCGCCAATGACGGCATGCGGGCCCTCGACGTCGTGGTCGATTGCCTTGCCCAGGTCGTGCAGCAGGCCGGCGCGCTTGGCGGTCACAACGTCCAGGCCAAGCTCGGAAGCCATCACGCCGCACAGATCAGAGACCTCGAGGGAGTGCTGAAGCACGTTCTGACCAAACGAGGTACGGTAGCGCAAGGCGCCAAGGGTCTTGACGATCTCGGGGTGCAGGTCGTGGATGCCGGTATCGAAGGCAGCCTGCTCGCCAGCCTCGCGCACGCGCTGCTGAACCAGGTCGGCAGCCTTGTGATACATCTCCTCGATGCGGGCAGGGTGAATGCGGCCGTCGGCGATGAGGTTCTCGAGGGCGACACGGGCGGTCTCACGACGGACCGGGTCGAAGCTCGAAAGAACGACGGTCTCGGGCGTGTCGTCGATCACGAGGTTGACGCCGGAAACCTGCTCGAAGGTGCGGATGTTGCGACCCTCGCGACCGATGATACGGCCCTTGAGGTCATCAGAGGGAATGTGCACGGAGGTAACGGTGACCTCGGCAGTGTGGTCGGCAGCGCAGCGCTGAATCGCCAGGGAAAGAATCTCCTGGGCGGTCTTGTGGCACTCGGCGCGAACCTGCTGCTCGGACTCGCGAATAATCGTGGCGGCCTCGTGGGTGACCTCGCCGCGAACCTTATCGAGGAGCTCCTTGTGGGCGTCCTCGCGGGTAAGGTCGGCGATACGCTCAAGCTCGGAGGTCTGCTTTGCGCAGAGCTCCTCGAGCTCACGGGAGCGCTTCTCGACCTGACCGGCCTGGCTGGACAGCTGATGCTCGCGCTTGTCGAGAGCGTCGTTGCGGCGATCGAGGGATTCCTCGCGTTGCATCACGCGATTCTCGAGCGTACGAATCTCGTTCTTACGCTGCTTATCCTCGGCCTCGGCGGCCTGCTTGTTCTTGATGATTTCCTCTTTAGCCTCAAGCAGAGCCTCTTTTTTGAGGGTCTCGGCCTGACGCTTTGCATCACCGATCAGGGACTCAGCCTGTGCGTGTGCCGACTGAATCTTTTCGTCGGCCTCGTGAAGACTACCCTGCTTGGCGGTGCGCATGTAGGCAATGGCGGCGATGGCACCCAAAACGATGCCAACGAGCGCTGCGATGATAGGCATGCTCACTCCTTTTTATGGATTCGTTACACAACAAAGCGAACCGTCCTTACGAACGGCTCGCGACATTTGAGTAATATGGGCGCAGCTTATGCGGGTCGGATACAGATAAACATATAAACAAACTCATCACAGATGAGCACATATCACAAAGCAAATGACAGTGTTTATCGTACGTTGAACCACAACAACTGTCAAATAAATGGCCCCAGCACGGCGGCTAAAAAGCGGTGAACGGCAGGGCCACAAAACGCATACGCCTAAAGCGCACATTCCCCGCATTCGGCATCGAGACGTGCCTTAACGGCATCGGCGGCGATGTGATACGAGAAGCCCTTGCCCATCAAAAACCGAACCAGTTTTTCGAATCCGCGCGTCTCTGGAACACGTCGCTTGGCGAGCAGGGCTGACGCACGCGCCAAATCGTCTTCGACGGCAAAATAATCCTCGGGATAACCGGGAATGTCATCGAGCACGACATGACGACGCTTGAGCTCGGTCTCGATTTTGCGCTGTCCCCAACCGCGCCGCTTGCGTTCCTCGATAAAGTACGAGCAAAAGCGGTTCTCGTCTAAAAAGCGATACTCGGTGGCGCGCTCGACGGCGAAATCAATCGCGGGCTGGCGAAAGCCGTAACGAGCCAACTTGTCACGGACCTCACCCGTCGCATGGTCGCGGCGCGATAACATCTCGGTCACCATGGTAAGTGCACATTTACGCTCGATGAGCTGCACCGCCTCACGAAAGTTGTCCCAATCACAGGGAAGATCGGGGCGGTTTTTGACATACAGCCGCGCGACCCGCACGGGAATCCAAATGGACCGCTCAAAACCGTCCTCAAGCTCACAATCGATATGTGCGCAAGGCTTTTTGGACGCATACCCGCTCGAGAACGAGGAGGCCGCCTTCTTATCGGGATAGACGACCGTGGCCTCGGTAACCGTATACGACATGAGCGTAACCGCTACTCGTCGTCATCTTCGAGCATGGCGGAACCATCGATGGCGTAAAGCTCGTCAAACTCCTCGGGCGCAGGCTGATCGGTCAGCTCGACCTCAGACGGAGCATCGTCATCAAACTCAAGCCCGCAGGTAAGGCGGACCTTATGCTCAATCTCGTCGGCGCAATCGGGGTGTTCGCGCAGGAACGCCTTGGCGGCCTCGCGACCGTTGCCGAGCTTGTCCTCGCCATAGGCAAACCAGGAGCCCATCTTCTTGCAGATGCCGCACTCGACAGCCATGTCCAGAATCGAGCCCTCCTTAGAGATGCCCGTACCGTACATGATGTCGAACTCAGCAGAACGGAACGGAGCTGCCACCTTGTTCTTAACGACCTTAGCGCGCACGCGGTTACCGATAACCTCGTCCTTAAGCTTAATGCTGTCGATACGGCGAATGTCGATACGCACCGAAGAGAAGAACTTAAGGGCGCGACCGCCCGTCGTGGTCTCGGGGTTGCCGAACATGACGCCGATCTTCTCACGCAGCTGGTTAATGAAGATGCACGTCGTGTTGGACTTAGACAGCGAGCCGGCGAGCTTGCGGAGCGCCTGGCTCATCAGGCGAGCCTGAAGACCAACCGTAGTGTCGCCGATCTCTCCCTCGATCTCGGCACGCGGGGTCAGCGCGGCGACGGAGTCGACGACGATGGCATCGATGGCGCCGGAACGCACGAGCATGTCAACAATCTCGAGCGCCTGCTCGCCCGTATCGGGCTGGGAAATGAGCACCTCGTCGATATCCACGCCGATGCGCGCGGCATACGTGGGATCGAGCGCGTGCTCGGCATCGATAAATGCCACAACGCCACCCATTGCCTGGGCCTCGGCCAAGATCTCGAGCGAAAGCGTCGTCTTACCGGAGGACTCGGGACCGTAGATCTCGACGATTCGGCCGCGCGGCACACCGCCGATACCCAGAGCGGCATCGAGGGCCAGGGCGCCCGTAGGGATGGCCTCGACCTCGAGCTCGGGGCCACCGTCGCCGTACCTCATGATGGAACCCTGGCCGAATTTCTTCTCGATCTCGGCCTTGGTGGTGGCGATCATCTCATCGCGCTCTTTACCCGTCGTGCGAGCATGAACGGTACGTACGGGACCTGAATTCTTGGCCATGAATAGCCCTCCTCTTAACAACATGCATCGATAATAAACGAACGGCTGTTCGTGGTCAACCGTTCAGATAAATCATATGCAGCCGACCTTTCCAAAACCCAACCAAACGCCGACCAAACACTGACCAAATGCTTGACCATAAAGGGCCAAATAAGAATAAGGCAGGCAAAAATACACCTATGACCAGCACAAACGCTAAATTCTTCTGAGGTCCCTATCTCCACAATTAAGGGGCACTAAGGCCCCTTAAAACACGTCTATTCCATAGAGATGAGCACAAGGACAATTCGACCCAATGCCTCCGCGACCGCATGGGCACGAACACACGAACGGTCGCCCTCATAGTGGCAGCGCACAGAGTCCACGACTGGCACTTTCCCATCAGCCGCGCGATACGCCCAGCCAATATAGAAAGTGCCCGCCGGATCGTCCTCAGTGCCACCGCCGGGGCCGGCATAACCCGTTGCGCTCACTGCAATATCACTCTGGTACAGCTCCAGCGAACCCACAGCCATCTCGCGCGCGGTCTGATGCGACACCGCGGTATAGCGGTCGAGCGTCTCCCGCTCAACACCCAACACGCGATGCTTGATCTCATCGCAGTAGGTCACCGCACCGCCACGCAGCACCGCCGAGGCGCCTGGGATATCCGCAATCGTCGAGGCGATCATACCCGCCGTCAGCGACTCAGCCGTCGAAACCGTCACGCCCCGAGCGCTCGCGCGCTCGACAATATCGCGTGCGAGCTCTTCGTTATGCGCGGCAATCTGCTCAAATGATTCCGTCATGCCTACCAGGACCTAGACCGAAAAGACGATCTTGCGGCAGTTCCAGAAGTACTGAGCGCCCGAGATAACGGTCAGGATAACGGCCACGGCGTACAGGAAGCGTGAGACGCCATAGATACCGAGCGTCAGCGCCACCGGGGCCAGGTTAAGGCCAGACAACGCAAAGACGCACAGATAGCCGCAGATGGAAACCATCGTAGTCGCTGTCTTGTACTTGCCGAGCTTATCGGCCGCAACGACCACACCGGCCGCACTCGCAACCATGCGAAGGGCGCTCACCAGCAGCTCACGGAACAGGATGATGAACACCGACCACACGGTCACCGCGCCAAAATCCAAGAACAGCAGCAGGGCCGAGAACACAAGCAGCTTATCGGCGATGGGGTCCAAGAATTTACCGAAGTCGGTGATCTCGTTGCGCGAACGCGCCAGATAACCGTCGACCTTATCGGTGCACGACAGGATCACATACAGAATGAAGGCAGCGGCGGCGAGCGGGCCGTCGAAGGTGCTCCAATCCGT
This sequence comes from uncultured Collinsella sp., assembly GCA_902492185.1. Classification (GTDB taxonomy): domain Bacteria; phylum Actinomycetota; class Coriobacteriia; order Coriobacteriales; family Coriobacteriaceae; genus Collinsella. The sequence continues at coordinate 5,687 of CABUKY010000042.1, forward strand.
ACCGGCAACACTCGTGTGAGAAAGCGCCGACACGATCATGAACACCGGGATAAAGACGATGCGAACGCACGTCACGATGTTGGCGGGCGTCCAGACACTCGTCAGTTCCTTATTGCTCTCGTTAGCCACGACGCTCTCCTACTCCACAACATGACCGATAAGCTCATAGCAGAAGCTATCGGTAAACTCGACGGTCAGAATATCGCCCACGGACGCCTCGCTGGCGTCCAGATGCACCGCGCCATCGGAATCGGGCGCCTGGAACCAGGCATGGCCGATCAGCTCGGCGCCATCCTCGGTCTCTTCGATACCGTCGACGATCACCTGGGCGCGCTCGCCCACATGTGCGGCGGTGGCGGCAAAACCGAGCGACTCGGCCAGGTCCATGGCCTCCTGGGCGCGCTCGAGCTTGACCTCTTCGTCGACCTGACCCTCCATCTTAGCGGCCAGGCTGCCCTCCTCCTGCGAGTAGGCAAAGACGCTCGTGTAGTCAAAGCCGACGGTGTCCATAAAGTCGATAAGGTCGCGGAACTCGTCGTCGGTCTCGGTCGGGAAGCCGACCATGGCCGTGGAACGGATCACGATGCCGGGGATACGCTCACGCAGATCGCGGAACAGGTCCTCGAGCTCCTGGCGCGAACCAGAACGGCGCATGGCCTTGAGAATGCGCGCGTCGCAGTGCTGCACGGGGATATCGATATAGGGCAGCACCTCGGGCGTATCGCGAATCGTCTCGATGAGTTCGTCAGTCATGCCCTCGGGCTGCAGATAGAGCACGCGGACCCAAACGTTGTGCGGGCGCACGGCCTCGGCGACGGCACGCAGCAGCTGCGCCAGATTGCGCGGCGAGCCATCGGCGACGTCCTCGTCGGCAAAGTCGGTACCCCAGATGCCCGTGTCCTGGCCGATCAGCACGATCTCGCGCACACCGCCGGCAACCAGGTCGCGCACCTCGGAGATGATGCTCTCGGCATTGCGCGAATGATAGCGGCCGCGGATGTAGGGAATCATGCAGAAGCTGCAGAAGCGGTTGCAGCCATCGGAAATCTTGACGTAGGCGACAGCACCCTCGACGGTACGTTTGACCTGCGGGATATAGGCTGCAATCTCGCGCTCGACACCCAGCACGCCATCGATGACCGCCACGATGCCGTCCTCCTCGTCGGCCTTCACAAAGGCAGCGACCTCGGGCAGCTCGTCAGGTAGGTCATCGCCATAGCGCGACGGCACGCAGCCGCACATGACGATGGGGCAAGAACGAACGCCGTCCTGAACCTCGTTGGCGAGTTCGAGCGTGGTCTCGATGCTCTCGGACGTTGCGGAGGCGAGGAACGAGCAAGTATTGACGATGGCGATATCGGCATCCTGCGGGTCGAATGCCTCCTCGTAGCCCGCGGCGGTCAAAAGAGAACGCATGCGGTCAGTGTCAACCTCGTTCTTAGCGCACCCGAGGGTGATGTAGAGCACGGAGCCCAACGGTGTATCCATGTTGGAGAGCGGTCCTTTCGATTGATATTAGCGGTAGTTGGTGAACTGCAGCGGCTGGCCGTAGTCCTGGTCGCGCAGGAACTGGATCACGGACTGCAACGCGTCCTTCGAAGCAGAGGAAACACGCAGTTTGTCGGCCTCGATGGTCACCTTGACCTTGAGCTTTTGGTCCTTGATGTCCTTGTTGATCTTCTTGGCGGTCGCTTGGTCGATACCCTCGACGATATGGCCGAGCACGCGCACGGTGCCGCCCGATGCCGCCTGCGGAGCATCCCACGAGACGGCCTTGAGGTCGATGCCGCGCTTGATGAGCTTGGAGCTCAGCACGTCGACAATCTGCTTGGAGACAAAGTCGGCCGGGGCGTTGATCGTAAAGAGCTTGTCGCCCTTCGAAAGCTCGATCGTGGCGCCGGAATCCTTAAGGTCATAGCGCTGGGAAATCTCGCGCGTGGTCTGTTGAAAGGCATTATCGACCTCTTGCATGTTGACCTCGGACACGACGTCGAAGCTGGAATCTTTAGCCATGATGTTTCCTTTCGCGTACGAGCGGCCTAGTAGCTATCGTACGAATTGTCGGTAGAATCGGTGGGTGTCTGACCGTCAGTTGCGGTATCGGCGCCATCCGTGGACTGGGCATCGGTACCGTCGGTGGTATCGGTACCATCGGTGGTGTCGGTACCATCAGAACTTTCACCATTCTCGGAATCAGACGTCTCCTTCTTGGGAACGGTGATCGTCACACGCGCCACGCCCGAGGTCTTGGTATCGTAACGAACCTTTTCACCGTTCTTGGTAACGGTGACATCGGAAGGCTTGGACGTGGTGATCTCGATCGAAGACTCGGGCGTGTACTCCTGCTCAAAGGGGCCAGTCGCCTGGGCGCCATAGACCGACTTGCCGTCAACCTTGACCTCAATCCACGCGGTCTTTCCCTTGGCAACGGAGACTTTGACCTTCGTGACCTCGTTCTCTTCCTTCTTGGCCGTCGTCTTGGTAGCGTCCGAATCAGTCGACTCATCCGTCGCCTCATCGGTGTCATCGTCCTCGTCGACCGTTTCGGTCTTCTTAGAAGACTTCTTGGTCGTCATCTTGGTAGCAGTGGGCGTCTCGGGCGTGTTCTCGGGCGCCGAAGATGCGCAGCCACGCAGAAGCACCACGATGAGCACAATCAACAGCAGCACAACGGCACCGATGCCGGCGTAGACGATACGCGGATCGAGCCCGTTGTTTTGAGGAGTACGTGATCCGCCGCGTCCACGACCGGAACTGCTGCGGCCGCCTCCCTGAGGCATACGACCGCGATTGCTATCGGAACGGCCGCGATAGCCACCCTGGCCCTGAAGGCTGCGCTGACCCGAGCGGGGCGCAAGTTCACCGCGGCCTTGATAGCCACGCTGGCCCGAACGCGGAGCCGAAGAGCGCTGGCCATACGGCTGTGATTGAGAGCGAAGACGCGGCGTCACCTGCGTGGTATCGGCATCCGCATAGCCACCGCGAGAGCGTCCCGTAGAGGCACCACGGTAACCGCGATCGGAATAGCCGCCGTCGCCGTAGCCGGCACGAGGGTCACGCGCCACGCCTCGGGCAGCGGGAAGTGCACGGTCCTCGGGCATCGGCGTACTGCGGAACCGGTCACGCTGTGAGCGAATCTCCTCGCCCGAACCCGTCTCGGTAATATAACCGGCCTGCTGAGGACGCTGTCCATAGCGGGTCGAACGACCGCCCTGAACCATCAGGAAGCGCCCGTTATCGACCGAGGAACGCGAATTGACGTAGCCGGCGGCGTCCTGAAAACGACCGCCCTGCTGCGACGTCTCGCGTTCGTATGCCATCAGATCGTCAAAGTAGGCATTGACGACCTCGCGCGGATTGAGGCCCAAAAAGCGAGCATAGCTCGAAATCATGCCCTGCGCATAGCCGCGCGGCGGCATCGAAGCAAAGTTACCGGTCTCGAAAAACTCGATGATCTGCGGCCTGATTTTGATGGTGTTGGCGACTTGCTGAATGGAAAGGCCCATTCGGCGACGCTGCTCAAGCAGCATGTCACCAAAGCGTGCAGCCATCAGAATCCTCCAAACTCACGATCTTCACGTGCCATCTCGGCGTCGACAGACTCCAGCGCGGCAAGCCCCTCCTCGTCCAACAGGACCTCGCGCGGCTTGGAACCGTCGGGCGGGCCGACGACACCCTTTTCTTCCAGCATATCCATAATACGCCCGGCACGCGCATAGCCAACCTTCAGACGACGTTGCAGGCCAGATGTGGAGCCAAGCTGCGATTCCACCACAATATGGGCGGCTTCCCAGATGAGCGGATCATCGTCTTGCGGCTCGGCGACTCCGGTGCGGACAATGCCGCCGCCACCCGCCATGGACATGGAAGCAGGCGCCACGGCAGACAGGATCTCCTCGTGGTAGTCGGGCTCGCTCTGCGACTTGACGAACTCGACAATCTCGTTGATTTCGTCGTCCGAGACAAAGCAGCCCTGGATACGGCGAGGCTTGCCCCAGTCGACCTTGGAAAACAGCATGTCGCCCAAACCGGTGAGCTTTTCGGCACCCATCTGGTCGATGATGACGCGCGAGTCGATGCCCGTGGCGACATTAAAGGCGATGCGGTTGGTGATGTTGGCCTTGATAAGGCCCGTCACTACGTTGGAACTGGGGCGCTGCGTGGCCACGATAAGATGAATGCCGGCGGCACGGCCCAGCTGCGCAATACGCACAATCGAGGCCTCCACGTCCTTGCCGGCGACCATCATCAGGTCCGAGAGCTCGTCAATGATGATGACCAAGTAGGGCATCTTTTGCGGCGGGTTATCGTAATGCTCAAACTCGCCGGCGGCCTGCTTTTCGTTGTAGGTCGAGATCTTACGCACGTTGAGACGCTCGAAGACCTTCAGGCGACGCTCCATCTCGGACACGGCCCATTGCAGAGCGCTCGCGGCCTGCTTGGGCTCGGTCACCACGGGCACATAGAGATGCGGCAGACCGTTATAGCCCGCAAGCTCGACGCGCTTGGGGTCGACCATGATCAGGCGAACATCCTCGGGAAGGGCGCGCATGAGCAGGGTCGTGATGATGGAGTTGATCATGACCGACTTACCGGAACCCGTGGTACCGGCAATAAGCAGGTGGGGCATCTTGGCGAGATCGGCGACAACCGGCGTGCCCTCGGCATCGCGACCAATGGCTAACTCGAGCGGACCGCCCTTCACATAGGGCAGAACGTCGCCCAGGTTGACGTTCTGGCGCTTGCGGTTGGGAATCTCGATGCCCACGAGCGAGGTGCCGGGGATCGGGGCAAAGATACGCACCGACTGGGCAGCGAGCGAAAGCGCGATATCGTCCTCAAGGCTCGAAATCTTGCTCACGCGCTCGCCCTCACCAGGCTGCAGCTTAAAGGTCGTCACCGTGGGGCCGGCGATCCAGCCGACCACGCGGGCACTGCGGCCAAACTCAAGCAAGGTGGATTGCAGTGACTCAGCGGTCTGCTCCAGCTCTTTGTCCGAAGACGCGGCGGAAGCCGACTGCGGGTTGGCATGCAGGATTTCGAGCGGCGGGAGCTTGAGGCCGTCCTCTTCTTCGCCCTCGTTATCTGCGGCGCCACCGTCCGCTCCCCCATCGCTAGCCGCAGCCGATTCGACAGCACTCGAGGCAGGCGCATCGGCAACCTTGGGATGCTTCAAGAAGTCGGGAATCTGAGGTGCTGCCGAGACAGGATTCACGGCAAACGGCGGCTCGGACTCGTCGATCTTATCGGGGTCGTCTTCCATCGAAAGCTGACCGGTTACCTGGTCGCGCTTGGCATGACGACGCGGCAGCAAAGTTGTCTTTGCGGTCTCAATCGGAGCCTCGTCGTCCTCGTCATCGCCCTCGGTGAGCTCAATCTCGCTATCGGACCAAGTCGGGTCGGGCTCACTCGTATTGAGCTTAGGCGCAGCCTTGCTCTTCTTGGCATGACGGCGCGGCAGCAGCGTTGTCTTAGCGCGCTCAGCTTCCACGGCATCGGACACGTCGACAAACGGATCATCGTCCTCGTCGTCATCGTCCAAAACCGGGTCCACATCGTTACCCATGACCGTGGTCACGGCAGCATCGGAGCCCTTTTGACGAAGAATGCTCAGGCGGGGGCGGGCGACACCAGGCACCGACAGGGCCTCATCGTCACCCCACGGGCTGGCGTTGACATCGGCACGACGGCGCTCGGCAAAATCGGCCGCACGGTCGCGAGCAGAGCGCAAAACGCCACCCACCGAAAAGCCGATGATGACCAGGCCCAAGACGACAAGGCCCAACAGGACTACCATCGCGATAGGCTTACCCAGAGCATTCTGCAGCGCACTCGCAATAAACGCACCGATGTAGCCACCCGAGGCGGACAGATTTTGCGGCGTGAACATAAGGTCGCACGAGACGCTCGTACCCGGCACCATCAGCGACAGAATGGAGACGACGGCGATAAAGACCACGGCGCCGCCCGCAACAGAGCGCGCGTTGAGCGGCGAGTCCTCGCCTAAAAAGAGTGTGGCGGCAAACAGCAAAATGACGATCGGCAGCACGTAGGCGCCCAGACCAAAGCCCAGGTGGTAGAAACCAGCAACCGCAGCCGTAACGGGTGCGGTCGCCGGCGAAATCACGGCAATGAAGGACGCAATCGCCAAAACGGCGATGACCACGCCGGCGATATCGCGGTTGGCCGAGGGCTCGACCAAGGGCTCAAAATCGTCGAAGTCCGCCTCGTGGCCCTTATTGGCACGCAGATGGGAACCGGCACCCTTAGCAGATGCCGGTTGGTTATTGGCCTTATTGCCTTTGGCGTTTTGTGCAGATCCACGCGCCAAACTAAACCTCCATGACGACCGGGATGATCATCGGACGGGTGCGCGTACGGCTCCAGATAAAGTTAGAGAGCGAATCGCGCACGGCCTTACGAATAGCATCGGAACCGCTGCTCGTAAAGCTGAACTTGCCCCTCTCGATCGTCTTCATGATGGACGCGGAGGCATCCTCAGAGAACTGGTCGTCGATGGCAAACGAGACGCCGCGGCCCGAGAACTCAATGGCCTCGATCTTCTTGTGTTTAAGCGAGACGATGGCAACAGCGGTAACCATACCGTCATTGGCGAGCTTCTGACGATCGCGCAGGACGATGGGGTCGGTATCGCCGATACGCAGGCCGTCGACGTAGACGACGCCGGACTCGACGGGCGTACCGCGCTTGACGATACCGCCGCGCATCTCGAGCGTGTCGCCGTTATCGAGGATAAAGATATGATCGTCCTTGATGCCCATCTTGCGGGCAAGCTGGGCATGGGCGCGCAGATGCACGGCCTCACCGTGAACCGGCATAAAGTAAGTGGGCTTGGCCATGGCCATCAGGAGCTTGAGCTCCTCCTGGCTACCGTGGCCCGAGACGTGGACAAGAGCGCGGTTCTTATCCCACACGTCGCAGCCGAGCTTGGCCAGGCTGTTGACGACCTGCTGGACGGCTTTCTCGTTGCCGGGAACGGGAGTTGCCGAGAGGATGACGGTATCGCCCTCGTGGATAGAGAGCGTCTTGTGCTCGCCATTGGCCATGCGGGACAGGGCCGACAGCGGCTCGCCCTGCGAACCGGTGCACATGACGACGATCTTGTCGTCGGGCAG